>CAYLNH010000031.1:0-39166 GCA_964384625.1 uncultured Lentisphaerales bacterium
TTCAAACTGGTTGCAACGAATGCCCCCATCCCGCTACATTGGAAGATCCGCTGGAACAGGCCCAACAGCTCGGCGCCAACGCCGTGGTCAACGTGCGCTACGCCACCAGCTCGATCATGGGCGGCGCCGCCGAACTCTATGTTTACGGGACCGCGGTTTTTATCGAGGATGCACCCGCTGCAGCCCGGACGACGGTGTCGGGGGATCAACCACCGCCGCTGCCGGAGCCCGCCGATGGCTGAGGCGGCGGCACAATTGATCGTCGTCCTGATCACCTTGGGTTTGCCGTTGTTCATCCTGGTCGGCGCCTGGGTGATCGGCAGTTGGCAGGAACGACGGCACCTGGACCGGTTGGACGCTGCCGAACAGCAGCTGCAGACCGTGATGTTGACGGATCTGCGGCACTTACCCGCCAACTGGGAGATCGCGGGCAGCGCCCTGGTCTGCGGCGAAGTGGTGATCGCCAACGACCGTTTCAAAACCTGGCTGGCCAAGTGGATCAACCTCTTCGGCGGCCGGGTGGCGCCGTTCGAGACCTTGGTCGAGCGGGCGCGCCGGGAAGCTGTCGTGCGGATGCAGCAGGAGGCCCTGCGGCTGGGCTGCAACGCCGTCTGGAACGTCCGGTTGGAGACCATGACCGTGCGCCCCGGCCGTGAACAGGCCGCCGGCATCGAAGTCCTCGCCTACGGCACCGGACTGCGTGTGCAGCACTGAAAAAAAGTGGGCCGCCCCGTAATTCGGGACGGCCCGGAGTGCCGTGTTGGGGAGAAGGAAGCTTGTCTATGCCGGAACGGCGGCGGCCAGAACCTGGCGGGCCTTGGCCCGGCCGCGGGCCAGATGGGTCATCACCGTTCCCACCGGAATCGACAGGATCTCTGCGATCTCCTTGTAGGTGCAGTTCTCGATGGCGCGCAGCATCAGGCACTGCCGTTCCGGTTCCCGCAGGACATCGACCGCGTCGTACAGGTCGTCGTTCACCTGCTCCATGAACCACTCACGGTCTTCGGCGACGCGCACATCGTCTTCCGTGCCGACCGCCATGCGTTCCGGGTTGATCTCCTCGAGATCGATCGAGTTGCGCTGCGTGTGGCGGTTGGCCACGTAAGTCTTATTCGTCAGGATCTTGTACATCCAGGCGCGGAAATTGGTGCCGACCTGGAACTTCTCGCGCTGGCGCCAGGCGGCCAGAACGGCTTCCGAAAAGACGTCCTCCACGTCGCTGGCGTTCCAAGCCGCCCGATGCACATAGCGGTAAAACTCGTGCCGGTATTTCTCCACCAGATCGAGGAATTCCTCGGGGGTCAGGCTTCGTTCACTGTCTGCTTTGCTGCTCTTGCTCGTATGCTTTCTCTGGCTCATTTCCATCTCCTCAGATCCCGGTATCGTCCTGGTCGACTACCACCGCTCAGTTGTACCGAATTCTTTGAGTTCTTGGTTCAAGTCAAAACCGGCAGTTCCGGAAAGTCGATCTCCGTCTCTGCCACACAGTTGAAATAGTTGGTGAAAAGGTTCAGCGCCACGTTGGCGATGATCTCGGCAATCTCACCGTCGTCGACGCCCACGTCCCGCAGCCGGTCCAGATCATCCTCGTGCACGGCGGCACGGTGGTTGACCAACTTGACGGCAAACTTCAAAATCGCGTCGATCCGACTGTCCGGCGACGTGCCGCGACGGCTGTCGAGAATGTCTTCTTCGCCGAGGCCGACGGTGCGGCCGATGGCGGCGTGCGCCGAGGCGCAGTAGCGGGCGCCGTTGCTTTCGGCCACGGCCAGCGCGATGCGTTCGCGCAGGTCCGCACTCAGAGTGCCGCCGTTCAATGCCTGGCTGAAGCCGAGATAGGCCTCCAGTACCGCCGGCGCGTTGGCCATGACCCGGAAGATGTTCGGGACCATGCCCATCCTGGCCTGCACCTGGTCCAGCAACGCTTTCTTGCGGCCGGTGCTGGTGGCGGGGTCGATGGTTGCAAGTCTGGTCATGGCGGCTAATCCTGTCTGAATCCTTCTCGTTCTTACGGACGCCAAAGAGAAGCGCACATGCCTTGCCAACTTCTCCATTCAAACATCAACATGCTGCGGTCCAGCGCGTTATGCCAAACCTACCCGCATCCACCCCGGTCAAACCAGGCACGAAATGTCGTATATTACGAAAAATAGAATTGCAAATATTGAAAACTCGTATATCGGTTAGTCATGATTATCGAAGATCTGCAGTCGATTCTGATTAATATCGAGCAGGAACGGGATCTGGAGCAGATCCTGCAGCGGATCGTCAACGGTTTGGCGGCGCAGCCCGGGATCGCGCTGGCCCGGGTCTGGCTGCGGGCCCCGGGTGATCGCTGCGACCGGGATTGCCCCGCGCTGCCGGAATGCCCCAATCATGACGAGTGCCTGCACCTGGCGGCCAGCGCCGGGCGCTCCATGGCGGAACCGGAGGAGCAATGGACACAGACGGACGGGTTCTTCAGCCGCTTCCCGCTGAACATCCGCAAGATCGGCCTGATCGCCGGCCACGGCGAACCGGTGTTGATCGAGGACATGAGCGTGGACAACCACTGGGTGTCCCGACCGGAATGGGTTGAGCAGGAAGGCATTGTGAGCATGGCGGGCAACCCCCTCATTTTCCGTGGTGAGGTCATGGGGGTGCTGGGCCTGTTCAGCCGCGAGCGCCTGACGCCGGCCGATGCCGAGTGGCTGCATTTGTTTGCCGACCACGCGGCGGTGGCGATCAGCAACGCGCGGGCATTCGAAGCAGTCCGGGTCAGCCGGGATGATCTGGCGAAGGAGAACCTGGCCTTGCGCGAGCAGATTCGCGCGGTTCAGGGTTTCGGCGAGATTGTGGGGCGCAGCCGGGCGCTGCAGAAGATTCTGGACCAGATTCGCCTGGTGGCGCCGACCGACGCGAGCGTCCTGATTCTGGGCGAATCGGGTACGGGCAAGGACCTGGTGGCCCAGGCCATTCACGACCACAGCCAGCGGTGCGAGCACCCCCTGGTAAAAGTAAACTGCGGCGCCATCCCGAAGGACCTGTTTGAGAGCGAGTTCTTCGGGCATATCAAGGGGGCCTTCACGGGGGCGGTCCAGGACCGCGACGGTCGTTTTGAGCTGGCCGACGGCGGCACGTTGTTCCTGGACGAAGTCGGCGAAATCCCGCTGAATCTCCAGAGCAAGTTGCTGCGGGTGCTGCAGGAGGGGCGATTTGAGCGCATCGGCGACGCCCGCACACGGCAGGTGGACGTTCGCATCATTGCGGCCACGAACCGGGATCTGGAGGACGCCGCCGGATTCCGGCGGGATCTGTACTATCGTCTCAGCGTCTTCCCGATCGCCGTGCCGCCGCTGCGCCAGCGCAAGGAGGATATTCCGCTGTTGGCGCAGCATTTCGTGCGGCAGTCCGAACTGCGGCTCAACTGTCCGCCGGTCAACTTGACGCAGCATGACCTCATGCAGCTGCAGGCCTACGACTGGCCGGGCAACGTCCGCGAGCTGCAAAACGTCATCGAGCGGGCCGTGATCATGGCGCGCAACGGCACGTTCGAGCTGGACCTCGACGGCAACGCGGCGACGCCGCAGCTGACGATTACCCACGGTGACCGCGAGTTCCTGACCCAGGCGGAATTGGACGATCTGGAACGCCGCAATCTGGAGACGGTCCTGGCGTTGACCGAATGGAAGGTTTCCGGACCGGGCGGCGCGGCCGAACTGCTCGGCGTTAAACCGACGACATTGTACTCGCGGATCAAGAAGATGGGATTGAGCCGGGACGAACGTTGAAGTCCCCGGCAGGTGGGGTAGCTTGGGATAACTGAGATCATCGGAGGACACGCCAGTGCGCACCTACGGCTTCCATCATGCCTTTTTCATGCCTTTCTTTTCACGCGCCTTCTATCGCGACGTCGGCCTCCACTGGAAGGGTGTCGGCTACCTGTTTCTCCTCGTACTCCTGCTTGTCTGCTGGCTGCCGACCGCGATACGGACGCATGTCATGCTCGGCAGGTTCGTCAACCAAGAGCTCCCGCCGGTTGTGGCAAAGATTCCCGATATCGAGATCAAAAAAGGCGTGCTGACGGCCGATTGTGAACAGCCGTACGAGATCTCGGTTGAGGAAGACGGCAAGCAGGCACCCTTCGCGGTCATCGACACCACCGGCGAGTACACCAGCCTGGAGGGCACCGAATACCTCATGCTGGTGACCGCGAGCAAAGTCTTTGTCAACGACGGCCGCAAGACGGAAATCCACGACCTGTCCCAGATGCAGAGCTTCAAGCTGAACCGGGATGTGATCAACCTCTGGGCCGGTCGGCTGCGGACGTGGACGGCGCCCGGACTGTATCTTGTCGGCGTGGTGGGATCCTTGATCTATCGAATCGGGGCGTCGCTGGTGTTCGCCGCCATCGGCCTGCTCATCGCCGGCAGCTTTCGCGTCAGGCTGACCTACGAATCGCTGATTCGCCTGTCCGTCATGGCCATGGCGCCGGTGATCATAGCCGGGATGATCCACGATCTTTGCGGTTCGCCGATCCCCGGGATTCTCTGGTGGCTCATCGGCATCGGCGTGACCCTCGGCTACCTGGCGTTCGGCATCCGGAACTGCACTCCGGATCCGCTTGCCGGCGCACCGCCGATTCCGGTGCCGGGCGCGTCGAACCCGCCGCCGCCGGCTTGACTTCAAGCCGTATCCCGCTAGCTTGGGGTGCGCCGCGGGGTGCAGACGGGAGTCGGGAGTTCTGCTCTGCCGCGGGCGGCGCCGCTGTACTGTTTCTTTCACATCCGAAAACCCCCCAAAGCCAGGAGACCAACGCAATGGCTACAACAGACAACCTTCAGGAAGCATTTGCCGGTGAGAGCCAGGCAAACCGCAAGTACCTCGCCTTCGCCACCAAGGCCGAAGCCGACGGCCGACCGCAGATTGCCAAACTGTTCCGCGCCGCAGCCGCGGCCGAAACGATTCACGCGCATGCTCACCTGCGCGTCCTCGGCGGCATCAAAGACACAACCGCAAACCTGGAAGCCGCCGTCGAAGGCGAGGGTTTCGAGTTTCAGGAGATGTACCCGAAATTCATCGCCGAAGCTGAAGCCGAAGACAACAAAGCCGCGTTGATCTCATTCAAGAACGCCATGGCGGTCGAGGAAATTCACCACGGTCTGTATTCGCAGGCGCTCGAGGCAAACAAGGCCGGGATGGACTTGCCCCCGAGCAAGATCATGGTTTGTCCGGTCTGCGGCAACACCGTTGTCGGCGACGCCCCGGACAAGTGCGGCGTCTGCGGTGTCCCCGGCGAGAAATTCGTCGAGGTCGAGTAACGACTGGAACTGTCCGGACCGGGGCCGGTGACCACCGGCCCCGGTCTGTTCTATCCCTGGAGAGCGATCATGCCGGAGTCTGCCAACGCCTGGCGCTGCCTCGTTTGCGGCTATGTCCATCGCGGCCCCGAAGCCCCGGACGCCTGCCCCATCTGCGGCGCCGGCGCCGAAGATTTCGAAGCCTACGAAGAAGAAGCCGCGCAGGAACAAGAGCTCAGCAACGCGCGTGTCTGGCGCTGCACCGTCTGCAATTACGAGCATGAAGGCGACGAACCGCCCGACGAGTGCCCCATCTGCGGGGCCGCCAAGGACCTCTTTGAAGCTGCCGCCGACGGTGATACCGAAGCCGCGTCCGGCGCCTTGCCGGCGTCGACCATTGTCGTGCTCGGCGGCGGCGTCGCCGGGGTATCTGCGGTCGAAGCCATCTGTAAACGTACAGCCCAGGCCGACGTCACCCTGATTTCGCGCGAAGACGACCTGCCGTACTGGCGGCTGAATCTCTCACGCTTCCTGGCCGGGGAGATTACTGCCGACGACCTGCCGATCCATCCGGCCGACTGGTACGCCGCCAAAAACGTCGACCTCCGTCTCGGCACCGAAGCTGTCGAACTCGATCCCGCCGCCAAACAGGTCCGGCTGCGGAACGGCGAAACGCTCTCCTATGACAAACTCGTGCTGACCGCCGGGGCGCACGCCTTCATCCCGCCGATCGGCGGCGCCAAGCGCGACAACGTTTTGGCCCTGCGTACGATCACCGACGCCAGGGAGGTCCTGGCAAAGGTGGCATCCCATTCCCGAGCCGTGGTGATCGGCGGCGGCATCCTCGGCCTCGAAGCGGCCGGCGCGCTGGCCAAACAGGGCGCCGACGTGACGCTGCTGGAGGGCTTCGACTATCTCATGCCGCGACAGTTGAACGCGGAGGCCGCCAAACGCATGGCCGCCTTCGTCGAGAGTATCGGCGTGACTCTGCGGGCCAACGCCATGACCAAGGAGATCCTCGGCGACGAAGCCGCCGCCGGCGTCCTGCTCGACGATGGCACCACGATTCCCGCCGACCTGGTCATTATCGCCACCGGCATCCGCTGCAACAGCTATCTCGCCCGCAAGGCCGGTCTCGACGTCGGCAAAGGTGTCGTCGTCGACGACCGTCTGTTGACGTCGGATCCGGACATCTATGCAGCAGGCGACGTCGCCGAACACCGCGGCATCTGCTACGGCCTGTGGAACGCGGCGCAGTACCAGGGCGGCATTGCCGGTCTCAACGCCTGCGGCGGCGACGCCGAATTCGGCGGCATCCCGCGGTCGAACACGCTGAAGGTCCTCGGCCTGGACATGTTCAGCATCGGCGACTTCAATCCGTCCGACGGCAGCTACCGCGTCGTTGCCGGCGACGAAGATGAAAAATTCTACCACTTTGTCTTCCACGACAGCCGTCTGGTCGGCGCCATCCTGCTGGGCGACACGTCCCTCAGCGGCGCCATCAAGCACGCTGTCGAACAGGGAACTGATTTCTCCGCCCTGCTCGAGGACGACCCGAAAGTCAAGCAAGTCGCGGACGCCCTGAAGTAATCGCTGCCTGGTCGGTTTGCTGTTTCGGAGGAGTCTCGCTTGCCCCTCCGCAGCACCCTTGCTTTTCCGCATACAGCGTTTCTGCATCGCGGGAATCTTTTTCTCTCAAGGTGGATCTTTCTAGAAACACCAGTTGATAGCGTCTTTATAGCGAGTATACTGACGTTTCTTTGCCGTCGCATGGACGGCTGTGGGTTGGAATCAAGCCATCGTCAGGGACGGACCAGGATGGTTTCTTGGCAAACAACAATTGCATTATTGCTGTGTCTTGCGGCGGGTATTGTTGCAGCAAAACCGAAGCGGCTGAGCAAGCGGGAGCGGCTTGATCGTGATCTGCGCGAATACTATGTGAAAGTGGATCAACGCCTGTTCGGCGAGCGTGATTACAGGATGGTCGCGCGGAAACTGCATTCTGTTGAAGGGGACGACTCGTTGCGCCCACTGGTGGTGTCTTTGCTGTCGCAATACCATCGACGGATGTCGAAGGATCCAGTTTCGGGTTTACGGGTATTGGCGCCGGAGGTGTTGGGAGGGAAGCAGGCGAAGCAATGGCTTCGGGTGCTGAAGAACGCGGAAGCCAAGCGCAAGGCGAAGCACCGGGACGCGGTGCGGCAGGCTTATCTCGACCGAACCGACCCGCCGGCGAAACCCGATGGATTGGCACTGCCGTTCCCGCACAAACAGATGCAGATTACTGAAAACAATGTGGAGTGTGCACTGGAAGTGGCGCGTTGTCTGATGGCGGTGGCCCGGGTTCAGGAAGCGTTGCAGGTAATCGACGCCCAGGGCCGGCGGTTTTCGGGTGAGGGCCGGGTGCTGTCCTACGAGTGTCTGGGCGATCTGCAGCTGCGGATGCACGTATTCGAACCAGCGGTGAGTTCGTATCAGGCGGGACTGAAACTGTTGAACAGTCTGAAGCCGACAGAAGGGTTCGACGCGTGGCAGAAGCTGTTGCATTCCCGGCTGCAACGGAAGCTGGCGCAGGCGCGGCGGCTGTGGGACATGAACCGTTACGGCGCCGGTTACGTGGCGTACCGTGATGCAGAACGCAAGCGTCGAAAAGAGAAGTCTTACCTCGACGCCATGTTGCGCTATGACGTAATCATCGAGAAGTACCCGAAGACGGTCTATGCCGAAGCGTCAAAGTGCTATCGCGTCAAATGTTTGCTGGCGCTGTCGGAGCGCGAGACACTGCCCAAATCAGCCGCGAAAGCTGTAGCAGACGCCAGGAAGGCCTTGGCGGAAACGAAAGAACTGGTGCGGCTGGCAAAGAAGTACCGAGTACCGAAGGCATCGATTGCAGAGTTCCAAGCGGAGGTGAAGCAGCACGAGCAGCGCATCAAAGAACTGCAGTCTCTGCCGTACGGCAAGAAGGCGCTGGCGGCAGCGAAGGAGAGTGCCCGCGCGTTTGTGAAAGAGAATCTGTTCGGGCTGTACCGGCCGGAGACACTGATCGATATCGCGAACTACGCGTTCGAGGAAGAACTCGACCCGGAGCGAGCGGAGAAGTATTACCGGCAGGCCTGGCAGGTGATGGAGAAAGCCCCGAGCGCCGACGCCCGGCTGGCGCGGATCCCGGCAAAGGCGGCAAAGGTGGCGGCCCCCCAACAGGTCGCGACCAAGACGAACATGTTCGGCAACATCAAGCGTCAAGAGGGCGTGGCGATCGGCGCGGTGTTGAATCGACGCACGGCTCCGTGGTATTTGGACCGGCTGCGGGCGAAAGCAGTGATGGCCATCGGTTTCCTCTGTTTCTACCGCGAACAGAACGAGGAAGCAAAGACCTGGTACAAACTGATCCCGAAGTACGACCCGAAGACGCGAAAACTGGCAGCCAAGGGGCAATGGAACGACCTGAAACGCCTCAATTGGGGTGCAGACAACGGCCACCTGTACGCGCACCCCGTCGAGCTGAAGCTGTTCAAACGTCGCCGGCGGTTCGCGATTCTGCTGGCAGACTTCTACTTCTGTACCGAACGGTTTGCGCGTTGTTCAGTGATTGCACGCAAGATCCTCAATGGCCACTGCGGCAAGCTGTCGAAAGCGCAGGAACAGTATCCACAGTTCTTGTTGGCATCGGCCGTCTACTGGGACAAGGGAGCGAAGGCCAGCTTTCTCATTCTCAAACGACTGATCGAGAATAGCGGCAGCAGCTATACGCGGGACCGCGCGATGTTCTCTGCGGGCAACATCTGCAATCAGCCGAATGACAAGAAGATCTGGGAATTGGGTAACGAGTACCTGCGGCAGTTGATCAAGTCCGGCCACAAGAACCATTGGGTTGGTGCAGCATACGTGACGTATGGTCCCCGGCTGGTGGAATCGGGTCGCCGCAAGGAGGGTCTGGCGATTCTGCGGGCGTGTCCCAAGAGCGACAAGGACCACTACGGCATTGCCCAGTGGTACATCAAAGGTTATCTCGAAGAAGAGAACAAGAAGAAAGAGAAAGAGGTCGAAGATTGAGGCGGATTACGTGGCTGTTGGCTGTCCTGGCATGGATGGCGGTAGGAAATGAGGCTGTCGGGGCAGATGTGGTCATCAAAGATAAAGGCAAGGCAGTTCAGCGTGATGACAAGATTGATCACGACGATGCCGAAGCACTCGCAACAAGAAATGTGGAACCAGTCGAAGGCACGAGCAACGTCTACGTTAAGAGTCCGGTTTTCACACATTCCGATGCATACGAGAAGTTCGACCGATTTGCAAAACGAACCGGTGACAGCTGGAAGACGCACATTGACGTCCGCAAGAATATCGACAAACTGACTCCCTCCTTCGCCAAGCAGCGGCCGACCGATAAGGACAATGACCATCGCCTCCAGTTTGCTGACCTGGTAAAGAGCAACAGGCATGACGCCGGCAGCTTTCCCATACAGGCGGAAGGGAACCTGGTGCAGGAGGAAGGTGAAGCAGCTGGCGGCGGCGGGGCCGATGAGCCGGCCCACTGGTCGGCCAAGATCGACGCTGTTCGTTTCGATCTCCGCGTGTTCTACAAGATCGTCGATCCCCAAACGGAAATGAAGCGCGAGAAGAAAGGCGACAACGAGTTTTTCCGTTACCTGCCGGGGTTCCGGTTGCGACTGAAACCGGTGCTGTCGGATGATTTCCGGGCGGAACTGAAGGAATTCGAGTGGTCCATCGATGCCGGGAAGAAGTATGGAAGCTGGAAGCATGCGGCCAAAGTACTCGCGGCGAAAGATCTGAAAGGCGCGATTGCCAATCTGAAAGATATCTATTGGGAAGTTGAGCCAAAGCGGAAGAAGGACGTCAAGGTTGTCATCAAACTGAAGAAGAAGGATAACAAGATCGTCGAAGTCACTGCAGTGTTGAAGGCACGCACAGTTTTGAGTGGATCAAAGGGCTCTGACGCCGAGATGGCCCAAGCGTTTCTGCGCATCATGGGATTGTCCTCCGGCAAGTATGGATGGCGCGGTACGCCCATCGATGTGGATGGCGCTTTCGGCTCGAAATCTGAGACAGCCACCAAGCGCTTCCAGACGCGCGACGAGATCGGCATCGACGGCAAGGTCGGACCGGGAACACGGGCAAGCATGAAGGCGCATTGGAATGACTACCTCCCGGTGTTTGACAAGTACGAGGGAACGAAGACGATCGGTAACAAGCACAGGGATTTCGGCACGTGGGTTGGTGTGGCAGACAAAGAACTGGGCAAGCTGTACACCGACGCAATCGCCAAGAAGGTCGATCCGAAAGTCACGCGCAGGCAGTTGCTCAATGCCTGGATCCTCCACGAAAGCGCCCAGGGACACTGGGGTGCCAACAGCATCTCCTACCGTGTTGTTCTGGGCGGCTACGACAACAAGGGCAGCATTGGTTTCAGCCAGATTCAGAACCGGTACAGATACGGCACCACGAGCAAATCCCAGGCGCTTTCCAAGGTGAACCTCTATGACCCGTCAGACAATGTCGAGGCATTTGCCATCTGGTCGAACACCAAAGGGTTGGGAGAGGGATTCTATCGGGTATTCAAGAAGACCGCCAACGTGGTGACGAAGAAGTACAAAGACACGGATTACCCCCGGTTGACAGCGAAGGCCTACACAGACGACGAGGCGGATAAGCTCTCCAAAGGAATTTTTGCCTACAACGCGTCGGCGTTCAAGCAGGAGCTTCGGGACTATACCTGGCCCGACATGTTGCGGCGAACGAAGAAGGCAGACGGCACGGCGGTCCGCAAGGGCATTCAGTATGCCCTGGAGATCAAGCAGGCCGGTGGCTTGTCGCTGGCAAACCGCACCTGGAACTGGACCGACCAGACAAAAGGTAAGGACGGGAAGTTGAAAGACTTTGCCTTCAATTACTCAGAGAAGCAATGGCTTGCGGGCAAAACGTGGACAGTGGTCCGCGACGCCGCTGCGAAGAAGGTCAAATGAAGACACGCATCAAAGCATTCCGCTTGCTCGCGGCGGCGGGGATCCTGCTGTTTTCCTGGAGCTTGCCGGCCGGCCAGCAACTGGCCCTTGGCGCAAAGCCGAAACCAGCCCAGTTGAAGGCCATCGGTAAGCTGCCTGACGGCGGTGTGGCCATTCTTTCCGTGGCGGTGCCCGGCGGTATTGCGGTCCTCTACCAGGTTGACACACCGAAGTTCGAGCCGCTGCGGCTTTCAGTCTTCCGGAGCGGGAAAGAGCAGGTGCTTTGGAGCTTTGAGGACGGTAACGCGGTGTTGTCCGGGGAGGTCCCCCCGCCGCTGCTGCTCGCTTGCCAACTCGACCAAACGGAGGCAACGGAACTGATTCTGTGCTTCTCGGTCAACCGCGGCATTTCGAAGCACGAGACGCAGTGGAACCGCACAATGATGGTCTTCCCAAATTGCCGCAAGACCAAAGCGGGTTCCGTCCCCCTGGCGGAAGTGGATGAGGTCCGCGTGGGCAACGCCGGCGAACTGCAGTCTCGCAACAAAGGCCGGGCCCACACCACCGAGTCCGTTGCGATCGTGCACATCAGCGGCACGCAATTGGGCACGATTGCCGTGTGGAGCGCAACCCGGCAGTATGCCGGGGTTGACGAGAAGAAACAGGCGAAAAGCCGCCACACCCTCACGCTCGTTCGTATCGACGACAAAGGCGTGGCGACGAAACGGGTCAAAGCTGATGCCGCAGCAACATTGTTTAAGACGCTGAACGGTTACACCGGACTCACAGCGATTGCGATCAAGTAAGAGACAAACTGAGAAGGAACAAGTTAGAGTGAAACACAAACCAACTGTCATAGTCGTCCTTGCGGTGATGCTGGTTGCCGCCGCGATGATTGGCGCGGATGTGGTGATTCAGGGGAAGGGAAAGAAGGTCGAGCGCAACGACGACATCGACCACAAGGACGCTGAAAAACTCAGTACTGCGAGTGTTGAGTCCGTCACGGGCACAGATAACCTGTATGCCCAGAGTCCGGTCTTCACACATTCGGAGGACTACGAGAAATTCTCCCGCTTCAGCTTGCGCCAGGGCGACCAATGGAAGACGCACATCGAAGTCCGCAAGAACATCGATAAGCTGGCGCCTTCCTTCGCAAAGCAACGTCCGACAGACGAGGACCACCGCCTGCAGTTCGCCGATCTGGTGATTGCCAACACGCATGACGCCGGCACGTTCCCCATCCAGGCGGAAGGCAACATGGTCAAGAAGAAAGATACTGGTGCCAATGGCGGCGGCGATGAAACGCTGGACCACTGGTCCGCCAAACTCGACGTTGCCAGTCTTGATGCCGACGTCGACTCCGACAACACCAAACGTTTCGATGCTCCAGAGCGGACGCCGGACGAAGACAAGATCGAAGACGATGAGGGCAAGATCGGCAAGCTGATCCCCGTAAACTCGTCTGACTTCGATGGCGACGACATCCCCGGTTATGCGGACGGCTTTGACTACGACGGCATCGACAACAACAAGGACGATGAGCTGGGGAAGACGTCCTTCGCGCAGTTGGTGCTGGCACTTCCCACAGACACTGATGTAAAGAAGGCAAAGCTCAAGATCACCTACACCGCCTCGCCGCCGAGCAAGGTAGAGCGCACAGGCGAAGGGACGCCGGAGTCACCATATGTCTACAAGCCGGCGCCGGGACAGTTGCGTTTGTGGCTAAAGCCCGCCGCGACAGAACGCAATAGCGCTTCGGCCAACCAGACCGACGGCGGCGATTTTGTGGCGCCGGGGACCTACACGGATGTGTCCCGTCTGGGAATCACCAAGAGTGAAACCACGATCCCCATATACCTGGAGGGCATCGCGCCAAGTGAGAGCCTGGGGTCTGACCGGATCCTGTTTGAGCTCGACCCCAAGGGCGACGGCAAGTGGCAATCCGACGCGGTCCGCATCACCGCGTTCGAAGCGAAGATCGTGGCGGCTGCTGACTACATGGTCCCCCGTTCTGAACGCAACGTGATCCGCTACAAATGGCTGCCGAAAGAGCTGACGCCCGACGCCGCAGCAGTACGGGTTTTCGACAAGTCAAACCAGCGCAAGCGTGAGCTGAGTGGTCTGCCGACGACAATCAGTGCCGCTGACGACTACATCGAGACCATGTGGAACGCGTGCGAGGACAAGGACGGGAAGAAGCCTCTCACCGAAGCAGGCAGTGACTACCGCCTGGACTTGGGTATCACCGCCAAGAGCATGATGTCCGTCGTCAGTCTTGATTACAGGAAGATCAAGGAATGGCACCTGACCGTGACCGTTCCCGATGATGAAGCCTATAGCGGCGCAACGGTCTCCGGCGTTGATCCGAGCACTGTCACTCGCGCCGGCAAGAAGTTCATCGTGACCCGCTGTTTCAAGGACGAGGACGACAACGAGGAGGAGATTGCGAACTACGGTCTGACCGAAGACAAAGGCGATGTGAACGTGCTGCTGAAGCGCGGTACCGGCGCGAAGGACTACTACCTCTTCTACACCACACCGACCGAGCCAAGCGATATCGAAATCAAGTACCTGTTGAAACTCGATGTCGGCAAAGGCGGCTGTCTGGACCGCGCCGGCAATCCGTGGGACATGTACTACAACACGGACAACGCGTGGGAGAACCACGGCGAGTGGACGTACGGCATCGACACGGCCGGAAAGATGACGGACTTTGAAGAAGACTACGAGGAGAAATAACGTGAGTCGCCTGTATATCATGACCCTGCTTCTGGCAGTCGCCGGCATGGCCGGGGCTGACGGCAAACGTATCGAATTGAAGAACGGCGCTCTCTACTTTGCGGGCGGGAAAACGATCCAGATCAAGGTTCCGAAGCCAGCTTTTGACGTCCCGCCTGGAGAGGCGCCCGGACAAAGCAAGGTTTCCGGCATCTCAGACAACGGCCAGTTGGCGGCTGTCCTCGATATGGGGGCGATGAGCGTCACGGTCTATGACGTGGCCGGCAAGAAGAAGCAAGAGATCAAGAAGGTCGGTGCCCGCAACAGTGTAGCGATCTCTGACCAGGGACTGGTTGTGGTCTGGGGCGCGGTTCAGGGACATCCGATGCGGCCGGTCCTGCAGCATGGCGCGGCAGTCTACACAGCCACCGGCAAACTGGCCAAGAGCCTGGACCGCATCCCCATGGGGCGGGTGCATGTTCGATTCCTCCACACCGGGAAAGTGGCCGTACTGGTGCTGCCGACACCTGGCGTCATGGTAGTCTGGGCTAACGGCGAATCCTGGCAGAAATCATTCGTCCCCAAGGATGACCTGGGCAACCGCGACTATGTGATCGGCGACGTGGCTGTAGCCCGAACAAAGTTGCGGCTGGTCTGCACCATCATGGGCCTCGGCGGAATCGGGACACCGACAGACACTCAGATTTTCATGTACACCGTCGACCCGGAGCGCCGGCAGGAGTCCGGCAGCCATGAGTGGACGCAGCGGGGCGCAAAGTTCGGACCGGGATCCATCGCTCTATCGCCGGACGGCGCACGGTTGTTCACGATCGAGCCGCGGATAATCCGTTGCTTCGACCTGCAGAAGAATCGTCAGGAATGGATCGATGTCATCGGTCACCCGGATCTGGGGACCGTGCAACCGCAGAGGATCGGGGCGATTCATGCCGGCGATCAATGCGTTGCTTCGGCTCAACTCGTGCCGACCGGCATCGGCTGGCGGGTGCTGTACTCCGTCTACGGCCTGGACGGGAAGCGGATCAGTCGCTATCACGCCAAGTCGGACCCGGCTCGCGGGGTCAACCACTTCCTTTCGGACGAGATCGCCGCCGATCGCGCTGACGGTCCATTCTGGACGGTGAGCACCGACGGCAAGACGCTCGAAACCCTCGCCCCCAAGACCAAGATTTCACTGACCAAGTAGACCTCGGGAATCACCATGAAATACACCGTCCTCACGATACTCCTTATTGCCTTCCTTGGGCAAGTTCCAGCCCATGCTGCGAAACCACCCAAACCCACCGGATTCACCGCCGTCGGCAAGAGCCCGACAGAAATCACGTTGACCTGGAATGACGTGGCCGGCGAGACCGGGTACCGCATTCGATACAAGAAAACCGGTGGCGTCTGGTCGGCAGACATCAACATTGCCAAAGATGTGACGACACACACGTTGAATGGCTTGGCGGAGGGCACGAAATACATCGCGGAGATCTGTGCGGTCAACGGCGCTGAACTCTCGAATGCGGCCAGTGCCGACGCGTTCACCAAACTCAAGACGCCAACCAACGTGAATGCAGATGCCATCTTCTCGACCGCGGCATTCGTGAGTTGGAGCGATGAGTCAGGCAAAGAGACGAGCTATCAGATAGAGCACAAAACCGGTGCCACCACAGGCATAGTGAATGCAGCCGCAAACACCGAATACCGCGAGATCTATCACTTGACCATGGGGGCCACGTACCAGTTCCGGGTTCGCGCCCATAACGTCAATACCGATTCGGCCTGGTCGGCGCAAGTGACTGTTACGTTGCCTGTCGGCGCACCTAAAGGCGTTACGGCGACAACGAAGTCCGACAGCGAAATCGAGGTCGCCTGGAGTGCAGTTGCCGGGGTCAAAGACTACCGCGTCTATGCGAAGAAGGAGGGCGCGGTCTGGGCCGTTGCCGGCACCGTAGTTCCCCCGAAGGTGACACTGACCCACTCCGGCCTCGCCGAAGCAACGAAGTACTGGTACTACGTTGTCGGCCGAAATGCCGCCGGCGATGAGTCCGCGCCCTCAAACTTCGCACAGACCACGACCAACCCCAAAGCGCCAACCGTACCCACCATCAATGCTGACTCGCCCACCAAAGTGACCATGCGGTGGACCGACAACTCGAAGGCAGAGACCGGCTACGAAGTCCAACGGAAGACCGGCGCCGCCTTCCAGCCCCTGATCACGCTCGCCGCCAACAGCAAGACGCATGCCGATGAAAGTGCCCCGGAGGGCACAAAGATCAGCTATCAGGTCCGCTCGATCATCATGGTCGACAACAAGGTGCAGGGGTCATCCTGGCTGGCATTGGGCACCGTGACAACCAAACCGAAAGCCCCGACTAATCTCTCGCTTTCACTGACGTCAACCACGAAGGTCAGCGCCCGGTGGACGGACAACTCCGGCGTTGAGGCCGGCTACGAAGTCGCGTACAAGAAGAAAACAGCCGGCGCGTGGACAACCAAAGCCCGGCCGCAGAACGCCACTGACGCGGCTATCAACGGTCTTACGGTCGATACCGAGTATGTGTTCAGGGTTCGGTGTTACATCAGCCATGGTGGTACCAAGGCTTACTCGGATTGGACGGCTGAAGCCGAAATCAAGACCGGCGCCGGTCTCGAAGCGCCATCCGATCTCACGGCCGAAGCCACCGGGGCGGATAAGATCAAGCTGACTTGGTATGACAACGCCACGACCGAAGTCGGGTTCCGCATCGAGCGCAAGACGACAGGTGGTTACGCGAAAGTGCATGAGACTGCTGTCGGTGTTACAAGGTGGACTGACACCGGACTGACGGAGGGGACCACCTATACCTATCACGTGCAGGCCTTCAAAGCTGATGAAAAGTCCGACTGGTCCAACGAGGCAAGCGCGACAACAGAACTGAAGGCTCCCACCGGCCTGACCGCGACTGCGGAGATTTCAGGCAAGGAAGTCAGCCTGTCATGGACGGATAATTCCGGCGTGGAAACCGGCTATCGCGTGGACCGTCGACCGGCTAACGGCGCCTGGCAGCAGGTGAAGGAACTCGGTGTCGGGGCGCATGGCTGGAAGGATACCGGACTGACGGATCTGACCGATTATGAGTACCGGGTTTACGCCTATAAGGACGCCATCAAGTCCAGCTATGCCACGGTCAGCATCAAGACGAGACTTGCCCAGCCGACCAACGTCACCGTCACCGTGGGTGATCTCGGCAACGACATCAACATCACCTGGAAGGACAATTCCGAGCACGAAAACTACTTCGTCATCCGGTATTCTCCGACCGGCGGCGCCACGACAGACATTGGGGTGAGCGCCAACGAAACGACGAAACGTATCAAAGGCCTGACTGAACAAACCGAGTACCGGGTCATGATCTGTTCCTACGTGACCGGCCCGCCTGTTGTGGTGTCCGCTTGGTCGGCGCCCGCCACGGCGACCACCACACTCGCCGCTCCCACGGACCTCAGTGTCGCCAGCGTGCATGGGGACGGCACCAAACTCGTCCTGGACTGGACGGATAACTCAAGCGTGGAGAGCGGGTACCAATATGAACGCGACGGTACCGTCAGGCCGGACCTGGCGGCAAACACCAAGACCCATACCGATACCGGTCTGACGAATGCCACAGAGTACACCTACCGCGTCCGCTGTTTCAAGGGCGCGGGGGCTGCCCGGAAGTTCTCGCCCTGGTCGATGCCGGTCAAGGCAACCACCGGCGAGCCCAACACCGAGAAATGGTTCACGGCAGCGGCTGTTGTCGTTGGTTATTCCTTCGGGGACTTCTTTGAGAGTACCTCCTACGGCCCCGGCGGCTACCATGACGGTATTGACGCGATAGCCCCGCCCGACACCAAGACTCATACCCCACTCGCCGGAACCGTCGTCAGGAGATTCCAGAACTCGGCCGCAACCGAGTGGTCCGTCGTCCTCCGTGTCCAAGTCGGGGGCAATCGCCGCTATCTCTACATGGGCCACATGAAGACTGCAGTCGTTGCCAAGGGCGCGGAAGTGAGTGCCGGCGATCAGATCGGAACGATCCAGAACACGAACTTCGGTGCGTACGGCACACACACGCACGTCTACCTGTCCAAAGTCACCAGCTTTGACGTCAAGGACAACGTCAATCCCCTCGCCATCTTCGCCGAGAACCGCCTGCGTGACCCCGCGCAGAATCGACCGCAGATCCTTGATCGCAAACGGCCCGTTGCGCTCGATTCAGACGATAAGGCAATCCAGTATCGCCCCGATGGGGGCGGCGACTGCATCGCCGATACCCAGGACATCCCGAAAGTCGGCAAGGGATACAAGATCAAAGACCAGGTCGATGCCACGGTTGAGACCAAGGACGAGATGGGCCACGAACGCAAGCCCGCCGCCATCTACAGCATCAGCTACTACGTCGAGTCCAAAGCAAAGGACTCCCACGGCATCAAGACCGCCGCTGCACCGTATGTGCTGCACAAGTGCGACAAGGCCCTGTACGACGGCAGCATCGCGAAAACGAACGATATCTTCGACACTGCTAAGGTCAAAAAGTACATCTGGGACCGCGACACTTGCGGGCATTTCCTTGTTACCAATACGAAGGGAACCAACGGTGATCCTGCCAACGTCGACAAGACACAACACTGGAACACTACCGCCAGGAACGTCACCAGCGGCGAGGACAACGGCGTCAACAAGAACAACGCCGGCGGCGCCCACAATGCCTATTTCCAGGATGGCCACTACATTCTCCATGTAACAGCCTATGACCTGGTTGGAGCCACACAGGCGAAGGACAATGTGTGGGTCGAGAACTGGGCCCCCATTATCACCAAGCTTGAGATCTGGCAGGACTCTGACAAAGATGCCTCCACGGGCAGTGCGCCCCACACCGGCTACGAGAGTCAGATCTACAGCTTCACCTACAGCAATCCCACTGACGGCTCCGGAAAGTACCCGGCAAAAACGGGTGTCGACTATTTGAAAGCCGCCCAGAAAGCCATCGCCGGCTCCGGCAAGGACGGCCGCAAAATCTGGATCCAGGTCCAGTTTTCCGAAAGCATGGACGACCAATGGGACGGAACCAAGATCCAACTCGATCCACAAGGCAGTTCCGGCGCGAGCGCAATCGACTCCGACGCAAAGGCCAAATGGTCCAAGACCACCGTCGAGAACGACACCCTGACGGCGACGGTCACCATTCCCCCCAACGAGTACAAGAGGATCGACTCCAAAGGCAAGCTTGGTGATGACCACTCATCTGACGGCGAAGTCGTTGTCATCGCCCGTGACCTCGCGAAGAAGAAACTCGATGCCAACTCCGACGGTTCCAGTGATGACGCCGATCGCCAACACAAGATCAAGATTGACACCAAGCACAACGAGTCGCCCCGACAGAATCCGAAGCTGCAACTCAAAGCCGTCAACCCCTGAGTTGCGCAGGGACCGTCTGACAAAGAGGCAGAGCCCGAAGCTTCTGGTGAGTGAAGTATTTGCCCCGGTCTCGCCGCGCATCATCAGGTGATTAGTCAGCCCTGTGGGAACAGGACCGATTCGATGGTTGACCTTATGGCGGCGGAGTAGGTGTGGACATCATAGGGTGCTTCCGGGATGTTGCCGTAGACCTGTTGGTTGGCGCAGTCGACGACAAATGCATTGCCGCCGCCGCCTTCGATGCGACCGGTGTTGAAGACGCCGAAACCTGGCTGCCCGGCGGTTTCAACGATGTCTTCGGCCACCTCGTCGCAGACCAGGCAGAGCAGAAAACACTCGCCCCAGATCAGTCCTTTGGACTTGCGGCTGAGTTTGTCGAAATGCTTTGCCCAAAGCTGAACCGCCGGCTGATCCAGGACGGGCACGGTCTGGACGAGCACGCGCCATTTGGTGATAAGAAATCGGCGCCAACCGATCAGGTCGAAGTCGATGTCCTGGCAACGGCCGGGTTCGACATCGCGCCAACCGCTCTCCAGCAGGGCGTTCTGCAGCGGTTCCAGGTCCATCAGAACACCTGCCGGCGGCACTCGGGGATGGACTGCAGGAAGACATTGCCGTAGGACTTCCGGGTGATGCGCGGGTCGATGACGACGACAATACCGGTGTCATCGCGGCTGCGGATCAGGCGGCCGAAGCCCTGGCGGAATCGAAGGACTGCTTCGGGCAGCGAGTAATCGCGGAACGAATTTCGACCGCGTTGTTCCAGCCGTTCGCAGATCGCCTTAACCATCGGATGGCTCGGCACCGGAAACGGCAGCCGCGTGATGATCACGTTGCTCAGGGCCTCGCCCGGAACGTCCACGCCCATCCAGAAACTGGAGGTGCCGAAGATCACTGAGTTGATGTCTTCGCGGAAGGCCTCGAGCATCTGGCTGCGCTGCAGGTTCTGACCCTGCACCATCAGGTTGATGTGGTTGGTCTCGAAAAAGTCGATCAGGATCTCGGCGGCTGTTGTCATCATCGTATAGTTGGTGAACAACACGAAGGCCTTGCCGTTGGTCTGGGTGACGAATTCGCGAATATGATGACAGCAGGCTTCCAGAAAGTTCTCGTCGTCACGGGGGTCGGGAATGTCGGAGAACGGCAGATAGAGCGTGACCTGTTCGGTGTACGTGAACGGCGAGTCGAGGATCAGGCTTTCGGCTTCGGGGCAGCCGAGCCGCTGTTCAAAGTAGTCCAGCCGGCCGTGCACCGCCATCGTGGCGCTGGTCATGATCACCGGAAAGTCCTGATTGAAGAGGAGGTCCCGGAGCACCTGCCCGACTTCCACCGGAACGACATTCATGCTGACATACTGGTTGCTGCGGCCGTACCGTTCGAACCAGTAGACCGACTCCGGCAGGCCCATGTCGAGAAATGTATCCATGTTCGTCCGCAGCTGTTCAAGCCGGCTGAAGACGCCCTTGAGCTCGCGCTTGACGTCTTTGTCGAGCTCCGGCTGGCGGGCGAGCCGGCGCAATTCGTCGGCCAGGTTCATCAGCGGCTCGGCCAGCTGGTTCGGCACATGTCCGGCGTGTGTATAGGTCAACGGGTTTTCCTGCTGATCCTCGAGCCATTGCCGCAGCCGCCGGAAGAACCGGTCCGCCTGCTGCGTGGTGCGAATCGCCGTGCCGCGAACCGATTCGCATTCGGGCTTGGCCAGCAGCCCCCGCCGTCGTTTTGGGCTGTAGAGCCGGTTGAGCATGGTCAACACCGCGTAACTGCTGACGCGAACGCCCAGGTGGGTAGCCGCGACCTCCTCGAAGGTGTGGGCCTCGTCAATCACCAGAGCCGCGTAGTCCGGCAGGATCCCCTGTTTATCCGCGCTGTCGCGGCGCCTGGCGAAGTCGGCGCACAACAGCGCGTGGTTGGCGACGATGATATCGGCGGTATAGAGCCGGCGCCGGGCCTTCATGAAGAAGCACTGCTGTTCGGCCGTGCTCCCGTTGCACGGGCAGACATCCGCATCGCTGCAGACGGCCGACCAGGTCTGGCGTGTGGGGTTGAAGTCCAGATCATGGCGCGAGCCGTCCTCGGTCCGGCCGGCCCATTTGGCGATCTTCGCGATCTCGGGCAGCAATTCCAGATTCGGCAGGAAGTCCTGGCCTTCGGCGTTGACCTTTTTCAGCCGCGTCAGGCAGAGGTAATTCTCGCGGCCTTTGGCCAGGGCTGCGGTGAACGGGATATCCAGCAGTTGTTGGAGCAGCGGCAGATCCTTGTCGATAAGCTGTTCCTGCAGGGCAATGGTATGGGTGCTGATGACGACCGGTTTGCCGGTCTGCCGGGCCAGGTAGATCGCCGGCACCAGATAGGCGAAGCTCTTGCCGACGCCGGTGGGCGCTTCCGCGAAGAGGTGCTTGCCCCGGGTCAGGCAGGTGGAGATAGTTTCGGCCATGGCCAGTTGCTGGGGCCGGAATTCATAGGGCCGGCCGCCGAAGTCCGGGGCCCGCTGCAGCGGCGAATCTTCACCGAAAAACCGGCTGACCTGCGCCCGGAATGCCGATGCCGTTTCGGAGACTTCCTCTGGGGTTGAAGACATGGCCGACACGGTTCGTGGTTGAGGAGAACGACAGCGTTGCGGGTCAGTCGATCTCGATGCCGCCGCCGTCGTCGAGTTCGATGCCGCCGCCGGTGCCGCCGGTGCCGCCGGTGCCGCCGCCGGTACCGGGATCGGTGTAGAGCTCAAGCCATTGTTTGAACTTGGCTTCCATCTCGCCCAGCTTCTGGGCGCGGCCCGCAGCGAATTCCGGGTAATTCGTCCGCAACATGGTAATGCGATTCAGTTCTTTCTCGATATTCGCCTTCGAAAGATTCTTGCCGCGGCGCATACGGCTTTCGTTGCGGACGATCTTGTTGAATTCGCGCATGGCTTCAGCATTGCGGTTGACGACGCCGGCATTCGGTCCGTCCACCACCTGGCCGCCCTGTTTGTAGACTTTCTTCGCCGGCAGCGCCTGGGGTTTGGGCTTGAGGTTGATGGCGATGACGGCGCCCACGCCCATGACGACAAACAGCAGAATAATGCCGCCGATGATCCCGACCATGGCCAGGGTATCCTGCTTCTTGACCATCTGCTTTTCCATCTGCCGCATTTCGGACGCATGGCCGACAACCCCGCTGCGGCCTTTGATCCGAACGGCATGGCGGGCTTTGGCGACAGCCATCTTCTTCTTGCGGTCCAGGGCTTCCTGCTTGGCGCGTTCGTAGGCTTCGCGTTTTGCCCGCTGCACGGCGCCTTCAGCATCGTCATCCAGATTGCCGTCGTCGACGACACGGACTTTGACTTCTTCAGCGGACTTTTTGACTTCCGGCTCGGGCTTGGCGACTTTGGGTTTGCTCTCGGAGATATCCAGATCGCCCAGGTCAAGGTCATCCAGTTCGAGACCATCCACATCGGCGCCATCAGTCATGACCTCGCTTTGCAGGTCCGCCATAAAATCGTCGCCCAGGTCGAGGTCTTCGAGTCCAGCCTCTTCCATCGCCGCCTGTTCGATCAGTTTCAGCGTATCGTCATCGAGCTCGAAATCGGCCTCGACTTCCTTGCGCGCTTCTTCCTCGATCTGCTTCAGCGTTGCTTCGTCAAGTTCGAAATCATCAAAATCAGACATGGTTGCTATCCTGTCGGCATTCCCGTTGTCCCCGGCTCAATATACGGGCAAAAGGAGTGTTTATGATAGGGGAACGGTTGAAAATATCAAGCTACATAGTATTGGATTCCAGGTTTTGGGTCGTGTTCCGAACCGTGGAAATAGCAAGCTGTTCGGAGTCTTCCATTACTCTCGGCGCCCCCGCCGACCCGGGCGTACCGCTGCCGACCAACACAACAGGAGTGCAATATGGCCGCCTTGACCATCAAGTCCGCCGACGAAACAACGTATGACGAAATCTCTCTGGGCGAGGTCATGCTCCGCCTGGATCCGACCCCCTTCCCCACCGCCAGGGCCCGGACCTGCCGTGTCTTTCACGGCGGCGGCGAAACCAATGTCGCCGTCGGCCTCAGCTACTGCTTCGGCATGCGTACCGCCGTCGTCACCGCACTCGTTGACGACGGCATCGGCCGCAACATCCGGAATCAGATGCGCGAAGCCGGCGTCGACACCGGGAACATCATCTGGTTCAGCACGGACGGCGAGGGCGACTTCAGCACCGACCAGAAGGGCACGCTGCACAACGGCATCAACTTCACCTTCGACGGCAAGGGCGTCTGGCCCGCCGTCACCGAGTACTATCGCGCCCACACCGCCATCCGCGAGCTCAAGTCCGGCGACGTCGACTGGGAACATCTGTTCGGCAAACTCGGCTCCCGCTGGTTCCATACCGGCGGCATCTACACCCTGATCTCCCCCACCGCCGCGGGCGTCGCGATCGAGGCGGCCCAGGCGGCCAAGAAACACGGCACCATCGTCTCCTTCGACCTCAACTACCGGTCCAAGGTCGAGCCGAACAAAAACCGGGCGCACGAGATCAACCGGGAGATGATGAACTACGTTGACCTCGTCGTCGGCAACCAGGGCGACTTCGACGACGCCCTCGGCTACCAGACCGAAAAAGTCCCGCAGGACGCATCGTTCGAGGAATGGCTCGCCGCCTACACCAAAACCCTCAAGGCCGTGGCCGCCGACTACCCGAACCTGAAGCTGGTCGGCACCCAGCTGCGCGGCGCGCTCTCCGCCGACCGCATCAACTGGTCCGCCATCCTCTACGACGTGACCGGGGACAAAATGTACCAGGCTACCCCGCGCGAAGGCGTCGAGATCATCGACCGTACCGGCGGCGGCGATTCCTATGCGTCCGGCGTCGCCGCCGCGCTGATGCAGGGCAAGGACCCGCAGACCGCCGTCCAGTGGGGCGCGGCCCACGGGATCCTTGTCCAGGACTGCGTCGGCGACACCACCATGGTCACCCAGAAGGACGTCGAGAAAGAAGTTGCCCGCGCGCTCAAGGGCGGCGGCGTCAGCGTTTTGCGCTAACGCCGAAGGCCAAGCAATCCAGGCCGAAGGCCAGCCAAATATCGCCGAAGGCCAAGCAATCCAGGCCGAATGCCAGAGTCTTCTGGCGTAGCCAAACAATGCCGGGTCCAGGGGGCGCCTCGCCTCCTGGCGGGGTCTGGGGCAGAGCCCCAGCTCCTGACGGCGCAGCCGCAGTGCCTCATGGACATCCATTGCAGAACCATCGGCCCCGAATCCGCCTCGCCCGTCTTATTCCTCCACGGCTTCATGGGCTGCGGCGACGACTGGTCGGCCATCGCCCGGTCCCTGCCGGATCACCACTGCCTGCTGCCCGATCTCCCCGGCCATGGAAGGACCTCCTTCCCGGATGAGCATGATCTCGACGCTATCGCCAAGGACCTCCTCATGCTCGCGCCCGAGGACGCGAAGGTCCGCCTGGTGGGCTATTCCATGGGCGGGCGGATTGCCTTCACCATGCTGCGGCTGTTCCCGGAACGGATCGCCGGCGCCTTCATTATCTCTGCGTCGCCGGGAATCGAAGACGAAACCGTACGGGCCGCTCGGGTCGCCAGTGACGAGCAACTGGCCCGCAGACTGGAACAGGAACCGTTCGAAGACTTCCTGACCTTCTGGTATGACCTGCAGTTGTTCAGCGGTCTCAAACGCCGCCCGGAACAGTTTGCCGCCATGCTCAATCGCCGACGAAACAACGACTCCGTCCAGTTGGCCCGTGCGCTGCGCCAATACAGTCAGGGCCGAATGACACCTTGCTGGCAAGCGTTGCAGAATCTACAGATCCCCTTGCATTTCGAAGCGGGCAGCGAGGACAGCAAGTACGCAGCATTGGCGGAGCGGATTCCAAACGCCGACATCCACATCTGTCCGGACTGCAGTCATACGTTGCCGGTGGAAGACCCGTTGGGACTGGTCGAGCGTCTACGGAACTGGCTGAGGCTGCACTGATCACGGCCCAAGACAGCAAGACAACCTGCGCTCCCGCCGGGGTCCGCCCCGGCCGCAAGACCGGTGAGCGGTGATCCAGCTCACTCCGGCAGTTCGTTCAGCAGACGGGTGATGATGTCCTCGGGCTTGATGCCCTCGGCGTCGGCGTGGAAGTTGGTGATGATGCGGTGGCGGAGGACCGGCAGAGCGAGGGCTTTGACGTCTTCGATGGCGACGTTGTAGCGGCCGTGCAGGAGGGCGCGGGCTTTGCCGGCGAGGATGAGGTTCTGGCTGGCGCGGCTGCCGGCGCCCCACTTCACGGTTTCCTTCACGTGCGCCGGGCAATCCGTCCCGGGACGGGTCGCGGACACCAGTTGGACGGCGTAGTTGATCACATTCGACGGCGCCGGGACCTCGCGGACCAGCTTCTGAATCTCCACGATTTCCGGCCCGTCGAAGATTTTTTCGAGCGCCGGCATGGCCGGGTCGGTTGTGCGCTGGACCATCTCGGCTTCCTGCTCGGGCGGCAGGTAGTCGAGGACGACATTGAACAGAAACCGGTCCAACTGGGCTTCGGGCAGCGGGTAGGTGCCTTCCAGTTCGATGGGGTTCTGCGTGGCCAGCACAAAGAAGGGCGGGTCCAGCGGCATGGTCTTGCCGCCGGCGGTGACCTGGCGTTCTTCCATGGCCTCCAGCAGCGCGGCCTGGGTTTTCGGCGGCGTCCGGTTGATTTCGTCGGCCAGTACGATGTTGGCGAAGACCGGGCCTTTGGCGAAGCTGAAGATGTGCTTGCCGGTGGCCGGATCTTCATCGATCACCTCGGTGCCGTAGATATCCGCCGGCATCAGGTCCGGCGTAAACTGGATACGGCGGAAGCTCAGCGAGAAGATCCGGGCGATGCTCTTCACCAGCAGCGTCTTGCCGAGACCGGGCACTCCGGTCATCAGGCAATGTCCGGATGAGAGGAGGGCGATGATGATCTCGTCAACGACGCGTTCCTGGCCGATGATCGCCTTCTGCAGTTCTGTCGTGATCCGGGTGCGGGCTGCGGCAATGCGCGAGACGATCGCCTGGCCGTCGGCGGCAACATCAGCTTCGGACATGCGTACGTTCTTTCGTGGTTAGTGCGTTAATGCGTAGACCATGATATTGGTGCCCAACTGCGTGTAGAAGACGTGGGCGAATTCACTGATCTCGCGACTGTGGTAGTAGCGGAAGACCCGCCATTTGCCGCCGGGTTCCTGGACCCAGGCCGGCCGGGTCCGCGGCTGGCAGTAGACAATGTCTTTATCGCCGTCCTCGCGCCGCGTCTCAAAGCGTTCGCCGGAGTACGCCGCCGTCTTGAGCGACTTGCCGAGGTCCCTGGCGCTTTCGCGGATACGGAACCCGATCGTGGTCATCCAGTTGCCCAGGGGGTCCTTGCCCCAGCCCATGGCGATGATCGGTGTGCACAGCACCGCCAGGCGGCCTTTCACCGTCAAGCCCACGGCCGAATACGTACCTTCCGGCCATTTCTCTTTGATAACGAATTCGCGGACGGTGTCCGGGAGTTTGCCGGTGTCCGGCAGGCCGCGGTAGAAACTGCGGTAGACCGCGTGCCGGCGGGGCAGCGCTTTGAAGCCTTTGTTCGGGAAGATGCTCTTGAAGACCTTGCGGATCTCCGGCGTTTCCTCCCATTCGGCGAAACTGTGGTGCTGGCCGGCGAACGGGTCGTCCCGCAGAAAGGACGCGCTGATGCCGGCGTCGATGAACAGAAAGCCGCCGCGTTCGAGGTACTGTTTGAGATTGCGCTTTTCGAGATCGCTCAACTCCCACTTGCGGCGGTCGGCGGCATTGACATAGATGAAGGGGTAGTCGAAGATCGTCTTGTCTTCGAAACTGCGGGCGACGACGGGATCGGTGTCGAGTCTGACGCTGGTGCTGTCGTTGATGTGCCGCAAGAGGGACGACAGCCCGTAGGGGTAGCGGCGCAAACGCGGATCCGTCTGGATCAGCTGCAGGACTTTGACATTCGCCGGGCCGCTCTTCTGCAGCGGCAGCGTTTGGGCCTTGGCCGACTTCCCGGCGGGATGCTTGATCGGTTTGGCTTCGGTGGCCTGCACGGGGAACCACGCCAGGGCGGCGAGGGCAAGCAGGAATTGTCCGGCTCGGTTCTTCATGATCGGGCTGCTCCGTACAGTTTCAACGATCGATACCGGCAAACCTTAGCACTGGACCGCACGATCGCGGCGGCCGGCCAGCCATGGCGAAGACTGCCGCCGCCGGCAGACCGGCTAATTCTGGAGTCGTCCCTTTTTCCAGTGTTCGGTCTTGGTCACCTTCCCCTCCTTGTCGTAGTACTTCCAGATGCCGTCCTGCAGGCCCTCGACGTTCTGTCCCTCGATCATCACCTGACCGTTTTCGAAGAACTTCTGCAGCTTGCCGTGTTCCTGGCCGTCGGCGTATTCCGCGATGATCTCGACCTTGCCGCTCTTGAAATACTGTTTGTAGGTGCCGTGGTACTTGCCGTCTTTGTGGTTGATTTCGAATTGCTTCTCGCCGGTGGGGTAGTACTGCGTGAGCGGACCGTGAGCGATTTTCTGCCCCCGCGCATTCTTGTAGTACTCCCATTTCCGGAAGACCTGGTCCGAGTCCTTGTGCTTCTC
Organism: uncultured Lentisphaerales bacterium; assembly: GCA_964384625.1. Lineage (GTDB taxonomy): Bacteria > Verrucomicrobiota > Lentisphaeria > JABSQK01 > JABSQK01 > CAYLNH01. The sequence goes on from CAYLNH010000031.1 coordinate 27,979, forward strand.
CACTTCCTCCAGAATGGCGCCGCGCTGCGGCTCCCCGCCGCAACCGGCAAGCAGCAGCAACAGGGGCAGAACAACAATGAACCTGCACATAAAAGGCAATCCTCCATTTCGACGTACGTATTACTGTATACCATACTCGGCTGCGGCAAACAGGCAAGACGCGCGCCGGCGGCACGCCGCCGAAAGGTAAGTACTCGACCAGCCCCGTCGGCGTTCATCTTCTGTTTCCGGCCTCCACGGGGTTGTGCCCGTGGGGCCAAGATTATTTCTGCCGACGGTGATACGGACATCACTACCTTCCGCGGACCTGGCGTTTTGGCAACGCCAGGTCCGCGGAAGCAGGGGAAACGGTTGCTCCCATGCCGGACGAATCTTCGGACCACGGGGACAAGCCCCGTGGAGCCGGGAACGTCTCAGAACGCGGTTTGTCGAGCACTTACGCCGAAAGGGGCGCGGTCGCAAGCACCCGTCAGAATACAAAGGCGACATCGCTCAAGCGCGACTTCACTTCATTGAGTACGCGCGTTTCGTCATCGGCGTTCTGCGCCTCGAATGTGGCGGAGAACCGAACGAAGTGGCCGGCGTCATCCCAGGGCACGGTCGAGATCAGTTTCTCGGTGATCAGCCACTGGCTGAACGCTTCGGCGGTTTCGAACGTCGTGCCGTCCTGCGCGGCTTTCGGGATCTCGACGTACATATAGAAGGAGCCCTCCGGCTTCTTCGCGTCGAACCCGACCTGGCTGAGGATGTCGGCCAGCGCCCCGAGCCGGCGGCTGTATTTCTCGCAGATCTTCGGAGTGATCTCTTCGGCTTCCTCGAGCCCGGCGGCGGCGGCCAGCTGGATGCCGGCAAACTGGCCGCTGTCGGCGTTGTCTTTGACATTGGCGAAGGCGGCGACGGCCCTATCGTTGCCGCAGGCCCAGCCCAGGCGCCAGCCGGTCATGTTGAAGCCCTTGCTCATACTGTGCAGTTCGATGGCGCAGTCCATGGCGCCGGGGATGGTCAAGATGCTCAGCGGCGCGCCGGCGAAATTCAACGGTGCGTAGGGCGCGTCGGAGACAATCAGGATCCGGTTCTCAAGACAGAAGCCCACGGCCGCCTTGAACTGCTCCGGAGCGGCTGAAGCCCCCGTGGGGTTGTTCGGGTAGTTGAGATAGAGCAGCTTGGCCCGCTGCCGCTGGTCGGCGGTCAAAGTGTCCAGTTGCGGGAAAAACCCGTTCTCCTTGGTCAGCGGCAGGTTCACGATGTCGCCGCCCAGGTATTTGGTCCAGGTGCCCAGAACGGGATAACCCGGAATGGTCATGATGCTGATGTCGCCGGGATTGATGAAGCAGGCCGGCAGCAGCGAGAGCGCGGACTTGCTGCCGATCGTGTGGTTGATCTGCTTGTCCGGATCGAGGGCGACGTTGTAGATGCGCCGCATGTAACGGACGACGGCGTCGCGGAAGGCCGCGATGCCGTTGTCGGTATAGAACCGGTTCTCGGGCTTGCCGGCTTCCGCCGTCAGCGTCTCGACCACCGTCGGGAACGCCGGTTCATCCGGCTCGCCGACGCCCATGTCGATCAGTTCCACATCCGGATGGGCCGCCATCGCGGCGCGCTTGGCGCGCTTGATCTTTTCGAACTTGTAGATCGTATCGTCTTTGCCGAACCGGTTGCCGCCGATGCGCTCGGCGAAGTTTTCCTGCAGAAAGCTCTCAGCCATGGGGGTCTCCGAACATCAAGAATTGCTGTTTGCGTTGGTATTCAGGTTGATTATGCGTAGGTTAAGGACGGTTTGAATTGTAGCACGAGAGCTGGAGTTTTCGACTCGGCGGAGGCGAAAAGCCGGCTTTCGGGGGCCTCACATCCTGGAATGAACCGAGGAATGCGAATCAGCGTGGAGTGGAAACAGCGTTTCAGTCTGCCCGAACTCGTGGTTGTCGTCACCGTTATTGTCTGTCTGGCGTCGGTGCTCGTGCCCCTGGCGTTGCGCGGCCTGCTCAGCAGCCAATCGACCCGGTGCAGCGCCAATCTCAACAGCCTCGGCGACCTTGTGCAGGTCTACCTGAACGACAGCAAAAAGGGCGACGGCCAACTGCCCGCCTACGAAGACGGCTGGCTGCAGACCATCGGGGCGAACGCCAATCCCGACCTCGAGCCGGACGGCATCTTGAATTGTCCCAGCCAGAAATTCGTGTCGTACGGTGAAGGTATCGCGCCGGCCCAATGGTGGCGCGGCACGAACTACGGCATCAACCAGCATATCGCCTCCAATCTGCAGGACCGCAACTCCCCGCTGCCGCATTGGACTCAGGCGCAGATCAGCGACATCAAGATTCCCCAGGAGAAACTGCTGATCGCCGACGCCGTCGGCGGCAACTACTTCGGCATCAAAGGCCGCGACCCGGTCGTCGCCGGCATCAGCAAGAGCGGCAGGAATTTCGTTGACGGCATCCCGCCGAACCCGGTGTCGCCGCTGCCCTGCATGCGCCATGTCGACGGCGCCGCGAACTTCCTGTTTCTCGACGGCCATGTCGAGCAGCGCAAGGAATGGCCTGAATTCTCTCTCGGCCGCGGCACGCCCGGTTTCGCCTTCTGGCATGCCGAGCATACCTATCCCGGTCTTCCCGACGGCAAACCGAAGACCCCGAAAGCCACGACTCCCGGCGGCGCCGGCCCCGGCACACCCGTGACTCCCTGATGCCGTCCGCGCCCCCTAACGGTTTCGATCCCGAACAATACCGGCCGCAGCCGGATCCCGCTGTACACCTGCTCGATCGCGGCCCCGCCGAGCCCGATGCCCGCTACCTGCTCGCCCACGATGAGACCAACGCCGCCCTCGTCATCTCCCAGAACGACAAACAGCTCTGGGACCTGTTTGACGGCGAGCGCTCCGTCCGCGACATCTGCGCCGACTACCTCGAGCAACACCAGGCACTGGCGTTGACGCGGATCTACACGCTGATCCACAGTCTCTGGGAGCGGGGCATGCTGCGCGACGACCCGCAGTTTGCCGACCAGATGCAGGACCTGCGGCGGCCGCAGCGGTTCCGCCTGCATCATCTGTTCGGCGTGCCGATTCCGGGGACCGACAAGTTGATCCGCGGCTGCGGCCGGCTGCTGCGTTACATCCCGTTCCACAGCTGGCCGGTGATCGCCATCCTGCTGCTGCTCGGCGGCGCCGGCATCGTGCTGTCGCAGCGGACCCCCGTCGAGGTGCCGTTTCTGGTGACGGCTTCGCCGTATCACGTCTACGTCGGCAAGGGTAGACCGTGGAAATGGCGGGTTCATCCGGAAGCGTACACGGCCCGTTCGGACCCTGAGTCGGTTGCCCGGCTGGAGGTCCTGGAACGCGACTACTCGCGGCTGGTGGTCTTGCCGCAATCCTACGGTCTGGGGCTGGTACTGCTGCTGATCCTGCACCTGGTCGCCTCGTTTTGCCGCGAATTCGCCCGCAGCTCCGTGGTCGCCGGGTACACCGGCCGGGCGCCGCCGCTGCACCTGGTCGTCACCTACGGCATCCCGGCGTTCCGCGCTCTGACTCCCTGGCATCTGGGACTGCCGCGCCGCAAACGACTGCTCTGCGACTGTTTCGGCCTGTTGTTTGAGCTGGGGCTGGCTGCCGTCCTGTTCGCGCTCCTGCCGCTGGTATCCGGGGCTCTCGGCCGCGAGCTGATGACCAAGCTGGGCTGGATCTGCTATGCCCGGACCTTCTTCCATCTCGCTCCCCTCGAAGGCAGCGACCTGCAGACGATTATGGGCGACTGGAGCAATCTGCGCAATTTCCGCCGGCGCGCCATGGGATTCCTGCGCAAGCGCCTCTGCAGCGCCGTCGTCAGCGACCGGCCCATGTCCCGTGAGGAACGGATCTATACGACGTTTCTGATCACCGCTTTGGCCTGGTTGTTCGTTGCCGCTCATCTGGGGCTCGTGCTGATGGAACAGCATCAGGCGGAGATCCGGGAGCTGATCCTGAACCTCAAGTCGGTAAGCTGGTGGACGCTGACGGCGATTGTGCTGATCGGCATCCCGGTGCTTGTCACCTCGATTCTGGCTCTGGCCTGGGTGCTGCATTGGCTCTGGACGTGGATTCTTGAGCAGCCCCGGCTGCGGTCGCCGGTGAGCTTTGTCGGCGCCGCGGTCTTCATTATCCTGACGACCACCGGGTTCTTCGAGATCTCGCGGCGGCAGGACCTCCTCGGCCGCGGGCTGCTCACCACGCTGGTCTACGCGATCAACCTGATCCTGGTCATCCTGACCATGTATCAGGTCAAGCGCCATGTGCCGCACGAGAAAGGCCATACCCGAGTCAAACTGCTCGTTATCTTCTGCCTGGCGCTGGCCACGGGGCTGGCGGTTGTGGCCCGGCGCCTGCACGTGAGCAGTTCGCTGATCATGCCGCTGACGGCAATCGTGCTGCTGGCCGCCGCCGCCTACCTGATCGTCTCCTTCGCCAAGGGCCAGCATGTCCTGGCCCGCTGGGCGACCGACTACGGGCCGGCGGAGTTGAGCACCACCGGCGGCTGTTTGCTCCTCGGGGTGGCGGCCGGCCTGCAGCTCAATGCCGTCACTCACGGTGCGGAATTCTCACGCTTCACGTTGATGACCGCCATGGGCCTGGCGCTGACGGCGACCGGGCAGGCGGCCTGGCTGCGGGCCCTCGGCACGGTCGAACGCTGCGGCTTCTCGCTGGCCATCAGCCCGCATGTGCCGGACGGCCGGGCGTTGACCAATATCTGCAACTACATCCTGGACCGCATCGGCCAGATTACCAAGACGCACTTCGGGCGGGAGGCCCTCGACCGCCTCGAGAAACAGGTGCGCAATCAATGTTCGTTCCTCGACTTCACTTTCCGTGAGCCCTATTTCCCCAACCAGACCGAGCCCGACCAACTCGCTGACATCTACCGCGAGATGATCCTCTGCTGCCACAGCAACCTCTCACACGATCACTCGGTTCGCTTTGCCGAAGCCGCGTTCAAACAGGTCTTCCGGCAGGTCCACTGGCAGGCGAAAACCATTCTGGATAAATACGTCCTGGCCGGGACCCCCTGGGAGAACCGGTTCCGCAAAGAGATCGCTGTTGACCTGAAAGCCCGACGGGCGATGCTCAACGGGATCACCATGTTCCAGGATCTCAGTACGGCGCAGAAGAACCTGCTGGTCCAGTATATGGCGATTGAACGCTACGCCCCCGGCGATCTCATTATCCGCCAGGGCGACCTCGGCGATACCAGCTATATCCTGGTTGCCGGTGAAGTGCAGGTCGAGGAGGAGGACCTCAGTTCCGAACGGCATATCCTGGCCCTGCTGCACGAGGGCGATTTTTTCGGGGAAGCCGCGCTGCTGGACGATGTCCGCCGGGTCGCCAGCATCCGCGCCACCTCGCAGGTCGCCGTTCTCTGTCTGCAGAAGGACGACCTGGAACGGATCGAGCTGCGATCGCCGGAGACCGTGCAGATCATCCGGGAACGGCTTCAGACCTACCAGGTCCTCCTGCGTATTCCGCTGTTCAGCGACCTGCCCACAAACCTGCTCCGCACTGTGCTGCCCCGGATCGAAAGCCAGGTCATGGCCCCGGGAGAGACCGTTATCAAACAAGGCGATCGGGGCCGCGAGTTCTACCTGATCAAGTCCGGCTCCGTGGAGGTCCTGAAAACCGATGACGAGGGCGAACGCCGGAAGGTGGCAACCCTCAGTGCCGGCAGCTATTTCGGCGAGATCGCCCTGCTGAAAAACGTGCCGCGCACCGCTACCGTGCAGACGGCAACGGAAACCGAGCTGTACGTGATCAGCACCGAGGACTTCCTCCGCTTGCTCTCCGGCAGCCGGCTGTTTGCCATGAACCTCTCCGCCGTCGGCGAGATGAGGCTGCTGGCGTGACCCCCAGGGCGTATGACGATGTGTTCGGACGCATTGACGCAATCATTGCCGGCGAGACCGATCGAATTGCCGTCATGGCCACCATCGTCTGTGAGTTGTTCCAGACGTTCGACGAATTCCATTGGGTCGGGTTCTATCGCCGGGTGGCCGCCGACCTGCTGAAAATCGGAGCGTATCAGGGCGGTCACGGCTGTCTCGAAATCAGCTTCGATCGCGGTGTTTGCGGCAAGTGCGCCCGCGATGGCGAAACGCAGATCGTCGACGATGTCACGGCGCTTCCCTACCACATTGCCTGCTCCGGCAGCACCAGGTCCGAAATCGTTGTACCGATGTTCGACGCGGACAATACCGTTGTGGCTGTGCTGGACATCGATTCGGACCGGCGCGGAGCTTTCGGGCAGGACGACGCCGACCAACTGGCAACCCTGAGCGCCTATTTTTGTCGCGAGCCGTCGTAGCTGTCTGGGAGTACGGGGAAGTCGATGGCCGATACCGCCGCAGACATACTGTCAGCTGCGGGCTGATCCGCCAAGGCGGAGAATACGGCGACGGTCGGTCGACTGACGCAGCAGTCGCAGCCGGTTACGGCGACGCAGCGGGTACTCATGACGTGTGCGGGTTCAGTAAGTGCCGTTCGGCGCCGGCCCGATCAGGTCCGCTTGCGTTTCTTGCGGCTTCTGATCTGCAGCGAAAGCTCGAGCCGTTCACCCGGCTTTCGGGATGCCGACGCATCGGCCAGTCGGAAAGCGATGCGGCAGTGCTGCGGCAGGACATCCCGGTCCGGCACGGGAGGCGGTCCCTGCTTCTTCTCGACCGCCATGATGCTCTCGTCATAGCCGACGACCTCAAGGGCCCGGCCGAGGGCATCGATGAAATCGGCCATGGACGGGTGATCGCCTTTCTTCACTGTTCGCCGAATTGTGTTGAGTTCGCGATACATGGTTTTCAGGTGCGGCGAGACCTGACGCAGCAGCGCGAACTGCATGTCGTGCCGGGCCCTGGCGACATCGTCGGCGGCCGGCGTGAGAACACCGTCGACGTGGACCAGCGTGTTCTTGACCATTTCGTTGTAGCCGATGCTCAGCTTTTCCAGTTGGCCGGCTGAGAAGCATCGGAGGGTATCGTCCTTCTCCATGGTCCGGCAGAAGGCGGAGAGTTGGTCGATGATGACGATCAGCTCTTCCGGGGCGTCTTGTTCCTGGGCCTGAAGGAATGCCTGGTTGACGTCGTCCAGGCGGCGATGGAACGGCAGCTTCTTCTTCTTCTTTCTGGCGGGTTGCGCGGGGATGGGCGGCGGCTTCGGCTTGCCGTCGACCATGTCCTCCACCAGATCCAACAGGCGGTCAAACAGATGATCTTCCGATTTTGCCATAGGGCGGGCGCTCCGAGATTGCTGACGTCGTCCGGTCCGGGTTCTGTTATCGCAGCGCGGTCTGCAGTTGCGCTTCCTTGAATGCCTGTTCGATGACGTCGCCGAGGGCCTGGCGCAGTTCAAGCTCCTCCTTGCGGCTGTTTTCCAGGTACTCCTGGACGAGGGCCTTGAGGCCGCGGAACTCAACGCGGCCGGGCAGCGGCGTGTCCAGGTCGGGCCGCCGTTGGCGGGCCTCGGCCTCGATTGCCTTGCAGGCGCTGCAGAAGGCGTGACAGGCCTCCTCGACCGCGGGGTAGAACTGCAGTTCGGGGAGCAGCCCGGGACCGAGCGTCCGGGCCAGTTGGTAGAGGTCCAGACGGGCCTGGATCGCCGGGAACAGAGCGCTGATGGACAGAAGCTGGAGGACGTCGGCAGCGACCAGTTGGCCGGCTTTGCCGCTGAGGATACCGGCGAACTCACGGCGGTGAATCAACCAGAGCCCGCGTTCCTTGGGTTCCTCAGCGTGGGTGCGCAGGTGGTGCCAGGAATTGCGCGCCAGTTCCACGATGAACCGGCGGTTGCATTCGGTGAACCCGAGTTTCCCGAGTTGGACCAGCACAAGATTGGTCAGCTTCTCGATCGGCGTACCGAGAAAGAACGGCTGCTCCCGCAGGAGTTCAGCGACCAGGTCGGGGGCGGGACTGATCATCTCTTCGGGATTCACCACGGACGCACTGGCGTGGCGGCGTTTGGCGTATTCATCCGCCAGCGCCCGCATGCCGGAGTCACAGAGGATCTGCAGCACCATGGCGTCGATGTCGGCAGCGGTCAGTTGGACGCCGCGATCGACGAAGGCGCAGACGACGCCGAGGATGTCGTCGGGCATTTCGGGATCTTCGATGCCGACGGCCTGGCAACTGGCCCAGAGGTCGTCATGCAGCGCGTCGAGGTCGAGGAACTCCTGGTCGCCATCCGGTGTGCGCAGCAGAATCGACCCTGACTGAAGCTTGATCATGGTGCTTGCCTACTTCGACTTCGACTTCTTTGACTTCGGCTTTCGGCCCAGCATCTGGATCTCTTTGATGAACTGATCGATGTCTTTGAATTCACGATAGACCGAGGCGAAGCGGACGTAGGCGACGTCGTTGAAGTTCTGTAGTTCTTCCATGGCGATGGTGCCGATCTCTTCGGCCCGGACTTCGGTCTTGCCGAGCATCTCGATGCGACGGATGATCGCGCTGATCAATTCGTCAATCTGCTCCTCGGTAACGGGCAGTTTGTACAGTGCCTTCTCGATCCCGTCGCGCAGCTTCTGCGGGTTGAAGTCCTCCCGGCTGTCATCGCGTTTGATGACGTAGATTTCGATGGGCACGACTTCCTCAATCGTCGTGAACCGGTGATTGCAGCTCTGACATTCCCGGCGGCGGCGGATGGACAGGCCGTTCTTGGATACCCGGCTGTCAACGACTTTGTCTTCCGGGTGACTGCATTTTGGACAGATCATCGCGTCTTCTCCGAGCTGCGGTCCGGCGTTACGATCGCGTGCGCCGCGGTTCCCATTCGCGTTGAACCCGTTCGATATTCTCAGCGCGGCCGGTGGCGGCGTCGAACTCGACCACTGCGCCGTTGACGTCGATCACGCCGCTGGCCACGGTGAAGCGCGCCGGGATACCGGTGGAAAATCGTTGGCAGACCGGCTCAATCGAGCGGCCCAGGATGGATGCGCGGGCGCCGACCATCCCCAGATCCGTGATGTACGCGGTACCGCCGGGGAACACTGTGGCATCGGCGGTCGGCACGTGGGTATGCGTGCCGAACACACAGGTCACACGGCCGTCCAGGTAGCGTCCCATGGTCAGCTTTTCACTGGTCGCTTCCGCGTGGAAGTCAACGAAGATGATCTTGGTCTGATTGCCGATTTCCTCGAGGATCCGGTCGACGGTCTGAAAGGGGCAGTCGCCAAGGCTGCGCATAAATGTGCGGCCGACCAGGTTGATCACGGCAATGCGGCCGCCGATCGGGATGTTGAATACGCCGTAGCCCTTGCCGGGCTGTCCCGCGTGCAGGTTGGCCGGCCGGATGGCGTACGGCAGCCGGGTGATCTGATGGACATAATCCTTCTGGTCCCAGACATGGTCACCGGCGGTGACCACATCGACCCCGCGACGGTTCAGGTCGCGGCAGCCGCTCTCGCTGAGGCCGGCGCCGCCGGTCATGTTCTCGCCGTTGGCGATGCAGAAGGCGGAACTCAACTCTTTGCGCAACAGCGGCACCTGATTCTGCACAGCGCGCCGGCCGAGTTTGCCGACAATATCTCCGATCAAAAGGACTTTCATGAATGCTCCCGGGCAACAGTAGTCTCCGCCGTCGCGGCAGAGTCCTTACTATGGGGGTCAGATCCGGAAGCAGCAAGCGCCCGGACCCAGTATCCTGTCTCACCACCGAACCGCACAGCCCCCGCACCTGGAATCAGCGGTCCTCACGGCGAAGCCGCCTCCACCGCCCCGGACGCCGCCGGCGGATTCGCCGCCGTACTCGAAATACTGTTCAGGTATGCCGCCAGCGGCGGCAAGCTCCGGCAGCGCAGGATCTCCACTTCGCTCAGCGGCAATCCTGGCGGACTGCGGGGCCGGCCGGCCGCCGCCCCGGCGTTATTTGCTGCGATAAGTCTCGATGTCGGCGTTATAGGTCAGGATGATGTCGACCAGAGCTTTGTCCCCATACTTCGGTACTTTTTCGGCATAACAGATGACCGTCTTCCCCTGCGTCCGGCAATAGCGGCCCTTGGGATCGACCGGTCGGTACTGCGTCGCCGCCACCACCATCGTGTTCTTGGTGGTCTGGCCGTGGATCTTCTCGACTCCCAGGACATAGGGAAACCGCACACTGCTGCGAAGCAGAACCAGTTTCGTGCCGCGGATGCGGGAGACGCCGACCAGCGAGACCTTGCCGGGAATGGGTTTCCGCTCCAGCCCCTTGGGCTGAATCTCCTTCAGCCGGCGGTACGTCTCGTTCGGGTCCAGAGCCCAGCTCTCATTGCGGCGGCGAGGAACTTTGCTGTTGAAAAACTCATCCAGAAAGACGCCGCCGCCGATGGATGCGCCGGCAAACGCATTTAAGATGCCGCCGTGTTGATCCGACAACTTCTTGCCGCCCGCCCGATAGTCGGTCGCTTCGCCCGGGGCCGTCGCTACGCCTTTCACGGTCGTACCCGGTTTGATCAGCGTCTCCTTGCCCTGCGAACTGAAGAAATCAAGCTGCTTCACCGCGACGGACCACTCCGATACCCGGCCGTCCTGATTCAACGCATCCATTTTCACCGTACCGTTGAAACGATACGTCCCGTTCAACTGGAAACGGCCCGCAAGCCGGTTGCCATAGGAACCTTTCACTTTGATGTTGACGACGATCTTGCCCCAGACCCGGCACATCTGCCCGACTTCATAGCTGCGGTCAATGTGGATCGGGTACTTCTTGCCGGCGGTCGATTTGCTGCTGTCGTCATCGTTGTCGTAGTCGCTCTTGAATTTCGGCGTCAGCGCCCATTTCTTTTTCAGCAGCCGTTGGTCTTCATAGCACAAGGAACTGATCTTGATCGTCAGTTCCTTGTCGTCGTCATCGCGTTTGAGGACGACCGTGTCCTTGTTCAGGAACTTGACGAATTCCGCTTCACAGGTGAATCTGCGGTTTGCGCTGCGCCACGTCCGCGCCCGGACGACCGGCGGGCAGCTCAGGGCGAGCAGGGCACAAAGGCAGACGAACGGCTTCCACGGCGTTTGCATGCAGTCAACTCCCGGTTCCTCGGTTCCAACACCTCGAGATCAACACAACACGATCAGCTCGCGTACGTTGCAATATATCACGGCGGCCGGGAGATGCAATTGGAACCGGCGGTGTACGCCGGGCGCAAGTAAGTGCTCGACCGCGCCCGTCTGCCGGTGATGCAGGGCTCCAACGCGGCTGAATGTCCAA
>CAYLNH010000032.1:0-39075 GCA_964384625.1 uncultured Lentisphaerales bacterium
GGGAACTGGAGGTGGCTGTCTGGTGTAGGTGACCGATCCTGAAACTCCGCACCGCAAGCTCCTGCGCCTAGGCTTCGGCGCTCAAGAGGGGGCGGGATCTCTATGCCGAATGCAGAGGGCAGTCATCGAGGGCCTACCGGTTGTCAACAAGACATTGCCGGAAACAGACAAGGAGGTCCTTGCGGGACGGATTTCAGGATCAGCCGACCGCCAAGGGAGTGCCTTGCCGACCATTCACCGGTGGACAGCGGATTTCACTGGAGCCGTTCAGCTGCCAGCACGAAGTAGTAGGTTGCATCGAGGTCATCGATGTCGTCGGCAATCGGGTGATTCTGATAGTGGCTCTGGTCCGACCATTTCCCGAGTTTCAGCCGGTATCGCTGCCCTGGCCGAGCCTTTGCCGGGGGCAGCAGTTTGCCCCCGCGCATGGCCACATGAACGGCGATCACGCGTTTCGCCTGCAGTTTGCCGGCAAGCACCTTCTGCACCGTGTACTCGGTGCAGAGCATGGCCTCCGTATACGGCTCGATCTGCTCGACCGTCTTCGGTGTCGAACGACGTTTGACAACTGCCTCGATTTCGGCGACAACAACGGATTCGGCCGGCGGCGCCAGGCGCACCGCGATGGCATAGCGCCGGACCAGCGAGCGCGCTTCCAGGGTCGCCCGGGTCGACGGAAACTCGGCCTGCAGTTTGGCGAAGTACTTCTGGATGCGCCCGATTGCCGCGGCATTCGCTTTGGCAAAGCGGCGATCCGTCGCCAGCGGTTTTGCGCCTTTGGGCAGCTTGAACCCGGCCGCCAGACGGCGAATGCGGACAAAGCCGCCCCAGGCCGTGTATTCCTGTTTGAAGTCGGCGTCTTCAGCCAGCTCGGCGAGCCGCCGGCCCGCGCGTTTCCCGGCCGGCCGGGCGCCGAATTTGCGCCGCAGCTCCTGGTACAGGTCGACGGCCTCCCCCGGCGCGGTTGTCTCCATCGCAGCGGCCTGTTTCAACGCGTTGTCCGCCCAACCGTCCAGATGCGCCAGGACCCGCCTGGCCTCGGCGGCGCGTTCCGGTTTCTTGCTGTCCTTGCTGTAGCGCTCGAAACGCGCAAGGGTCGCCGGGTATGCCGACGGACGTTTGAGTTTCGCCAGATGCCCGGCCAGCAGCTCGGAATGAAGCCCGGCCAACGGGCCGGATTTCTGCCCGTTGCCGGCTGTGCCCGTGCCGTTGAATTCCGGGTTCGACACCCACACATCGGGCCAACGGTCGAGCGCATGACCACCCTCACGGCTTTTGCCCCGGTACCGTTTGCGGTCATTGAAGGAATACCGAACCCCCTTACCGATCGGCTTGCCGGTCGCGGGATTCAGTTGGATCAGGAAGATCTCATAGTCGCCGTAGCCATGACTGTGCATGTCGCCCCCGCCCAACGCCAACAGCGACCGGTCCCGGCTCAAGGCCGGGAAATAGATATAGTTGTGACCGCGCGGCAGGAGCGGCTTCAGGCGCACGGTCGAACGACGGCCGGTCGACAGATCAACCCTGCCGACCACCGATGCCCGCTGCATCCAGAACAACCAGTCGTCACGGCAGGAAATGCTTACCTGACAACCCCGCAGTTTCTTCATGGCGCCGACCTTTGCCGCTTCCCCCGGTTGCGCCACGACCTCGCCGTACGCCGCCCCGCCGCCCTGGGCGCAGATGAAATACTTGCCGCTGGGAGAAAGCTGCAGTTCGCGGCGACCGATGTGCGCCAGTTTCCGCCCGATCTTGCCCGCCGCCACGTCGAAGGCAAAGATCCCCTGCTCCGCCGGCAGGTTGACCAGCAGGGTCCGATTGTCCCGCCATTCGAAAACATGATCTTCCCCGGCGCCCCCGACGCGGCCGCGCAACTCCTTCAACTCGCGAGGATGCCCTGCCTTCAGCGTCCGCGGATCGATTTCCACGATCCACGCATCATAGGGGGAGACCACATATTCACCGTTATACAGGGTGCGGACGTTCTTGTCCCGGGTGGAATTCCAGGACTTCCCGGCAAAGACAACGCGCCGCCCGTCGGGTGAGATCCGCGGCGCCAGATGGGCATACCCGTCTTCAGCCGCAGACCCGCTGATCATCGCCAGACCCGTCCCATCCAGATTGCGCTTCCAGATCCGGTATTTGCGGTTCGGGGTCCCCGTCGGTCGCCGCGATTCCCAGACAACATAGCCCTTTCGGCCGGCGGCCAGTTGCTTCATTGCCCGGCGGTCGGCCTCCGTTGCGTGGTCACTGGCGTCGAAACTGCCGGCGTCGACCAGAGTCACAGCCAGGACGGCCCAGATCACGGTCAATCCGCGCATGTTGATTCTCCGGAGCTCAGGCATGACATCACTGATTTAGACTCCGTCACCGGCGCCGGGTTCCGGTCAGGTCACTAAATGACTTTGGCGGCCTGTGGCAGCCGGGGGGGATTTCGTGCAGTTCGGGGATGCCCGGCACAGGCCGGGCTCAGCTCCGGGCCGTCAGTTCCTCACGGCGAAGCACGTACTTGCCGACCATATCCATCTCAAGGTTGACCTTGGTACCGACGTCGTACTCGCAGATATTGGTCAATTCCAGGGTAATGGGAATGATGCAGACGCGAAAGAAGTCGTCATGCAATTCAGCGACGGTAAGGCTGATGCCGTCCAGAGCGATGCTGCCCTTGTCGATGATCAGCATTTTCAAGTCCTCCGGGATCGAGATATCCACAATCCAGTCATCGCCCTGGCGTCCGACGGCGCGCACGTCGGCGGTACCGTCAACGTGCCCCATGACGAGATGGCCGCCCAGTCGATCGCCCATTTTCAGGGGTCGTTCAAGGTTGACCTTGTTGCCGACGGGCACGGTTCCCAGGTTGGTCTTATTGAGGGTCTGGGCCATCGTGTGAAACGTCAGGATCTGGTTTTCGGGATCGATGGTTTCCGCGGACAGACAGGTGCCGTTAACGGCAATGGAGCCGCCGTGTTCGAGTTCTTCGGCCAGATGGGTTGCGATCGTCAGTTTGCCGGCATCCCCCAGCATCTCACGGTCCTGCAGTATTCCTGTGCACTCAACTATACCTGTGAACATCGCTCAAATATCCTGTGATTAGAATGTCATTGCCGATCTGTCGGCAGACGGGATCGGCCAGTTCGCGGGCGGCGGCCAGCGACGCCGGATCGGGACCGCCGACAGCCGGCCGGCTGTTCGTGCCGCCGAGGATTTTCGGCGCCACGAAGAACGCTACTTTATCCACCAAACCATGATTGAGCAACTCACCGGCGAGTTCGCCGCCGCCTTCGACCAGCAACGCGGTGATCTCTTCCGCACCCAGGCTTTGCAGCAGTTCCTGCCAATCCGATCGCGTGGCGCAGGACACGACGCGGGTTTCGGCGCCGCCGTCATTGAGCAGCCGGGCGTTGCCGAGCTGACTGGACCGGCTGGCGACCAGGCGCAAGGGCTGGCGCGGCCAGTCCGGCGGCTGCCGCACCGTCAGTTGCGGATCATCACACCGTACGGTTTCGCCCCCCACCAGGACGGCATCGGCCCATTGGCGCAACCGCTGTACTTCGGCCCTCGATGATTCCCCGGAAATCCACCGGGAATCTCCAGCGGCGGTCGCGATACGGCCATCGAGGGTGACGGCGAGTTTCAGCAGGACGTACGGGCGGCGATATCGGATCCAGCAGTTGAATGCCTCGTTCAGCTGCCTGCAGGCGGCCGCCTCAACCCCGACGCGGACTTCGATGCCGGCGCGTTCCAGCAGGTCAACGGCGCGGCCGGCGTGGTCCGGATTTGGATCGAGACAGCCGATCACCACGCGTGTAACGCCGGCGGCCACAACGGCATCGACGCAGGGGGGGGTCCGACCGGCAGTGGAACAGGGCTCAAGCGTAACAAACAGAGACGCCCCGCAGGCGCTGTCTCCAGCTTCCTGCAGGGCGTGAATCTCGGCGTGCGGTCCGCCCGCTTCCTGATGCCAGCCTCGGCCGACCGTCTTACCGGCCTGACTGACGATTGCTCCTACCAGCGGATTGGGGCTGGTCCGGCCCCAGGCTTTGGCTGCCAGGCGCAAGGCCCGGCGCATCAAGCGGGCGTCCGAATCGCTCAAACTATTTCTTTTTCTTCTCGGCTTCCTTTTTCATCGACATCATGTCGATTTCATCGAGGCTGCCGTAGGGCTTCAGGTCGTGGATCGCCTTGTCGTAGACCGACTTGGCATCTTCGTAGGCCTGCTTATTGCGCTCCAGCTCACGCTCGGTGAACTTGGCCATGTAGGCGTTGTAATCAGCCAGGCGGTAGATCTTGACGGCGTCGGCTTCGGCCTTACGCATGCGATCAACCGCTTCCTTGATGGCGAGACGCAACGGATCGAGTTCGACGTCGACCTCATCCTTCTCGCTCTTCGGCTTCTTGATCTTTTCTTCCTCGATGACGACGATCTGCTTGCGGATGGCGCGGACATCGGCGGTGTCTTTGGCGAGCTTGATGCGATGCAGGTCGTAGGCTTCCCGGGCTTCCGAGACGTCTTTGGTGGCATCGATGACCGCTTTCTTGGCCGCCGGGATCCGTTCCTTGTAGTACTTCGCTTCACGCTTGTAGTGCTCGATCTTGGACTTCAGGTCGTCGATCTTTTCCTTGAAGGTGCCGTAACGGACCTGGGCTTCCATGGCGATTTCCATGAAGCGCTGCCCGGCTTCGCGGCGGCGCACCATTTTGTCGGCGGCTTCCGCCTGGGCCCGCGCTTCGGCTTCCGCTTCTTTCGCGACCTTGGCAACCTGTTCGAGCTTCGATTTGATGGAATCAGCTTCGGACTGCAGGCTCTGGTAATCGGCCTTGGCGCCGGGCAGAGCGCGCTGGCTCTTGGTGATCCGCTTGGTCACGTCGTCGAGCTTGTCTTCGGCGTCGTCGAGGTTGCCCTCGGCCTCACGCAGTTCGCGTTTGGCGGTGATCAGCTCCCGCTCTTTCGCGTCGATCTTCTTCTCGATCTGCGTGATATCACCGGCGAGCTCGGCGAGCATGGCTTTGGCCTTGGCGGCGGCTTCGGCTTCGCGTTTTGCCTCTTCTTCTTCGGCCTTCCGCGCGGCTTCTTCCTTGGCCTTCCGCTCGGCTTCTTTCCTGGCGGCAGCCTCTGCTTCGGCTTTGCGCTCGGCCTCTTCCTTGGCCTGTTTCTCGGCTTCCTTCTTGGCCTTTTCTTCGGCCTTGCGCTTGGCTTCCATCTCCTTACGCTTGGCTTCGGCTGCCTCGCGGGCTTTCCGCTCAGCTTCCTTCTTGGCCGCGGCTTCGGCTTCCGCCTTCTTCTCGGCTGCTTCGGCGGCTTTCCAATCGGCCAGCCATTTCTTCTCGCCTTCGGTCTCCGGCTCAGCGCCCTTCTTCAAGGCGCGCTTACGGAAGAAACCGGGCTCTTCCATCTTCTCGGCCTTGGCCTCGGCCGCTTCCTTCTTGGCCTCTGCCGCTTCCTTCTTGGCCGCGGCTTCGGCTTCCGCCTTTTTCTCGGCGGCTTCGGCGGCTTTCCAATCAGCCAGCCATTTCTTCTCGCCCTCGGTCTCCGGCTCAGCGCCCTTCTTCAGGGCGCGCTTCCGGAAGAAACCGGGCTCTTCCATCCCTTCGGCCTTGGCTTCCGCAGCTTCTTTCTTGGCTTCTTCGGCTTCCTTCTTGGCCTTGGCTTCGGCTTCCGCCTTTTCCTTGGCAGCTTCCGCTTCGGCTTCTTTCTTCAAACCTTCTTTATAGGCCGCCAGCCATTTCTTCTCGCCTTCGGTCTTCGGTTCGGCGCCTTTCTTCAACGCGCGCCGGCGCCAGAAACCGGGCTCCTCCATCCCTTCTTCCTTGGCTTCTGCCGCTTCTTTTTCGGCCTTGGCTTTGGCTTCGGCTTCCTTTTTCGCCTTCTTCTCGGCCTCTTTCTTGGCCTTCATCTCGGCTTCTTTCTTCTTCTGCTCTTCGGACTTGGCGCCGAACAGCCGGGCGAAGAAACCGGGCTTCTTCTCTTTCTTCTCTTCCTTGGCCTCTTCTTCGGCCTCTTCCTTGGCTGCTTCCTTCTTCTCGTCCTGGACCTTGATGGTCGCGACTTCCGGGAAGGCGCCGGGGTGGAAGCGCAGGAAACCGTCGGGGCGAATGCCGAGGCCCAGCGAGGATTGGAGGTCGTCGGTCCGGCGTACAGCCGTATTCTTCCGGGCCCGTTTGGCGTCGCGCTTGGCCTTTTTCAAGGCTTCCTCAAGCTGCTCCAGTTCGGATTCGGTCTGCGCCAGCTTCTTCTCGGCGGCAGCCTTCTTGGCCTTCGCGTCGGCGACGGCCTTCTGGGCGTCGGCCAGGATCTTCTCACCATTGGCCACGTCCTTTTCGATGGCCGCCAGTTCCTTCTTGGCGGCGTCGGCTTCCGCCTGCGCCTCCCGATGCTCCTTGGTCATCTCGAGCTGTTCGGCTCTGGCGTCTTCGGCCCGTTCGCGGGCAGCGGCTTCAGCCTTCCGGGCCTGTTCAATGTCTTCCGGCGTAACCTTCAGCCCGGCAAAAATGCCGGTGCCGGCAAGCAACAGAAGCACCATCATACTGCGAGCCAGTTTTCGTGCGGTAAGAGAGACAGGCATGCGTCACCCTCCTTTGGTTTGTTTACCTAGTACCTGGCAAATATTCTCCGACAATCCACGATCCAGTTATGCCGATAGGCATAGAGGAATAGCAGGTGGAGTATATACCCGCGCCCCCCTCATTGCAACATGAAATCCTCATTTTTTCCCTGCTCCCGGCTAGGGGATGACAACGGCGTCCAGCAGCGCCGAAACAAGCTCAGAACTGCTCATTCCCTCGGCTTCGGCTTCGTAGCTCGGCGTCACCCGGTGGCGCAGCACATCCAGGGCGATCGCCTTGATATCGTCCGGCACGACATAGGCGCGGCCTTCGAGGAAGGCGAAGGCCTTGGCGGCGAGGGCGAGGCTGAGCGTTGCGCGCGGGGAGGCGCCGTACTGGATCAGCGGGCGGAAGCGTTCAAGCGACGCCGGCTTCTGCCGCTCGGACAACTCCTCCAGCGCGAGTCTGGAGGCCATCACGAGATCGAGAATATACCCGGCGGCCCGGGGATCCAGATAGACCCGGTCGACCAGGTCGCGGGCGGCCAGGATTTCCGCCGAACTCGCCGCCGCGGCCGCCGTCGTTTCCACTTGCGGGTGGCCCATGCGCTCGAGGATCAACTCCTCTTCCGGCCGCGAGGGGTAATCAAGGAGGACCTTGAGCATGAAGCGATCCACCTGTGCCTCCGGCAGCGGATACGTACCTTCCAGTTCAATTGGATTCTGCGTCGCCATCACCAGGAACGGGTTGGGCAGCGGCATGCTCTCGCCGCCGAGGGTAACCTGCCGTTCCTGCATCGCTTCCAGCAGGGCGCTCTGGACCTTGGCCGGGGCGCGGTTGATCTCGTCGGCGAGGATCAGGTTGGCAAAGACCGGGCCGCGGCGGGTGACGAACTCATGCTCCCGCGAATCGTAGATCTGCGTTCCGAGCAGGTCGGCCGGCAGCAAGTCGGGGGTGAACTGGAGGCGGGCGAACCGGCAGCCGACCGATTCGGCCAGGACTTTGATGGCCAGCGTTTTCGCCAGCCCCGGCACGCCTTCGACAAGCAGGTGGCCGTTGGCCACGAGGCCGATCAGCATCCGGGTCACCAGTTCGTCCTGGCCCACCACGAAACGGCCGACTTCCGCCCGCACGCGCGCGGCAAAAGCACACCCGGCCTCGATACGTTCCTGCAGCTCGCGGATCTCGCGGTCGTCCATGGTCACTTGACAATCTCCAAAATCGCTTTGAACTCGGCGCCGGCGGCGGCGCCCAGCATTTCAAACAGCGCCATCTCGACGCTGGACATCTCGACCCCGGCCGCCTCCATCCGGCGCAACGCCACATCCCGATTCTGCCGCGTCCGGCTGGCAACGGCGTCCGTCGCAAGATGGACTTCGAAGCCGTGATCGAGCAGTTGCAGCGCGGTTTGACAGACGCAGACATGGGCCTCGATGCCGGCAACCACAACCTGGCGGCGGTCAAGCGCTTCGAGGGCTGCCGAGAACGCCGGTTCGCCGCCGCAGCCGAACGACGTCTTCTCGACGGCGGCGGCGTCGCCAAGGACCTCCTGGAGCCCGGCACACGTCGGTCCCAGGCCTTTGGGGTATTGTTCGGTGTGCAGAATCGGCACCTGGAGGGCCCGGCAGCCGGCAGCCAGTTTGCGGGCGGCGGCCAGGAGTTCGTCGGCCCCGTGAACGGCCGGCAGGAGTTTCTCCTGGATATCGACCAGCACGAGAACGGCGGTTTCACGACTTAACATGGCAGAGTTCCGGACGTTGTCTTACTGTAGGGTCGCGGCCCGAGCCGCTGTAATTGGAGCACAGCCGCCGGGCCATTGCAAGATTCGGACCGGGAAAAGTTATTTTGGCGAATTACCGAGAAAATTGAATCAAAGGTCTATGGGGCTGCATCATAATCAGCACAACAGACCGGAACAGGAGGTTCCCGCAGATGCCACAGCATGATGCCATGCGCGACTACATGAACGACATCCGGCAGATCCCGTTGATCAGCCGGACGGAAGAGGTGGCATTGGCGAAACTGATCCATCAGGGCGATGCCGAAGCCCTGGAGCAGCTGGTCAGTTCGAACCTGCGACTGGTGGTGAAGATCGCCCACGACTTCAAAGGCATGGGCCTTCCCCTCCAGGATCTCGTTGCCGAAGGAAACATCGGTTTGATGCGGGCGGCTGAGAAGTTCGACCCGGAGAAGGGCGCCAAGTTCTCGAGTTACGCCGCCTGGTGGATAAAACAGGCGATGCGCCGGGCGTTGACGGAGAAAAGCAAAACCATCCGGATCCCCGTGGCCTCAGTTACCAAGATCGTGAAAATTCGGAATGTCCGGAACCGTCTGCGTCGAGAACTCGACCGCGAACCCTCCGACAAGGAGATCGCCGGTCATCTGGAGCTCAGCGAACGGGTCGTTCGCCGCCTGCGTCGAGCCGATATGAAAACTGTATCCCTCCAGGATCCCATCCTGCGGGGCGAAGAAGGAGACCTCGAAAGCCTGATCCCCGACGAGAACGCCGACACCCCGTTCGGGATCATGGACGACGGCGAATCCGACATGCGATTGGGGCTATTGCTGGAGAAACTGGATCCCCGGGAGCGCTACATCCTCTGTTTGCGCTACGGGTTGGAAGGCAATACCACACATACACTTGAGGAAATCAGCAAGTGTCTGGGAAGAACCCGGGAGCGCGTCCGACAAATCCAGAAGCGCGCGCTCAAGAAACTGCGGCATCAGCTCGCCCGCGAATATACTGTCTGAACCACCCAAAGAACTAGCGGACGAGCCACATCCCTGCCGGCGGCCTTATAAGTAGGCCGCCGGCTCTATTTCCGCCTCGCCCCGGGAAACGGGTTCCGAACCTCAACGGCTGCCGGAAATCAGCAGTATCCATCCGGCGGATTGCATGAGTGCTCTTGCCGGAGCCCCGAGTCGGGGCGATTTGACCTGCCGGGACCTGGAAGCCGATGGTCCGATCCTGGGCGATACCGTCTTCTCCTGGTGGATTTCGAATCTGTTCAGCTGCAACCGGGGCCGACGCGGCTGGCCGCTGCATGCCAGTGTCTTCCCGGTTGCCCCATCGGTCCATGCCACGGCGCTGCCGCTGATTACCGGGTTGGATCAACTCTATGACGACAGCAAACTGGCGATCAAGGCGATGCCCCCCCCGACCGGGTGCTGCGCCGGTCATCGGCGGCGGTCACCGACGTCTGCTGCTACTGACCGACGCCGCTCTGCGGGCCGGCCGGCGTGCCCCGGCGGTTCAGGGCCCGGCGGGGCGGGCCTGGAGCAGTTCGTATTGCGTCGCGTCCAGCATCTTCCGGTCGTCGGGATCGGTAACAACGCGCTGGTTCTCGTGGTCCGGCCGCTCGCGCCAGAGCGCGATTTTCAGGTGCTGCCGAGCACCCGGTTTGTAGTCGGCGGCAGGCAGCATTTTGCCGTTCTGCAGGGAACGCACGATGACGCAGATGCGTTTGTCCTTCAGCTTGCCGTGCTTGGTTTTGGTGACGCGATACCAGGCGGCGTAGTAGGCGGTTTTGTAGGGCTGGGCCTGTTCCGGCGTCAGAGCGGCTTGGCGGGCTTCGAGTTTCGCGGTCGCCCGGAAGACGCGGCGCTTGCGTTTCCCGGGTTTTTCGGCGGCCGGCCCGGCCGCTGCCGGTTTTGGGGCGGGCACAGCCTTGCCGGGGACGAAGGATAGGTAGCGGGCGGTCAACCGGGCGAGGATCTGTTTGCCGCGGTCGTTGTTGTGATGGCCGTCGCGCCGATACCACTCGACTGGTTTGGCTGATTTCAGGATATACTCGTCCCAGGCGCCGCCGAGGTCGAACACGGCAAAGCCGTCTGCCGCGCCGGCGGCGCGGACGCCTTCCCGGAAGCCGGCAGTGCGTTTGGGCGGGATCTGCCGCGGCCGGTCCTGACGCTGGTCCCAATAGCGCGGGTGCACCTGCTGGTCGGTGGCGAACAGGAAATCCGCCGGGCATGCCTTGCCGACCGCCGCGGCCAGTTGACGGACGGGCTCCACCTTGTGGCCGTGGCTGATGCCGGTCATGATCACCAGGTCCGGCTTGAAGCGCACCACATGTTGCTTGAGCCGGTCGCCTTCGAGGAAGTAGCCGGCGCCGGCGCTGCCGACCACCGCGTTGACGAGTTTGACCGGGGTGCCCTTGTGATCGCGTTCAACCAGCAGTTGAAACAGCGAGTTGGCCAGGTCGTTGGCGACGCTGTCGCCGATCACGACGATGCAGATCGGCTTGCCGGCCCGCAGCTTGGCGAAGGTCTGCGGCAGGCCCTCCCAGCGTTTGGCCGGCGGCTCGTACTGGATTGGCGGGAGTTGTTTGTACAGCTGGTCGACATAGGCCAGGCCCTCCTTCTTCGTACACGGCGTGACCCGGACGTCGTCGATGCGGTAAGCCCCCTTGATGGGCCAGAAGATCAGGCGCGACTTGCCGTTGGCATGCACGGGGGTAAAAGCAACGAAGTGGTTCTCGACCCAGTCGTCGGAGGCGTAGGTACCGGAACAGACGGAGCCGGGGATCTGCTCGCCCGTGGCGTCGAAGCTGTTCAGGCCCCAGTAGGCTTTGTGTTCCGCCCGCGACCGGAACTGGACGTGGAAGAGGGCGCCGGGCGTCGCCGGGAAGTGCGGCGACAGCCAGCCGCCGCCGATGGAACTGCCGGTAACATTCAGATTTTTGCCGTCCTGTTTGGAGACCTTTTCCGGCTTCAGCGCTTCCCAGCCGCCTTCCCGCGGCGGTTTGTCGAAGGCATCGACAAATACCGGTTTGTGCGCCAGCTCCTCGGGACCCCGGGCCGACAGTGTCGTCGACAGAACCAGGAACAGGAGCGCAATTCGGGGAAGGCAACGGATTCGACGGAAATGTTTCATACAGGCAGGTCTCCTTTTGCTGCCGGCGCCGCGGCGCAGTGAATGCAGAAGCCGCCGTTTCGGCGGCTGGCGTACATTACGGATCTACCCGAAGGGATGCAAACGGCCGCGCCCATGGCGGGTCCGCGACTACCGCTTGGCCGGCACAACGGGCTTCTCCGGGTCGAACCACTGCTCCCAGGTCGGCGAGAGAATGCCCGGCACGCCCTTCAACTCCAGGGTCATGTTCATGCTGGGGAATCGCGGTTTCGGCAGCTTGCCGAACGGCCGTGACGCACTGCCCCAGTTCACCCGGACGTGCCAGATCTTGCCGTCCATCCCCGGCGGCACCGTGACCGTCTTGCGGCCGCTGTTGTCGTAGATCATCGCCATGGTCCGGTCCGGCGCATTGATCGCCAGTTTCATGATGTCGGTCGACGCCGCGGCTTTGGCTTTGACCCGGAACGTCTTGGTCCCTTCGGGCACCATGAAGTACCAGTTGCGGCCGTGGCCGGCGTCAAAATAAAAAGCGCTCCAGCCGTCCCCCGTCGGCTCTCCGATCCAGGCCAGGGGAGTGGCCGGGTAGGTATACATCCAGAAATGCTCGGCTTCCGTGATGTTGACGTAGGCCACGCCCTTGCCGGTCTTGATGTTGCGCACCCAGCGCTCGCCGCCATGCAGGTGCAGCAGCGGCGCGCGCGTGTCAAGGACCTCCGTGCCGTCGGCCCCGGTAATGACAACCCGCGCTTTGTCGTGCTCCTGTTCCGGCAGGTGTTGCCGCTTGCCCTGCGGGACCGCCGCCCGCACCGGAAACATGTTGCGCGGCAGATACGTGCCGATGACAAAACGCAGTTGACGCCCCGCGGGATTCCATAGGGCAACTCTGGCCGGCGGACGGATTTCGTTGGCGTCCGGATCCCCGAAACTCGGACAAGGCGTCCAGTGCCGGAGCAGCGGGTCGGCCGCTTTGCCGGCCGCGGTGCGGTCGGACTGCACAAACTCCGTTTCGTCATAGACGACAACCGCCGCCGGCTTGCCGGTCTGCGGGTCGAACCAGGCTTCCGGCGTAGGCGCCAGATACGGCGGGACCCCGTCAAGACTGAGGTTCACATCGGAATATGTATGGGAGTCGCCGAGGCCGATTTCCACCGACCAGAAGCGGCCGGCACTGCCGGGTTCCACCAGTACCTTCGCCTGCTGATACCGCCGCCGGACCCGAGGGGCAAACTCCTTCTCCGGCGCGTCCGGATCGGCTTGCCCCCAGAGGACCTTCAGCCGCTGGCCGCGCGGCGAGTAAACGGTCAGCCCGTGGTCTTCGCGCTGGGAGCGGCCGCTGTTGTTCTGCGATGTCAGCGTGAAGGTTTTGCAGTCCCCGGGGACGAAAAAATACCACTTGCGCGGGACGATGGGATTCGCCAGAAACCAGTGGGACTTGATCGCGTCGCCGGTGCCCGGTCCGGTCCAGACCACGGCCTGGTCGAGCGAGGTCGTGGCGTACCAGTAGTTCAGCGTTCCCCCCGAACTGAGGACCGCGGTATAGACGCCCGGTTTGCCCTTGGCGAGCTTGATCGTCGTACCATCGTCAACGACCTTGACCTCGCCGTCATAGACCACCTTGCCGTCGGGCCCGGTAACGCGGGCCGTGATCACGGCCTTATTCCAGCCGCCGCCGATCCACCACTGAAAGCGGAACAGCGTGATGGTGAATGCTTTTCCCGACGGATTGTTGAGCAGGACCTTCTGTTTGTTGTTCAGGTAATGCCCGGCATCGCCGAGACCGGTTCCGGCCGCGAGCTCGCCTGCCGGCAACAGGCAGAGGGCGAGTAGTAACAGCAGATAACGCAACATAGATTTGCTCCCAGTAGTTTGCCGCAGGAAGTATATACCGGGAACACCGGAAGATCGATGGTTGACCGACCAATGGGCGCATATCAGTCCCATTGATCATTCTCTCGCACCGCGGCAGGAATCGCACAATAGCGTGATATGCGTTGCCGGTCCAGCCGTCGGTGGGTTTGTCGGCAACTGTTAACTGTTGTTCTGATGCCACGCACAGAAGTCGGGGAGGCGTGGTCGAGACGACCGCGGCCACGAACGGAATGCCTGGCGGCAGGGCGCGGTCGAGACGACCGCGGCCACGCTCGGAGGCAAACCGTCCGAGACGATCGGCAGGACTTCTGTCAGGCGCATGTTGTTTTCGATTCTCAAAACCCCAGGTCGCTTGCCGGCCCGGTGAATGCGTTCATCAGGAAAGGAAATGCCCGGCGTCGTGAAGACAGTTGCGCCTGAAAGCGCCGGCTGCTCCCGGTGCCGGTCCTCACAACCCGACGCGAAAGGCGGCGGGCGTCTGACCGGTGACCTGGCGGATGCGGCGGGAGAAGTAGGAAGGGTCGCGAAAGCCGCTGGCGAAGGAGACTTCCTTGATCGATAAATCCGTCTCGCGCAGCAACTTCAGGGCGTGTCGCAGGCGCAGTCGCTGCAGATAGACGCCGGGCGGCAGACCGATCTGCTCGCGGAACAGCCGCGTCAACCGCGAACGATGCACCCGCAGGCCCGCGGCGATCCCGGAAATGTCCAGAAACGGATCCGTGAACCCAGCGTCGATTCGGTCGCGACATTGCTCCACCACCCCGGAGCACGCCGCCGACCCACCGCCGCCGACCCGCCGGGCCGCCAGGGACAGGATCTCAAACAAGGTCGCCCCGGCCCGCTGCTCGGCCCCGCCGGCCACGTTGGCGATCTCCGCCTCCAACTCGTCAAACAACTCCACCGGACAGCGGCCGCCAGGTTTCGGCCAGGGCGCCGACAGCCCCAACGCAGCCAACACCTCCAGGGCCAACGGACCGTCGACCGTGAACCAGCGATAGCGCCAGCCGGCGGCGCCGGCGCGGCCGCGGACAAACTGGCCGGGGACATAAACGAACAGGTCGCCGGCGGCAACCCGAAACTCCGATTGCCCCAGGAACAGACGGCCCCATCCCGATACCGTCCAGAACGCGTTGACGAACGGAACGGTGCCGCACGGGATGACCCATCCCGGCCCCGCCTCCGCCCGGCCTGCACTCCGGGCGCCGAGCGCCACGGACTCCTGCGGCGCCTGTGGGTTGCTGCGCCAGACTCCCTGCCAGTTCGTCACAAATATCCTTATCTAATCACAAATCAACGGTTCAAGCTGCCGCGTTTCTGCATAGTTTAGACTGACGGCGGAAAGATCGCCAGTCACAAATGTAATAAACACCTGGCAGTACCGGAGACAACTCATGAGTGCCGCAGCAGCCTGGCTCGACGTGGTCGGGGTCGATCCCGACGCAGTGGAACAGAACGCCCAACGGCATCTGGCCGTGCAGAACGGGGCCCACGACTACAAACCCATCCTTGTCGGCGCGCCGTTGACCGCGAAACAGCAGGAGGTCCTGCCGGCGGGCGTCAGCCTCTACGAAGAGTACCACAGCCACGACAAGACCATCAGCAACGGCCTGCGCGGCATTGCCGGCATGATCAATAGCGGCTGCGACGTTACCCCCTGCATTCGGCCGAATGTCGGCACCGGCTCGACACCGACGGCCTTCGGCGCCGTCCAGGAGGTGTTTGAAGACAAGATGCCCTGGGTTACCGAACACGTCCCGCTGACGGAGCTGGACGACTTCGATCCGGCCGCCGCACCGGACAGCGACTGCATCAAACTGGCGCTGGCACGGGCGCAGTACATGCAGGAGGCCCTGGCCGGCAGCGGCATTACGGCCAACTGCTGGGATACGCAGAGCCCGTTCGACGTCGCGCACCTGGTGATCGGCGACGACATCTTCTTTGCCATGTTCGACGAGCCCGAACGTCTCAAAGCGCTGATCGACAAGTGTGCCGACATGATCATCCGCCATCGCCGAGCCTTCTACGCCGTGACAGGGCAGGATGTGAATTTCGGCCGCGACGGCGGCAACGTCACCATGCGCGGCGGCGTCCGCCTGTCGGAAGACACGCTGACGTTGCTCAGCGAAGAGCAGCTTCATGAGTTTGCGGTGCCCTACTCCCGCAAGGTGCTGGCGGCGCTGGGCGGCGGCTTTGTCCACTACTGCGGCCGCAACGACCACCTGTTCGACGCAGTCGTCAACCACATGCCCGAGTGCCACATGCTGAACTTCGGCCAGCCGGATCTGCACGACATGAAGGAGGTCCTGCAGCGTCTCGGGGAAGCCGGCAAGGCCTATTGCGGCAGCGTCCCGCGCCAGCCGGACGAAGGGCTGCAGGCGTACTTCGAGCGCGTGCTGGAAGAAGCTGCCGGCGGCGGCCTGATTCTACAGCCGGCACTGCGTCAGGACGAGGACCGCAGCGCCGCCGTCCAACTCTGGCGCAAGCTGCAGAAGGCCGCCTGAGTGCAGGGATTCCTGACGCATCTACCAGCAGGTGCTTCGAAGCAATTCCGCGGACGGAATTCCTTCCCGTGCGGCGGCGGACCGCCGTAAGACTCGGAGTCGGAAGGTCTCCCCGCGCAACGCGCGCATTGTACTTCGCGGGTGTCTCGCCCGGGCCAGGCCGAAGGCGATATCCGACCGTGCGCAACATGCAAACGCATCAGGATCCGCACGATCGAAACGACCGCGGCCTGGCGCGACGTGTCGAGTCGAAGAAGCCCTTGGGCGAAGCCTGAAGGCCGGTGACGCGACGCATCCGCGAGGACCACCGCTACTCGCGGCGCTTCAGTTCGCTGAGGGCCATGCGGTGTTCCCACATGCTGCGGCGTTCGGTCTGGACCGTCTGCCGGAAATAGTCTTTGGCCTTGGCAATATCGCCGCGGCTGACGGCGACGGCGCCGGCGTAGTAGAGCGCTTCGCAGCGGCGGTTTTCCCGCTCGTGCCTGGGGGCGATGCGGTTGATGGTCTGGATGAGTTCGTCGAAGGAGATCTCGCCGGCCAGGAACTGCAGGTGCGGCCGGGGCCAATCGGTTTCGCCGAGTTCATCAATTGCCTGTTTGAACAGGGTCTGGGCCGGCCTGGTCTTCTGCTGCATCAGATTGCCGACGCCGGCGAAGAGGAGGGCGTAGGCGCGATGATCGCCGTTGAGGATATCGGCCGATTTCCCGATCAGTTCCGCGGCCTTGGCGTACTTGCCGAAGCACAGGGCCATATAGCCGAGTTCTGAGCGGCCGCCGGCAAAGAGGCCGGCGTCGAGCAACTGCTGGAACAGGCTGGCGGCGTTGTCGCGATCGCCCTGGTTCAGCAGGTTGAGCGCGAGTTTCGACAGGGTTTCACTGTCGCCGGGCCTGTCGATGCAGGCCTTTTCCAGTTCGACCACGGAGGTATCGAGATCACCGGCGAGCAGATAGCACGCCGCCAGCAGTCGGCGGCGACCGGGCAGGCGGAAATCCCGCCGTTCGGTCCCGGCGGATCCTGGCATGTCCCGGGCGAGCTGCTTGAGCCGTTTCAGATCGCGCTGCTTACCGGCGAGCTCGACCGCCTGGCCCCAGACCATTTCGGGGCCGAGGACTGCCCGTTTCTGCTCGAGCAAGGCCGCCGCTTCGGTATACTTGCCGGCGGCACTGAGCAGCTCCAGCTCGATCGAGATCATCAGCCTCGAGGAGGGGATCAGCTCCGCCAGCCGCTGTTTGACGGCCATGGCCTCCTCATACCGGGCGGCTTCACGCAGAGTGTTCATGTATTCGAACAGCAGGCGTTTGTTGCGGCCGTCGTGCTTGACGGCGGCCTGGAAGGCCCGGCATGCCTCCGTCAGCCGGCCGGCCTGGGCGCACTTGACGGCGAGCGCACGCTGGACCACGGGGTTGTCCGGAACTTGTTCGGCGGCGAACCGCAGATAGCCGATCGCCTCATTTGAGCGGCCGCATTCCAGATAGGTGCCGATCAGCGCTTTGGCGCGGCAGGCCGCGTCGGGGAAGCGGACCAGGGAGAGCTGGGCCGGGATGCTGTCTTCCCGCAGTCCGCGGCCCTGACCGATGGTCTGGCTGATCTGCCGGATATAGGTATCGACTTTGTCCTGCTCGCCGGCGGCCAGGTGGCCGGCCGCCACGCGCGCGGCCATCTGCGGGTCCAGCCGCGTGATGCCGAACCCGGCAACATACCACTTGCCCTCATGCCGCTCGAGCAGCAGGACCAGCGAACGGCTCAGCGACCGCGAGAAGGCCGTGTACTTCTGCGGCGTGATCGTCGCGATGCGGATCATGTCGTCGGTGATCTTCTCGGTCTTCAGTTCCCAGATCGCCTCGCAGAGATCAAGGTACATCCCCGAATTCCGCGTCAGATTGCCGTAGGCCGCGTTGATCCCCCGGGCCACAATGTCGGCTTCGGGGGCCGTCATCTGCATGCGTGGATGCATGGTCTTGCGGAAGCGCTCGCCTTCGCCTGAGAACATGGCGGCGATGACGCTGCGCAAGGTGGTCTGAGGCGTCGACAGATCGCAATAGCTGCCGTAGTCGATCCGGGGCTTGGCCGCGATTTTCTCCAACAGCTCGACGATCATCTGCAGGCCGCGGTCCGTTTCGGTCTTGGTCCGCAGGACATCCTGGAACAGGGCGATCGCCTGCGGGTAGTGCCGGCGCTGCATCAGCAGGCCGCCGACGCGACGGAGTTCGGCCTCGATCGCGCGCGGCTCGCGCCGGCTGGTGCGGATTTCCGAGATGGCGGCGCCGGTCTCGCCGAGGAACGCCCGGCAGGTCCACAGACCGCTGGCGCCGCCGGCGCGCGGGTGTTTGTCCTTGAGCTTCTGGAACCAGGTCAGTGCCGTCTTGTAGTCGCGCCCGGCGAAGTAGCATTCGGCGATCTTGCTGAGGCAGTCGGCGTCATCCGGTTCGTCCTTGAGGATCTCCTGATAGACCGCGACGGCGTCCTGCAGGTCGACCCCCGGCTCGCGGTGAATGCCCTTCGGAGAATGCTCGAGGTAAAAAGCCAGCGTGTCCCGGGCCGATCGTTTGTTCCTGGCCTGCGCCACGGCCCGGCGCAGGATCTTGACGGCTTCGTCACGGTTGAAGGCTTCACCGAAATTGCCGCCGATGCCGGCATAGGTGGCGGCCAGGTCCTCGTAGTAATCAACCCGCCCCGGGTCGAGCCGGATGGCGTCGCGGAGCGCGGTGCGGGCATCGTGCAGCCGGCCGCAGGCGTCGTAAACCGACGCCGCCAGGTGGTGGATATGGGCGGCCTGCGGATGATCCTTGAGCAGCCGGCGGACGAGTTTCCGGGCCTTGACCGGGTCATGGTTGGCCAGGGCCTGGTCGGGTTCCACAATCAGGGTAATGTGGCGCAACGACCGCGCCACCTTCTGCTTGCCGGCGCGCGCCCGGGCCTCGACGTCGGCGGCGTCCACGGAACAGGCGTTGGCATACGCCCCAGCCACCCCGGAGACCAGACTCCCCCGCTGCGTCACCGTGACCCGAACCGTGCCCTCGGGCAGTTTCACCTCGAACTCCGGCAACTGTTGCTGGAGCTTCATCCCGGGCGTCAATTGGATCCGACAGACGATCTCGCGGGCGTTCACCCCCCGCCGTTCCCAACGATACCGGCGCGGTTTCGGCGGCTTCTTCGGGTCCTCCCGCCGGACCTCCGGCACCAGCACGCGGTGGATCAGGCTGTTGGCCGACAACTGCGTATTCAGGCCGCTGCCGGTGGGCGTAAAAAACGTGGTTCCCTCGAATTCGATCCACTCGCGGAACGGCGCTTCGACCGCCAGCGGGTCGCTGTTGCCATAGCCGAGAAGATGGGCGCCTTCCCAATCGTCAACCCGGCGCTCGACCTCCTTCTTGCGGCGGTTCTGCTCCAGGTTGCGGAAGCGCGTCCGCGCGTAAGAACCCGAGCGGCCGACGTACTCGTTGATCTCCTTTACCTTGCCGAAGCCGTCGTGGTACAGCTCGATCTCGAAGACTTTCCGAGACACCGTCTGTGCCGGTTGCGGCGGCTTGATCCGCGTTAACTTGTCCTCGCCGGCGCGGACGATAAACGCCAGGGCCCCGTCCAGCGACGCCGGATGGCTCTGCTCGCTGTAGTACTTCACGGTGCAGTCCAGCCAGAGCGGCCGGTCGCGGCGCGGCACATAGACAATCGCGTGATTGAACTGGTTCGGCCCCGGCAACTCCGGCCGCACCGCGCCATGGTAGGTCGGCCGTACCAGTGCCACATGCGCCTTGATGCCGACCTGCCCCAGCATGGTCGTCAGCAACAGCGCCTGATCCTTGCAGTCCCCGAAACGGTTGCGGAAGGAGTCCGTCACCGCGTGCGGCTCATAGGCGGAACGGCCGAGTTCGACGCCGACATAACGGAAATTGTCCTGCAGGAAGACGTAGAGCGCCCGGATCTTTTCCAGGTCGGTTTCACAGGTCGCGGTCAATTCCTTAACCTTCCCGGCGATATCGCCGTCAAGCCCCCCCTGCCCGGCAATCAGCTTGCTGTACCAGTTCCGGACGACGGCCCAGTCGGGCACAGAGGTCCACCGAATCGCCCGGCAGACATCCTGAAACGGCGGCATGCCGCGCTCCCACTTGTGCGGTTTCAGATCGTTCAACACCCAGGTCCGGGTGCGCTTCAGCCAGCCTTTCTTGTCGGTCGGCTTCACGTCGATGCGGTCCTGCACCACCTTGAGCTGCATCTTCTTGGGGGTCGTCAGCACATACCGCGCTTCTTTTACGGGGACATACTCATCCAGCCGGAAGGCGCCCCAGGCATGGCCGTCGATCACGGGTCGGTGGCAGCGGATCTCCACTTCGTAGTCGATCGTCACCCCGTTGGCGACTGCCGGCATCGAAAACGACAGCTCTTTCGCGTCCGAATACATCGGGTAATCCTCCACCTGCGCGGCCGGCAGCTCGCGAACATCATCCTTCTCGACCGCCACCTTGCGGCCGCCCGCCGTCAACGTGTGCGCACCGATGAAGACGGCCTTCTCGCGGTAGGAGTTGAACGGGATCGAAACCTCCCCCAGATGCTCAACCGCCGTCGGTTTCAGGATCTTGATCCGGTTGTGAATGCGGACGGTGGTTTCCCCGTTCTTCTTGACTGCAACCCGGCGCTCCTTGAGCAGATAGGCGTAGCTCGACTTCTCCTCGTCATCCCCGGCACACAACGGCATTGAGACAACGGCAGCCAGAATGCAAGCGACGCAAAAAAGGCGGTGAGCACGGTTCCCGGTAAGCATCTGTTCCCCTTCGGTAGCTGGAATTCTTGTCCATTTGCCCCGATCAGCAAGACCAGGCTCGTGGTCCGGAGCACAGCCGTGACACGGCGTAGTTACAATGCACAGAATCGCCGGCATTTTCAAGTCGGCAGGCGGCACTTGAAACGTCGCCGACAGGGACGCGGCCAGTCTTCCGGGGCCGCGGCCCCAGATGCTGCGACGGCTTCAGGAAAGGCCGCCGCCGGCTCTCTTTCCTTCCCCCCCCCCGATTTGCCCTGCAGTGCCTCCTTTGAAAATGCTCTCCAGCGCACCGGTCGCCGGCGGCTGACGCGAAATACCGTTCATCAATTCACCGCCGCGCCCGCCCAAACCGGGTGCTGATCACTTTGCCGAACTGTTCGCTTCTTTGGCAGGTCCAGCCGCCAACTCCGCCGAATCTCCCCCCCACAAACCTGCTTGGCACCCGAATTGCTCCCATGCAGCCGTGTCGAAAACCAACTCAGGAAAGGGAAACACACATGAAGACGCGTATCCTTGGTCTTACCGTATTTGCCGGAGCCCTGCTGCTCCTCGCCGGCTGCACCACAAAATCCATCTTCGTCCAGCCGCAGACAGGCGGACCGGGATACATCATCCAGAGCGGCGCCGACGGCTGGGTGGCCTACCTCGACAAAGATCTCCCTACCGTCCACAAAGCTGCCGCCGCCGCCCTCAAGGACTTGAAGATGAAGCCCATGGAACACCGCAGCGACAAGTTGTCCGGGCTGACCACCAGTGAGTTCGCCGACGGCGAAAAGATGAGCATCCAGCTCAAACGTCTCGATGCCAAGTCTACCAAGGTCATGGTCGAGGTCGGCGCCCTGAATCCGGAAAAGCGCGTCCGCAGCATCTTTGCCGCCATGGTCAACAACCTGTAACCAGCCTTCCGGCATTGAATTCCAGCGCGCCGTTTGTACAGGCCCCGCCCGTCGGCGGGGCCTGTTGTTTCTGACCATTCCGTGGCGCTCCCGACCGGCCCGCGAAAATCAGATGGACGGCTGTTCCGGCGAGGAACCCCCGGGGTCCTGCAGTCGACTGCAGTCGATCCCATTCTGAATCCAGCTGAAAGCCGGGCACCGTGTCTCGTCATGCTTGGCGTTGCGGGGTTTTCGCCTGCCGCCGCCCTCCGGACTTCTTTCCGGTTTCCCCCTTGACACCACCCGTTTTCGGCCCATCTTACCCATAGCGATGGACATTCATCCATCATTGATGTCTTTGAGGAGCCGGGTATGCCGGGTAATCAACATGTGCAGTCTGTGACTCGAGCGCTCGAGATCCTCGAAGTGGTCAACAGTTCGCCGCGCGCACTCTCACTGGCAGAGATCGCCGACCAGGTCGGACTGAAACACACGACGACCCATAATCTGGTCCGCACTCTCGCCCATAGAGGCTACCTCGCCAAAGAGACCCAACCCGTGCGCTTCCGCTCCGGCCCGGCCGTCGCCGATCTCATTCAGGGCTACTGCCGGGATTCCTTGCTGGAACGCGGCGCTCCGGCTTTGCGCCGGTTCACCCAACGCTTTCCCCAGGCCTCCCCGATTCTGTGTCAGTATCTGCACGGCGACATTGTCGTCCGCCTGCGTATGCAGCCCGAACGCCCCGGCGTCCTGGAACGTCCGCTGAACGCCGCCATGCATCCCTACGGCACGGCCTGCGGCATCCTCGTCCAGGCGTTCCTGCCCGACGAGGATCGCGCGGCGTTTCGCCGGCGCCATCCGTTCTGGGAACACGGCGCCCATCTCTGGCAGACCGCGGATGCGTTTGAGGAGGTCCTTGCCGCCGTCCGCGGCCGCGGCGTGGCAGCGCCCTGGCGCGGCGGCGAGAAGCCATTGCTGCCCGCTGCCGCCCCGGTATTGCGGCCGAACGGCGAGTTGATCGCTGTATTCGGGGCCAGCTTGCCCGGAGACCGGATTCCAGCTGCCGAGGAAGAAGCTTTCATTGAAGCGGTCTGCGCGACGGCGGACCGGTTGTCAACCCAATACTGAGGTCCCGTCCGGACCAAGGAGACTCCCATGATCCCGATCGCCCCACGCAAGGTCTACATCAAACAGGAAGCCCACGAGGACCCGCGATCCATGGCCCGCATCGAACGCATGCTGCCGTTCATCAAGTACGACGGCGAAATCAAAATCGTCGATGACGCCGCGCTGGAAGTCGTGGTCCGCGACGAACTGTGCGGCCAGGCCCACGGCACCCGCGGGCAGGAGATCGAGCCGATTGTGATCTTCAATCAATTCCTTTACGGCCATGACGTTGTCGAACGCGAGCGCCGGAAGCAGGCGTATCCGGCCATCTTCCGCAACAAGCACTACGCCGGCTACAGCGGCTGGGACTGGCGCCACACCGGGGACGAGAAATATCGGCGCGAAACCGGACTGGTCTGCCAGCCCGCCTACGCCATTCACTCGTTCTGGGGCTGTCACTTCCGTTGCGCCTACTGCAACCTGGGCAACGTCGCCAACGTCCTGGTCAATCTCGAGGATTGGATTGAGCACGTTCGCGAGGGTCTGGCGGAACTGGATCCGAAGTCCGATCAGAACCTGTTCCAATGGGACAACGGTACTGACGTCGTCTGCTGGGAACCGGAGTACGGCGGCAGCAAGATGCTGATCGATCTGTTCGCCGAACAGGACGAGAAGTACCTCGAACTCTACGTCGGCAAGAGTGATTACGTCGACTTCCTGCTCGACTATGATCACCGCGGCCACACGGTCTGCTGCTGGAGTCTGTGCACGGAAACACAGTGCCGCGAGGTAGAGCCCCGGACAGCCGGCATGGAGAACCGGCTGTTGGCGGCGCGCAAATGTCAGGAGGCAGGCTATCCGGTGCGCATTCGGTTCAGTCCGATGGTGCCCACCGCCGGCTGGGAAGCCGAGACCCGGCACATGATCCGCCGCATGGCCGAGGAAATCGAGCCGGAGGTGCTGACCATCGAGCCGCTGCGCTTCAACAACTACGACCAGCTGCAGGAGCGCTTCGCGCCGGGCGTCATCGACCCGGAATTCCTCGAAGCGATGAATCAACTGCCGCCCGACACCCCGGACTGGGAGAAATCGGAGTTCCCCGACGAACTGCGCCTGAAGATGTATCGCGTCGTGCTGGACGAAATGGAGAAGCACGCCCCGGAGACACCGGTCGGGCTCTGCCGCGAGAAACGCCGCATCTGGGACGCGTTACGCGACGACTTCGCCCGCATGGGCCAGGGCCCGGACAACTACGTCTGCAACTGCGGCCCCACGTCCGCCGGCAAGAACCCGTTGCTGCGCCGCTACATCCCCAAAGCCGGCTGACGAAGCCGGCCTCATGGTCGGCCAAAGCTAACGTGCCTTTGTCGGCCTCATGGCCTCATGGTCGGCCAAAGCTAACATGCTTCTATTTTTTGTATTATTTCAGGGTGAAGCCATGGCCTCATGGTCGGCCAGAGCTAACATGCTTTTATTGAATGGGCCATTGAGCATTGGCGTATAGTGTTCCGTTGCAGGGCAGACCGGCTTCGCCTCGGTGCAGGCGCTCACGGGGTGAGGAACCCGCTTTACTTTGCCGGGCACAACGCTATTTTGCGGCCACAGATGAACCCGCAGAATCCAATGCAGATCAGCAGCCCGCAAAACCAGCGTATCAAAGACCTCGTCCGCCTGCGGCAGCGCCGCGACCGCGACCGCCGGCAGGTCTTCCTGATCGAAGGGTACCGCGCCATTCGCCGGGCGGTCGACAACCAGTTGCCGATCAAGGAGCTGTACGTCTGCGAATCCCTCTTTCTGGGTGAGAACGAGGCGGACCTGATTGCCGCCTGCGAGACCGCCGGCGCCACGCTGTTCCAGGTGACCGAGCCCGTGTTCCGCAAGGCCGCCTACCGCGACCGGCCGGAAGGGCTCCTGGCCGTCGCCAACCAGTTTCATCGGTCGCTGGACGATCTCGCCCTGGACGATCATTCGCTGTTCATCGTCGGCGAAGCAATCGAGAAGCCCGGGAACCTCGGCACCATGCTGCGCTCGGCGGATGCAGCCGGCGCCCACGGCGTCGTCGTCTGCGACGCCTGTACCGACATCTTCAACCCGAATGTCGTTTGCGCCAGCATCGGCACGTTGTTCACGGTACCGGTCGCCGAGTGCAGTTCGGCGGCGTTCCTCAACTGGGCCTTGGCCCATCAGGTTCAGGTGGTCGCCACCACGCCGCACACCGACACAGTGTACACCGACCTCGACCTGACTGGACCGACGGCGATCGTGATGGGCACCGAACAGGTCGGCCTGACCGCGCAATGGCTGGCGCCCGACGCGGTGGTGAAGGCGCTGATCCCGATGTACGGCCAGGCCGACAGCCTCAACGTGGCAACCGCCGCGACACTGGTTCTTTTCGAGGCGATACGCCAGCGCCGGGCCGCCGGGCTGCTGGCCTGAGCCGCTGGCGCCGGCCAGACCTCGACGCTTGACACAGCGCCGGGCCCTGGGCATTGTACCAACTGCCGAACCGCACCAAGGGAGTCCTTGAACGGAATACGGCGGGCGTTGACAAGAACAAGCTGCCGCGGTCCATCCATGCCTGACAAGAACTGTTACTCGGGAGTCGCCATACAATGATGGGAGTGGACGTTCTCATCCTGATGTTGCTCACCAACATCGCCGCGCTGAAAGACGCAATCCCCGGCACCCCGCGCGACTATGCCGCGCTGTTCGAGCCGCAGGCCGTCCTCGAAGCCTGGAACGTCGCGACCGATGAAGCGTCGCTGATTGATCTGGTCGCCCACGAGGACAAAGTCCGAATCAGCCCGGAACGCATACGACAGGCCATCTCCGACCTGGCCGGCAACGACCAGGCCCGCAAACGAGCCCGGCTGGTACTCAAAGCCGCCGGCATTGCGGCGATTCCGGAACTGCGGCAGGCCGCCCGCAGTGAAGACCCGGTGGTCAACCGGACAGCCAGGGACCTCCTTGGCATCCATCGCGGACGGCAGCGCCCCGCCCTGCCGCAAGATAAAGCCTACGTCAAACAGTTGATGGCGGTCCGCCTCTTAGAACAGCGGCAGACCGCCAATGCGCTGCCCGCCCTCAAACTGCTCGCCGCCAACGCCACCAGCCCAACCCTGGCCGCCGCCGCGGCGGACGCGGTGGCGATCATCGGCGGCAAACAGCCGCAACTGCCGACCGGCACCGACGTGATCAAGGACCTGCTGCCCCGGCTGCCCGCCAATACCGGCTTCGTCGCGGTCGCCGACTTCGCGCGCGGCCGCAAAGCCTTTACCATCGGGCAGGTCAACAAGAAACTGGCCGAGATCATTCCGGCAACTGACGGTTTGAAGGAGTTCGCCCCGCAGACGGCGATCCTGCTGCCGCTGGCGCAGAAGAAACTGCGGCAGGGACTGGGAATGGTGGGCAACATTCGGATCGACGCCGCCGTCTTCGGCGTCAGCAGGGACAGCGGTACAGCGCCGCGAACGGGTTCCGCGTTCCTCATCGTCAAAGGCCTCTACGACCCGGACAGGCTTACTGCAGCGCTGCGACTCAGCCCCCGGATCAAGGAACGCAAACACCGGGAGATCAAGATCCTGTACCAACGCGACAGCTCGTTCTGTGCGCTTGACCCGAACACCTTCCTGATTGCCTTGAGCGATTGCCGGGACGGCTCCAACATGATCCCGCTGCTCGCCGCGCTGCAGCAGGAGCCGGCCAAAGACAAGGTCCCGGCGCCGCCGCTACAGGCCGTGTTCAACCAGGTTTTGCAGCACAAGACCTACATCGCCGCCGGCGGCGCCTTGAGCCCCGCGCAGAAACGCATCGCGACAATCACCAACGCCAAGGCCGTTGACATGGACCTCGACCGACACCGGCAACAGCCGCAACCGCGAACCGCCATGCAGCTCGCCTTCGATCAGATGGTCGGCGGCTTTATTCGGGCCGACTCCTGTCTGGCCCATGTCGACCAGGACCTCAAGCTGATTGTCCAAGCCAACTTCGCCGACGCCGCCGACGCCGCGCAGTTCCGGCAACGACTGGTCCGCGCCGACCAGGCCTTGCGCGATATGTTCGCGGTCGAGTTCGAAAAGGCCAAAGACCAGCCGCAGGCCGAGCTGCTGCTCGAAATGTTCGACTTCAAAAAACCCTTTGTCATGCCGACGGTGCACGACAACACCGTCCGCCTTGAAACGCCGAACGCGGCCGCTCCGATCATGCTGCTGCCGATGATGCTCACCGTCAAAATGACCCGGATGCAGGAAGAGCTGGAACTCCGCCGGGCGGCAGAAGAAGCCAAACGCCAGGTTGAAGAGAAAAAACCCCGCAGCAAGTAAGCTTTATGCACCAAACCAAAATCAGAGGGATCGTCTCATGAGTATGCTGTTTCTGATGCTGTTTGCCGGAAGCTCCATCTTCCGCGGGCTGCTGGACGCGCCGCCGCGGGACTTCGCGTCATTGCTGCACCCCAAAAAGGTTCTGGAACAACTCCAGGTCCAGACCGATGAAGCCAGTCTGATCGCTCTGCTGGCGCCGGAAGACAAAGTCAAGATCGGCAAAGACCATATGGCCCGGGCAACCGCCGACCTGGGCAGCCGCGACCCCACGGTTCGCCGGCGCGCCCGCGAAATCCTCGAAGCCGCCGGTGAAAACGCCATCCCTCATCTCGAGAAAGCCCGAGAAAGCGAAGACGTCGAGGTGCGCGAAACCGCCAAGGAACTGCTGGCCAAGGTCGAAAAACAACGGCAGGCCGCAATCCAGAACAACACCGACTACCTCAAGAAATTGATGGCGATCCGCGCCCTCGAACAGATGAAATCAAAGGCTGCCCTGCCGGCGCTGAAACAGCTTGCCGACGGCGGTGATCCCACCCTGTCGGATGCTGCCGCGAATGCGGTCCGGATCATTAACGGCCAGGCGGTCCAGCGTCCCAAAGGCGCCGATACGATCAAAGCCGTCATGGCCAGACTCCCGGCCAACGCCGGCTTCGTCGCTACCGTCGACCTCGAGCGCGCGAGCAGAACCCAGACCATCGATGTGCTTCTCGAAGCGCTCGAGAAGGAAGCAGGCAAGGACCCGCAGATGCAGGCGATGGTCGGACAGTTCGGCAACGTCACGATGGAGATCGAGAAGGGGCTGGTGAAAGGCCTGGGCCAGATCGGCAATGTCCGCATCGACTCGATTACCATGCTTGCCTCCACCGACCTGGGCACCGCCCGCCACGCCGGCTATGTCGCCTGGATCTTCAAAGGACTCCACGATCCAGCCATGGTCGCCAACGCGATCAAAGCCGAAAACTCGCGCATCAAAGAACGCCAATACAAAAAGCAGACCGTCCTGTTCCAGAGCGATATCGCCTTCTGCTCGCCCGACAAGAACACCTTGATCATCGCCGTCAGCGAAGCCAACGACGGCAGCCAGATTCACCCGATACTGGATGCCTGGGGCGGACCGGAAAAGAAGGTGGACCCAACGCTGAAGCCCGCCTTCGACTCGGTCATCGCCGGCCGCAGCCGGCTGGCCGCAGCCGGCTCGCTGAGCGCCGCCCAGAAGCAGTTGATCAAAAACGAACTCGGGGCCAACCTGGCTGGCATTAAACAACGGATGCAAAACAACCCGCGCCCCGAACACGCCATGGAAGTGGCCGGCTTCGAGATGATCCTGGAACAGCTCAAGGTCGACCGCTATTTCGGGTACCTCGACAAAGACGCCCAAGTCATCATCGAAAGCATCTGCCCGGATGCCGACAGTGCCAGAACGGTCGCCGCCAAAGTCAACGCGCTGGACAGGACCCTGCGCGACATGATCGCCCAACAGATGGCGAAAATGAAGCAACGCGGCGGCAATAATCCCTTCGCCAACATCATGGCGAAAATCGACCTGAAAAAACCGTTCTTCGAAGCAAAAGCCGTCGACAAGAAGGTCACGACCCAAGTCAAAGCCATGGACCTGTCGCCGCTGGGCCTTCTGCCGCTCCTGATGATGCGCGGCTTCTGACTCCGCCGTTCAGCACCCCCGACTCCGGTCCCGGCGCCCCGGCGCCGGGACCGGCCCCGACCAAATGACCACGAAATCCTCTTGACAAATCCCCCCTCCGACGCAATATTAACGTTAATAAGAGAACCCCGGCTGATCAGTGCCGGGGGTCTTTTCGGAGATATCGTAAAATCGATTTTAGCGGAAGCGGGAGGCACGCATGGACGTGCGGAAGTTTACCTTGATCGAGTTGCTGGTGGTTATTGCGATCATTGCAGTCCTCGCCGCTATGCTGCTGCCGGCGCTGACGCGAGCGCGGGAGAAGGCCCGACAGACCATTTGCCTGACGAACATGAAACAGTGGGGGCTGGCTCACAACCTCTACCTGGACGACTTTGAAGGCTACCTGGCAAACGACGGTGGTCCGGGGTACATGAACCCGCCCGATCCACGCAACGGCTACTGGGCGAAATTCCTCCTCAGTCTCTATGTTGCCCCCCGGCAAGTTCCACCGATCTACGGACATGACGGCAATCCCTGGTTCAAGCTGCCTGAAATCGCCAGATGTCCGTCGGACGATGCCAACTCCTACGGTCGGACCAAGTGGCGACTGATTTTCAAAGGCGCCTACGGCCCGAACGAAAAGGGAGACTCCATCAATTACTACGTTGTTCGTGAGGTGTTCCACCAGGTTTATCTGAGCGACCGCTACCATCCGCCACTTAAGATTCATCGTTTTGAGCATCCGACACAACAGTACATCATGGGCGAGACGACGGGCGGTGCCGACGGTACCGGCAACAGCCCGGGCGGCCCAACCACACAGGAGTCGCGCAACAAACGCAAATGGTATTCGAAGCGGCATTTCGAAGTCATGTCCTGCCTGTTTCTCGATCAGCATGTTGAGGCTGTGCCGCGGGAAGAGGTCATCGGTCTGGGCGGATCGGACGATGCCTGCGGCGACACGTTGCGCCTGATGTGGCGCCCTGAGGCACCATCCACACCGCCCGGCACCTGGCAGACCGGCAGCAATGTGCCGTTCTATTACACTGACAACCACCAGTACTGGTAGGCAACAGCGAAAAAGCGGTGGGGAGAACAGGAGAGCCCTCAAGCGCGCTCTCTGTCACATGCTGCTGACCCGCGTCTTCGCACCTGAACCGCACAGACCAGACGCTTAATGCCCCTGTCGAACCGTGCCTCGCACACCTCATCCCGGCCCTCGGCAGTGCCTGAGCCGCCTGTGCGTGGACGGGCTGCAAAGAGCCGGCATCGCCGACCCGGCTGCGCCCCCCGGGAGTTGTCAGTATTGGTTCCGCAGGCATATTCATCGGCATGACACAACCGAACATCCTGATCCTCTACACCGACCAGCAACGGCACGACACAATTCATGCGCTCGGCAATCCGGTCATCCAGACCCCGAACCTGGATCGGCTCTGTACCGCGGGCACGGCATTTACCCAGGCCACGACACCGGCGCCCGTCTGCATGCCGGCCCGTTGGAGTCTGCACAGCGGCCAGTGGACCACAACCCACCGCTGCTACTCCAATCATCACGAAGGCAGTCGGCCGGCAGTCGTCCTGCCGACACGCCTGCGGCAGGCCGGCTACCGCACCGGACTGGTCGGCAAGAACCACTCCTTCCTGACGCCGGACGATCTGGACTATTGGGATACCAACCCGCCGGCAGCCGATGCCGGCGCCGCGGCCGAACGCGCGGCGTGGATGCAGACCGGCCGTGAACGCTGGCCGCGACTCGCCGAAGAACCCGTTCCCGGCGGGGTCGCCGCCGATCCGGAACAGGCAAAGACCGACGCCGCCCTGGGATTTCTGAAAGACTGCGGCGACCAGCCGTTCTTTCTCTGGCTCTCCTACCACAACCCGCACACGCCGTACTACGCGCCCGAGCCCTACTTCAGCCTCTACACGGACGCGAGACTGCCGGCGTGCATGTGCGAACCCGAAGGACTGGCCGCCGCCGGCAAAC
The DNA here is from genome assembly GCA_964384625.1 of uncultured Lentisphaerales bacterium. GTDB lineage: Bacteria > Verrucomicrobiota > Lentisphaeria > JABSQK01 > JABSQK01 > CAYLNH01. The sequence continues at coordinate 30,458 of CAYLNH010000032.1, forward strand.
CGTATCGCCAGCAGTTCCACCAGCGAAACAACGACGCCGTCCTGCCATTCACACCGGAGCAGATCGATGCCATGCGCCGCGTGTATTACGGCATGATCAGTCTGACCGACGCCGAAATCGGCCGCGTCCTGGATCATCTCGACCACGCCGGCCTGCGTGAAAACACCTTGGTCTTTTTCACCAGCGACCACGGCGACTACCAGGGCGACCACGGCCTGCTGACCAAGAGCCCGGCACTCTATGACTGCCTCGTGCGAATCCCGTTCATTGTCAGTCAGCCCGGCACGATCCCCACAGGCGTCCGCAGCGACGCACTCGCAAACGCCGTCGACATCATGCCCACCTGTCTGGCTGCCGCCGGCCTGCCCTGTCCCGACACCGTCCAAGGCAGGGACCTCCTGCCGTTGCTGCATGGAAGGACCGCCTCAATCCGCGACGTGGTCTTCAGCGAATACGGCATTCCCGAAGGACCTCCTTGCCGCGAGGCAGAACTCCAGGGCGGCGAACGCTTCGTCAACCCCGGCCGCGACGACCTGCCGTGGGAAGGCAATCCCCTTGCCTTGGCCGGCCGCATCCGCATGGCACGCACCCGCGAGTGGAAACTCATCGAGGAGATCGGCGGCACCAACGAACTCTACGACCTGATCCACGACCCGAATGAGTTGGTCAACCTCTACGGCCACCCCGACCGCAGCGCCATCCAGAAACAACTGACCGCCGCCCTCCAGGAGTGGAAGACGCAACTGCCCGGCTTCGAGGGATAGTTGCGCTTTCCGCGAGAAGGGTTGGTGCCGATGTCCGGCCTCAAGATCCCTCGATTGTGGTATCCCGCTCTGAGAACGACCCACCGCACGAGACCGTCGAGGTCTCCAGAAGGCTTTTCGCCAAAGGTGCAGCGTCTGCCGCCGGGCGCGGCAACGCGATGACAGGACTCCGCAATTCGAAACGTCTTCGGGTTGACAGTCCCTGTTGCCGCAGGGATGGTGGAGAATCAACCGCAAATGAAGGAGAATCCATGTCTACACGTACGCGTCTGGCCGCCACCCTCGTTCTCGGCATCCTGCTGGGAGCCATCACGCCGCTGCTTCTCGGCGCCGGCAAAGGGGAGAAGGAGAACGCGCTGCCGGGACAATACGATGCCCGGATGAACTTCGTTGCCGGCGGTTTCGGTGGGCTGCTCATGCAGATCACCGACCGGACCGAGAATAAGCTCTACGTCTACCACTCTTCCGGAAAGGGTGAAAAGAAAGGTCAGGAAGGTGAATTCCGGCTCGTATGCGAAGTCGATTTGACCAGTGTTGGCGAGACACAGATCCAGGCAAAGGTTTACCCCAAGGAAGAGAAGAAAACCCCGGAAGTGAAATAGCGGATTCAGTCCTCGTCAAAGAACCAGTAGAGTCCAATCTTCTCCGGATCGACCACAAGGACTCCCTCGTCAAACGTGTGGTTGCTGATCCTGCGAAGCGTCAACACCCCAGGGATCGGTTACATGTCTGTCGATTTAATCGAAACAACACCCTCCGTCAGCGCCAACGGCGGTGCACATAGTAGCCTGGGGTAACACCCCAGGGATCGTTTGTGTACCAGAACCGTTCCCTGAAGGGGAACTGCAACCATCCTGACACCAGAGGATTGTAGAACGCCTTCAGCGTTCGAACTTCTCCTTTTACATTTCCTGGGGCGTTGCCCCAGGCTACGTTGTGGCAGCCCCTTCAGGGCGCAGAATCTGACGGAATACGATTAGATCGTCCAGTCCCTGAATGGCGGTACTCTGACTTGGGAAGCGGGCTCAGAAGTCCCATGGAAGTACCACCTATGACCTTCAGGTGGGGATTTCAGCGTTCCTTCGAGCTTCGCAAAGATTCCGCTGACCGGATCGCCCCCCCCAGCCGCTACCACGGAAATTGATGAATCTTGTCTTCGACATTAACCCTCCTCATATCTGCCCGGATCGGTATTCACCGCGCTGGTTTGCCTGCCAGTATTGCTTTGAAGCCACATCCAGACAAGTCAGCCAGCCGCCGCCGTAGACCCAGGTATCGATGCAGATCGCGTGGTCTGCAGTGGCAATCCGGCCGGACTTCTGCGAGCTGTGCCCGCAGATGATCTCCTTGCCGGAACGGTGCGGCTTGATGAAGTTGAAGGAGCTCCAATAGAGCATGTACTCCGACTGCTCGTCCATTGAATAATCGGGGTATGCACCGGCATGGACGAAGATGTGCGACTCCGTCTCATAATACGGTTTGGTTGACTGCAGAAACTGCCAGTGTGCGTCGGGGATCTCCCCCCGCCAGGGACCATGAAAGTCATCAACTCCGTATGACGCAAGCGTTTCCTCGCCGCCAAAGCTCAGCCACGCACGATAGAACTCCGAGTCGTTGCGTGAGGTCAACACCATCACCTCGTGGTTGCCGCGCACCGCCGTGACGGGCAGTTGATCTGACAGCGTCAGAATCCAGTCCAGCACACGCCCACTGTCCGGGCCGCGATCGATATAGTCGCCCAGCAGGATCACCTGATCGCCATCAGCAAAGCCCACCTGGTCCGCCAACGTCGTCAACGCCGTGTAGCAGCCGTGTATGTCGCCGATTGCCAAGGTACGCATGAGCAAACTATAGCTTTACGCCGGCTTCGCCGCCAGGGCGCACCGCCCGCGACCACGTCCCGTTTTCCGGAAGAACCAGCGACTCGCGATTCGCGACGCTTAAGTCCCGGAAGTGTCTGCGACACCACGTTCGACCACCGACCACCGATCACCGATTGCCGAGCACCGATCACCGATCGCTCTTTTCGGAACAGTCGTCCGAAATGTATCATGAGCATCCCAGACGACGCAGTCTATGACTGCCCAAAGGGCAGTAGAGAGCGAAGCGAACGTCAACTCATGCCTCCGGAACACAAGCATCCCTGCTTGTGATACTGTCAGAGTTCGCGCCTGGCCGATCGCTGAAGGAATGAGAACATCACCGATTACCAGTCACCGATCACCGATTACCGATTACCGTCCGCCGGCTGACTTGACGTTACGGAAACGCCATCTAGCGTCGATATGGCTACTAACCACAAGGACCTGCTGATGACTGCACAGAAACGCCCGAATATCCTCTGGATCTCTTTCGAAGACACGAACCCGTTCTACGGCTGCTACGGCGACAAGGTGGCGCGCACACCGAATGTCGACCGGCTCGCCGCCGAGGGCTGCATCTGGCCGAAGGCGTTTTCGACCGCCGGCGTCTGCGCCCCGGCCCGCTCCGCGGTGATTACCGGGATGTACCCGATCTCCATCGGTACGATGCATATGCGAACGAAGCACACGAACAAGTACACGCCGGAAATGCCGACGCCCTACTCTGCTGTGGTGCCGCACTACGTGAAGTGTTTCTCTGAATACCTGCGCGCCGCCGGCTACTACTGCACGAACAACGTGAAGACCGACTACCAGTTTGACCCGCCGAGCACAGCCTGGGACGAACTGAGTACGGAAGCGCACTGGCGGAACCGGCCGGATCCGGACCAGCCGTTCTTTGCGGTGTTCAACCCGACCACGACACATGAGAGCGGCATGTGGGAGGACAAGGAGATCGGGGCGGACTTCAGCCCGGACGACGTCGAACTGCCGCCGTATATCCCGGACACGCCGAAGACGCGTGAGTCGATGGCGCGAATGCACACGAACATCCAGAAGAACGACCGGGTCATGGGCGAACTGCTGCAGCAATTGGAGGAAGACGGGCTGGCGGACAACACAATTGTCTTCCACTGGAGCGACCACGGCCCCCTGCCCCGCGGCAAACGCTGGGTTTACGATTCGGGCATTCGCGTGCCGATGATCGTGCGTTGGCCGGGCCAACTGGAACCCGGCACCGTCTCCGACGAGCTCGTCAGCACGTTGGACCTGGCGCCGACGGTACTCTCGCTGTGCGGCGTCGACGTGCCGGCACACCTGCAGGGACAGCCGTTCCTCGGCCCGCAGAAGGCCGAGCCGCGGGAGTATGTCTTCGCGGCGCGCGACCGTTTCGACGAGTCCTACGACATGGTCCGCGCCGCCCGCGACGGCCGGTTCAAATACATCCGCAACTGCCGGCCGGAACTGCCGTACCTGTTGTGGATCCCCTATCGCAACAAACACCCGATGCTCCAGGAAATGTGGCGCCTGCACATGGCCGGCGAATTGAACGGCGCGCAGCGTCTGATGTTCGATCCGCGTCCTGTGGAGGAACTCTACGACACCGAGGCGGATCCGTGGGAGATCAACAATCTGGCAACGGACCCGAGATACGGCGAAGACCTGGAACGGCTGCGCGAAGCGGTTGACGGCTGGATCGACGAGGTCGGCGACATGGGCGAAATTCCCGAGTCCGAGATGGTGCGCCAATGGTATCCCGACGGCGAGCAACCAACGACAACCGCGCCGATCTTCGTCCCGATCTGCGGGGAATCCCCCGGCATCGAGGCGGTGACGGAGACGACGGTCCAGGGCCCGGCGCTGCTGCAGTTGCACACACCAACCCAGGGCGCGTCGATTGCCTACGCCCTGGACGCCGGCGACGCCGCCCGCTGGCTGCTGTACACCGAGCCGTTACGACTGGCCGCAGGCGAAAACACGATCCGCGCGCGAGCGGTGCGCATCGGCTACGAAGAGAGTCCGGAAGTCACCGCGACCATTACAGTGCAATAGGTGCTGACGGCGGCGGAAGTCGCCGGTCGAAACCACCGCCCGCATTCCCGGGTCTGGCGGTTTGCCGGAGGTGCTCTGCCCCCGGCAGCGCACAGGGGTTAAGTACAGGGGGCGGCCCCGGCCAGATGCCGACGAGCCCGGAGAGGAACTAATCGCCGGCGAGTTCATTGAGGACGGCGATGAATTCGGCGGGGGGCTGAAAGCGCATTTCTTCCTCGGTAACCTCGCACGGCAGCAAGGTAAACTGATCGTCCTGATACCAGTACAGGTGTGGACTGATCGATCCCGGGCCTTCTTCGAACATGCCCTGGATAACCGGGAGCATGGCGTTGATCGCCGACACGACCCCGATGTCATTGATCGGGAAGCAAAGGACTACGTGCCGGTGGGGGATGCCGACCAGGGCGCCATAGGTCCCGATGCAGTCCGGGTGCTGGTTCAGCATCAATGCATGGGTGGACGTCAGAAAATTGTCGCTGACGAAGTAACGGATCACAACATCCGGGGTAATCTCCTCCGTGGAGACTTCGGGCACGACGGTGCGGCGAACATTCCCCAGACCGTGGGCAAAGAGTTCGTCGACGCTCTTGTCCCACTTCTTTGCCGTTTCCGACGGCACCGTCTGAATTGTGGTCGGCAGGTCGACGACCAGGACGGAAACCGTCCCTTCGAAATCTTCGCGGAACACGACCTTGTCGCGGCCGAGCGAGTTGACGTAATCCTCGTGGTAGAGGCGGACCGCCAGAAGATCGGCGACGGCGTCGAAGTCTTCCATCTCCTGCTCGATGCGGTCGCGGTCGTCCTCGGCTTCCCGCAGGCGTAGAAAATGCTCGCCGATGGTATCCCGCCATTCCTCTTCCGGCGACATATGACAGACCTGCGCCAGGTTCTGCAGGCCATAGGTATGGTCACGCTCCGGGACGTGGACAAATCCCTCTTCAACCGCGACTTCCGCACCCTCTTCATGGAAGTAGTCGCAAACCAGTTTCTCGAAGCGCTGGTATTCCGCCGCGCTGAAGAAACTCGCCCACTCCGGCGCCTTGTCGTTCTTGCCGAAAAGATTGCCAAACGGTCCCATACGATCTCCACGCGGCTGCTGAAAAGGTTCGTCCGCTGGGTGAAATCTACCGTACGAACCGCGTTCCCGCAACTGATTTCTGCGCCGGCGGGCGCATGTCAGTGCTGTAGGTCATCCCTTCGTGTTGCGGCAGGAGCCGCACCATAGCGCCGGAACGTTCGCCGGTCCAGCCACCGGCGGGCTTGTGGGCGTATGCGATGTCTGTTGCCGGTTCGCGACTCGCTGGACCCCGGGTCGCTCGTCGGCCCGGTGAATGCGTTCATCAGGGAAGGAGACGGCCTCACGATCCCGCTTTTCGGGCGCCGGGAAGCCTGCTTCCCAGCGCCTGAGAAGCAGGGTGAGGGGTGAGGGCTTGCAGCCACGAATGAACGTGTTCATCAGGCGGATATACCGCCTGGGGTCGTATGATCGAGCCAATTGTCGGCAGGAGAACACCTGCAGAAGTGACATGCGCCCTTCGCCGGCCCGTAATGCGTCAGTCACGGGGAGTGGCTCCCGCGTGCTGCTCTCCTGCCACCAGCAGGCTTGACCATCGGCCACAACCGGAGCGAAGCGATACTGCGGCTTCGATCGGATCGGATGAACCCGGACGGCCGGCAACGATTACTTCTGGCGCCGGGCTTCCCAGGTCCAGGTCTTGTTCTTGATGTTCCGAGCTTCCCCCGACATATAGTCCCGACGGCGAATCACACCGGTGTACGTGGCGTACGCGTTGTTGACGCTGAACGTGATGCGGCTGCCGCGTACCGACCAGACATGTTTCTTGGTATCACTGGCGCCGGGATAGCTGTACTCGCCGCCCGGCAGCAACGTAAAGACGTACGGTTTCAGATCCGTCACATCGTCAAACGTAATCCTCCATTTGCTCCCGATGAGTTCGGCGCCCAGCGCCGGTTCGACCGGCAGTTTCAGCTCGGCGGCGGCGCCTTTTTCCTTCACCCACGCCTGCCATTTTGCGGCGGCGGCGACATCCGCCCGGGTATCCGATTCGTCCCCCGTCGCCGCCTGCAGCGCCAGCAGGGCATCCTGCCGGATGCGTTCATCCTCACTGCGGAGCAGAGCCGCCAACGGCGCCAGGCCGGCCCGGTCCTTTAGGTTCAGGACGGCGACCGCCGCCAGATAGCGCACGCGCTCGTCCTTGTCCTTGAGACTGGGCCGGAGGACGGCGGCGTTGTCGCCCTCCAGACAGATAACCGCCGCCCGCCGAACCAAGACATTCGGGTCGCTCAGCGCCTTGACCAGGAGGTCCTTGTCGGCGGGCGTCAAACAGGCCTTGAGCGCGTCACAGGCGAGCGGGAAGATCATATCGCCGCCGCACAGCGGCAGGACTTGCAAGACAACGGCGCCGCCTTCACCCGGCGCTTTCTCGACCAGCAGCCGAAGACCGGCCCGAAGGACCTCCAGCGGCCGGCCGGCATCCATCTGCCGCAGGATGCGGCGGGCCCGCAGCTTGATCTCCGGGTCTTCGGATCGGGATGCTTCGGTCACTGCCGCCCGGGCCGTCAGTGCCAATCGGCGGAGCTCCTTCTCCGCCGCCCGGCGCTCCCGGAAACTATCGGCGCCCAGTTGTTCAACCAATACCCGCACCCGCTTCTTCGCAGCCGCCGTCGGGGCAATGGCGCGCAGATGCCCGAGCACGCCGGCCGTCGTTTTTTCGACGCCGGCCGCCGCCAACGCATCCCGTTCCGGCCCGGCAGCGGCAGCCAGCACAATCAATGCGACGGCCGCCAGAGCTGTGATGACGCGAATTCCGCTCGGCATGACGTTTTGTCCCCTGTCGTTTGCGGGTGCAGGTGGCCGCCCTATTATAACAGATCCGAACCGCACTCGCCAGACCAAATCCGGCGCCCGCGGCAAACGCACCATGAAGGGCGCAGATCCCAATGCCGACATCGCCACATTCGACGCCATACGGATCGCACGCCCGCCATCGGATGGCCGTCTGGTCGGCCGGCGGCAACCGCGCCCGCCCAGCCGTCCTGTGGTTTCACGGCGGCGGCTTCCAGGGCGGCGATCACCTGCAGATTCCGCCGGAACGCCCGGCACTGGCCAACCAACTCGGGATGACGTTTTTCTCCGCCACCTACCGTCTGCGGGACAGCAACCCGACCCGCATGGACATCATGATGGACGGCGCCCGAGCTCTGCAGTATATCCGACATCACCACGAGCATCTGCAGATTGACCCGACGCGCATTGCCGTCTGCGGCGGCTCCGCCGGCGGCCACATTGCCGGCTGGCTGGCCTACCACGCCGACCTCGCCGATACCGCTGCCGACGACCCGGTCCGGCGGTGTTCGACCCGAGTCAATGTCGTCGGCCTGGTCAATACCCAACCAGTTCCCGAGGAGTTTGCCGACTGCGTCCGGTACCTGGGCGTCGATCGCGATCTGGTGGAATTGACTGTCGGCAAGTATCTACTGGCCCGGGCCGAGGAACAACTGCAGGGCGTCTGGTTTCAGGAGCCGTTTCACCACGACGACTTCGAAACCGAGGCCGAATTCATCAGGGAATGGCGCGCGTTCTACCGGGAATGCAGTGTCTTCGATCAGGCGACGGCCGCGGCGCCGCCGACGTTCTTCGTGACGCAGGATGTCCCGCCAACGGCGGAGCAACTGCTTCGCGACGACAACGGCGAACCAGCGGACATCGACCTGCACCATCCGGTACTGATGCTGATGCTGAAAAACAAACTCGATTCACTGGGTGTCCAAACGACCTGGAGCAGTTCGTTCGACGCCATGCTCCGCTTCTTCGGCGATCAACTGGCCGTTTAGCCGCAGTTGTCCCAACTGCGCATCCTTCCTCCTCCTGCCGATAGGGGTAGGAAAGGGGCCCGTCGTTGGGCCCCTCCCCTCCCTC
>CAYLNH010000033.1:0-27078 GCA_964384625.1 uncultured Lentisphaerales bacterium
TAGCGAAGAATGGCGCTGAATTGCAACGTGTTTGGGACGTTTGGCCGCCGGTGGCCGGACTGGCGAACGTTCTGGCGCTATGGACCGGCTCTTGCCGCAACACGAAGGGATGACCTACAGAACTGACATGCGCCCGATGGACAACGGCGTACTGCGGCAGTCACGGCGGGAGCGGCTCCCGCGTGCTGCCATCCTGCCGCCGGCAGGCTTAACCTGCCGTCCATCGTTCGGGAGCCGTTGCCAGAGCCTTGCCGACGACCCATGAATCACTGTCGGCCTTTGCGTGGAACCTTCTCCGGATCCCGGAGTCAGAGTGGTAAAATCGATTTTATGAAATATCTTCAGAGCGGGAGTTCCTGAGGCAGCGCATGGCCGTTACGATTGCACAGATTGCTGAGGCCGCCGGCGTCTCGCGCCCGACCGTCAGCCTGGTGTTGAACGGGAAGGGCGAGCGTTACAGCGACAAGACGATCGCGAAGGTCCTGGCGACGGCGAAACGTCTGGGCTACCGTCCCAACGCCTTCGCCCGCGCGATCCGCAAGGGGCAGTTCAACTCGCTGGTCCTGCTGCACGACCCCAGCGGCACGAACAGCTATTTGCCGCAAGCCCTCCTGCGCGGCATCCACATTGCCATCGAGGCCCAGGGGCTGTACCTCGGGATGGCGGAGATCCCGGACGACAAGATGATGGAGCGTGATCTGGCGCCGAAGATCATGCGGGAAACCATGGCCGACGGTCTGCTGCTGAACTATCATGCGGCCTTGCCGGAAGCGCTGCGGGAACAACTCCAGCAAAACCATGTGCCGTTTGTCTGGATCAACAACAAACTCCCGGAAAACGCGGTCTATCCCGACGAAGAAGGCGCCGCCGTCAAACTTACCGAGACCCTTCTGGAAGCCGGTCACAGCCGTATCGCGTATGTCGACACCTCCTATCATCACCAGATGTCGGCGGCGCGCCACTACAGCCGGACCGACCGGCTGGCCGGCTACCGGCGCGCCATGCAGGCGGCCGGATTGCCGGCGGACGTTTACCTGGACGACGATCATCCGTACCGGGAAGCAGACAACACGGCGGTCGTCCGCCGGCTGCTGTTGGCGGAGGAGCGCCCGACGGCGATCATCACAGCGATCCAGCATGTCGCCGAACGGATTGCGCACGCGGTTCCCTTCGCCCTCCCGCCGGCGGCGCCGCGACCGGACTTGGGCACCTTTGCCGATCATCCGCGGGGTGAAGCATCCTGCCGTCTGTTCCTGATGCTCGCCCCGTGGCCGGAAGTCGGCGAAACGGCGGTGGAGATGTTGTTGACGCGAATTGGGGCCGCGGTCGACTGCCCGTCCCGGGCGGTGGCGGCATCGTTGGCGGCGGATTTGCGTCTGCGGCCGCATCGCGTTTAGTTTCGGGATTTGCATTGCCCGGCAATCGGGCTAAGAATATGAACGTTACAAAACCGCCTGAATCGTTGACCGGCCAACCGGAAATATGGATTGTTCCATGAGCAAAAACGTCATCCTTATTCTTACTGACCAGCAACACTACGACACCTTGGGCTGTAACGGCACAGCCGTGGCCAGGACGCCGAACATCGACCGCCTGGCCCGCCAGGGCATCCGTTTCGACAGCCATATTGTTGCCAACACCGTCTGTATGCCGTCGCGCGCCAGCATCTTCACCGGCACGCACATCAATGAGCACGGCGTCTGGACCAACGGCTGCCGGCTGCCGCGGGAGGCGACCACGATCACGACGCAGTTCAACGACAACGGCTTTCAGACGGCGCATTTCGGCAAGCTGCATCTGGAACCGATCCTGAATCGCATCGGCGACTCGGACGATTACCATTTCCAGACGTGCGAGGTCGGTGAGGGCGACCAGCAGTTGACCCACGACGCATACTTCAAATGGCTGCGCACGGAACAGCCGGACCTGTTCCTGGAATACATCATCCAGCTCTACGAAACCGGTCATGCCAACGGATATTGTTCGTGCATGCCGGAGGAGTATCATCTTTCGACGTGGGTGACGGACCGCAGTATCGACTGGCTGGCAAACAGGCGCAACGTCGAGAAACCGTTCTTTCTCTCCGTCGGCTACTTCGATCCGCACCACGCCTTCTGTCCCTGTGAGCCGTACTGGAGCATGTTCGACGGTGTCGAGATGCCGATGCCCGAACTGTCGGAAGATGATGTCGCGAAAAAGCCGGCCCACTACCGAAAGGCACAGATCAAGATGGCGCATGAGCCGGAGAAGATCGGGGCGACGCGCCGGGCCTATCACGGCATGGTGGCGCATGTCGACAAGTGCGTCGGCCGCATCATGGATGCGGTCGAACAGGCCGGGATCGCGGCTGACACCGTGATCATCTTTTCGTCGGACCATGGTGAGATGCTGGGCAACCACGGTTTGCTCTGGAAAGGGCCGTATATGCTGGATGACCTCCTGCGCGTCCCGCTGGTCGTCGGCAAAGCCGACGGCGTCGAACGCCGGGTGACCACGAACGAGGTCACGTCGGGAGTCGATGTCTTCGCCTCCTGCTGTGATATCGCGGGCATCGATGCCCCAAGGACCAGCGGGCAGAGTTTCGTCAACGGCGATCTCGAGCTGTTTCCGGCGGGCCCGCGGGGGTTCGCCTTGGCCGAGTGGGAGTCCTCGCGGCACAGCGTGGCGACGGCGCGGACAGTGCGGACGAAGGAATGGAAATACACGACCTTCAACAACGGCGAAGCGGGCGAGCTCTATGATCTGGTCAATGACCCCGGCGAGATGAATAACCTGCACGATGACCCGGCGTCCGCCGATCGCATCACGGAGATGCAGGACCTGCTGGCGACATGTTACCCGGCCGGGCGGCACGCAAATCCGCAGGAATGCCGGGTCTAGAGCATGTCCACAAAAGCTGTGGCTGCTGATCCAGCAAAACCGACTGCAACGCCTGCAGCGTTGATTCCTATCGCCATACTTCCTGGGGTAGACTTCGCCAACCCCAGGTTCAAGACTGTCACGCCGTCTGCGTGAGGAGTGGCGGCTACGGAAAAGCTTAGAATGCTGTAGCCAGGAATGACACTTGCTTCAGGGGTATTCGGGACGTTTGGCCGCCGCTCCTGAGTCCGGCGCGAAGCGCCTCTGACCAGGGGCCCGGCTTCAGCCGGAAGTGGAAGGCCAGCTTCCGGCTGAAGCCGGCCCCCCAGAAGGAATTCTGTCCGCCGAATTATTTGACGAGAGGAACAGCGTCGGCCCGGTGACGCGCTCCCAGACCTTGATCTTTGCCGCGGCGCGCGCAATTTTCGGAGCATGCAGGATATACTGGCATTGGATTTCGACGGCGTGATCTGCGACAGTGCCGGGGAAATGGCGCAAAGCAGTTGGCGGGCGGCCCGTAAGCTCTGGCCCGAACGCTATGCCGCGCCCGTGTCGCAGGCACATATCGCGGCGTTTCGTGAGGCGAGACCGGTTATTAAGACCGGTTTTGAGAGCATTCTGCTGACCGAGATGCTGGTGCGCGGCGAACCGAAAGAGGAGATCCTCAGGGGCTTTCAGGGGAAATGCCGGGATCTGATGCAAGAACTGGACCTGGAACTAGATCCGTTGATTGCGTGCTTTGGAGCGGCCCGCGATGAGTGGATCGCGGTTGACCTTGTCGGGTGGATTGCCGCCCATGATTACTATCCGGGCGTCGTCGAGGCGCTAAACGCCTCGTTATGTACCAAGGTGATCATCACGACAAAACAGCGGCGCTTTGCCGCAGCCCTCGTTAAGGCCGCAAATCTTGACCTGCCCGAGACACTGATTTTCGGACTGGAAGACGGCAGGAAAGGAGATGTTTTATGCAGTTTAGCGGGTCGTTATGACCCATGTCGGCTGCATTTCGTGGAGGATCGACTGCGCACGTTACAACAGGTTCAGGGCCTCAAAGCAGAACTGAATTTGCGGCTTTATTTCGCCGCCTGGGGGTTTACTACGGCGGCAGAACGCCGCGCGGCGGGGGAGTTGCGCCGGATCTGCCGTTTAGAGCTGTCAACTTTCGCTCAATTTGTCCGTAATCCGGCCGATTTTTCCGGCTGAGGGGCCTTTCGGGGACGGCACGGGCGGGGGCGAAAAATGCCCGGCTCATTTCTAACGCATTGACGATCAGTCTCTTGTGACTCTTTATAAGCCTTCAGCCCAGGCGTAACCTTTTTTCGCAAAAGGATTTGCAAAGGGTTGTCAATCCACCAATAGTAGGACTCAGTTGAAGATAGTGGAACTTAGGTTTGATTAGGTGAATCCGGTGGCCAAAGCGTTTTTTGGCAAATTCAGGCACTCCATCGATAAGCAGCGCAGACTTGCTGTTCCGAGTGATTGGCGTGGCAAGAAGGACACTGTGTTTTACCTCGTTCCGGCCCCGAACCGCGAGATCGCGATGTTGACCGAGAAAATGTTCAACCAGCAGATCCTGGAACCGGCTCGGGAAGTTGCATTGACCGACGCCGAGGGCGGCGAGGCCATGTCGGACCTTGGCACGATCGGGCAAGTTTGTCAATGTGATTCGCAGGGCAGGATTTGCCTGTCGCAGGAGTTGATGGAGTACGCGGGGTTAGAGATTTCGGGTATGGCGCTCTTGAAGGGCGGCATTACCACCATTCGCATCAGCCGGGTGCCGGAGCAGGAGGCGCCGGTCACCGAACGGGCCCAGGCTTTCCTGGATCGTCTGGAAGCCATCAATAAACAACGCAACAAGGCGACGCCGGATGCCGGCGGCTGATGATCTACACCGAACCGTTTTTGTCAAGGAGGCCGTTGAGCAGCTAAAACCGCGACCGGGTGGACGCTACATCGACAGTACTTTGGGTGCGGGAGGGCACACAAAGGCTCTACTGGAGAAAGCAGCGGACATCCAAGTTCTAGGCATCGACCGAGACCAGGAGGCACTGGAGGCAGCTCGGGAGAGACTGGAGGCATACAGATCGCAAGTTCACCTGGTTCGCGGTGGCTTCTCACGGTTGACAGATTACGCCGAGGACATCGGCTGGGAAACCGTCGACGGCGTGATTTGGGATTTTGGTCTGAGCTCGATCCAGATTGATCGGGCGAACCGCGGTTTCAGCTACGCGGCTGACGGTCCGCTCGATATGAGAATGGACCGGCGCCAGCGTTTGACCGCGAGCCTCTTGCTGAACACGGCAGCGGTTGAAGAACTGACACGGATTTTCCGGGAGTTCGGCGAGGAACCCCGAGCCCGGCAACTGGCCCGCGCCATCGTCAAACGGCGAGTGGACTCCCCATGGGAGCGCACGGCGGAATTGGCTGACCTGATTCAGCGGGTTGCCGGGGACCGTCGGACCCGCCGGCGGCAGGCGGAAGCACGATGTTTCCAGGCCCTGCGGATCGCCGTGAATGACGAACTGCAGGAGATTGAGGCGAGTCTGGAAGCGGCGATCGGCCTGCTGCGACCGGGCGGCCGGCTGGCGGCAATCAGCTTCCACAGCCTGGAAGACCGCATCGTGAAGCAGAAACTGGTCTACGAGGTAAAGACCTGCATCTGCCCGCCGGGACTGCCCGCCTGCCGCTGCGGCAAGACGGCACGACTGAAGATCTTGACCAAGCGGCCGTTGACGCCGACGGCGGCGGAAGTCGCCGCCAACCGCAGAGCGTCGTCCGCCAAGTTACGGGCGGCCGAGCGCACGGCGGAGTGAAACGGATTTGTCGCCCATCACGGGGCTGATTTGCCAGGGCTGCAGGAGGCAGCGGCCGGCGGCAGCCCGCCGATGGGCGGACCCGAGGAGGCAACGGCGATCTGGGGCCTGGCCTGACATCAGGGAGCGCAGGCCAGGCTTCCAGAGCGTCGAATCAGAGGAGGCAACCCGAAGTGAGCGCGATCAAATCCTATCTTCCCGTTCTTTTCACGCAGGGGCGCAAGCGCAGTCGCAAGAAGTCGGGGGATTCGGTTGCCACCACCTATATGCTCGTCTTTGCCGTTTGCGGCGTGCTTTTGCTGATCGGCCTGACCCGGATCTACCTCGAGCAGCGCACCGTTAAGCTCAGCCAGACCTGGCTGGGCCGCAAACAGGAGCTCAAGACTGTCCTGATGGAACGGCAGAACTTACTTATCGAACGCGAGCACCACATGAGCGGCGAGCACATTCTGCGCCAGGCCGCGGCCCTGGGCCTGCGCCCCCCTTTGCCCGGACAGGTCCGGGAGATGTCACCCCAGGCACTCGCTGAACGCCCCGATCAATGAAATGCCATTAGCGCTTTACAACGTCCGTTTGTTGTGCGTTTTCACGGGCTTTGTCTTTGCCTTCAGCGGCGTCGGCGTCTGGCTTCACCAGCTTCAGGTGGACCGCCACGAAGAGCTCTATGGCAAAGCTCGGGCCATCTACACCCATACGGAGCGCCGCTACGGCACGCGCGGTGCGATCCGTGATGTCCGCGGCAACCTGCTGGCCGGCAACGAACACTGCAAGGACATCCTGATCGAGCCGCGCCAGATACCGCCGGCCCGGCGTGACGATGTCCTGCAGCGGCTGTCGCGGTACCTGCAGGTCCCCGAAGCAACTCTGCAGCGCCGCTTCAGCGGCGCTCAGGTGGAGGTCGTGGTGAAACGCGGGGTCTCCCTGCGGCGGGCGGAGGCCCTGCAGAATCAGGGCATCCCCGGAATCCGGCTGATCCAGTCGCATCGACGTTTCTATCCGAAGGGCTCCCTGGCCGCTCCGCTGCTCGGTTTCACCAATGAGAAGAACGCGGGCGCCTACGGCATGGAGCAGATCTGCGACTCGTTCCTGCGGCCGCGCGACGGCAGTGTGCTGTACATGCGCAGCCGCCGCGGCCGGCAACTGTACTTCGCGGAGCGCCGGGAACGTTCGGCCCTCGACGGCAGAGACGTCTACCTGACCATCGACGAACCGCTGCAGCACATCGTTGAAGAAGAACTGGCGCAGCTTCACAAGCAGTTTGCGCCGCAATACTCCTATGCGATCATGGCCGATCCGGCGTCCGGCGCGATCCTGGCCATGGCTCAGTTGCCGTCGTTCGATCCGAACGACCGCAGTCGGATGGACCCGAAACAGTGGCGCAATCACATGGTGTCGGACGTCTATCACCCGGGATCGGCGATGAAGGGCATCTCGATCTGCGGCGCTCTGGAGTATGGGGTGGTTGATCTCGACGATGTGTTCTACTGCGAAAAGGGGTTGTGGTGGTACGGCGGCAAGCCGCTGCGGGACAGCGGGCATCACTATAAAGACCTCACGGTCCTCGAAATCGTGCAGAAGTCCAGCAACATCGGCACGGCCAAAGTCACCATGCGGCTGGGGGAGGTGCGGTTCTATCAGTCGCTGCGGCGTTTCGGCTTCGGCGCCAGGACCGGCATTGAGTTGCCCTTCGAATCGCGCGGTCTGCTGCCGCCGGTGAAGAAGTGGGACAAACTGAGCATCACCCGGTTCCCGATGGGACAAGGGCTGGCCGTGACGCCGCTGCAGATGGTGCAGGCCTATTCCGCCATCGCCAATCGCGGCCGGATGATGCAGCTCTTCCTGATTGACCGCGTTGTCGACCCGCGGACCGGTCGGACGATTGACCGCACCATGCCGCGGCTCAAACGGATGGCGACGACGCCGCGGGCGGCGGCAAAGATCACCCGAGCACTCAAGCAGGTCACGCGCGAGGGCGGCACTGCCACCCGCGCGGCAGTGCCCGGATTTGCCACGGCCGGCAAGACCGGGACCTCGCAGAAACTGGTCAACGGCACCTATGAGGGACATCGAAAATACGTTGCCAGCTTCGTCGGCTTTGTGCCGGCGGACGATCCGGCGTTCGTCTTGATTGTTGTTGCCGACGAACCGGATGCAAGCCTGGGATACTACGGCGGCACCGTCTGCGGGCCGACCTTCAAACGAATCTCGATGCGCGCGTTGCGCTATCTGAATGTTCAGCCGGTGGTAGCGATAGGAGAGGGCATGCCATGAAAACACTGCAGACGTATGCGGAGGCTTGCGGCGACAGGCTGATCGAGGTGATCGGCGAGCCGCAAACAGAGATTACCCAGATTACCAGCGACTCCCGTCAGGTGACTGCCGGCAGTCTGTTCATTGCGATTCAGGGCGCCGTGGCCGACGGCCGGGACTACATCCCGCAGGCCGTCGAGAAAGGGGCGGCGGCAGTTCTGTACAAATCAGCCGAACCCCTCGAGCTGAGTGTGCCGGCCATCCGCGTCAGCGACGACTACGTTGCCTGCGGCCGCGTGGCGGAACGATTTTACGAGTACCCGGCCCGTAAGATGCTCAAGATCGGGATTACCGGGACCAACGGCAAGACGACCACCGCCTACCTGCTGCGATCGATCTTCCGCAGCGCCGGGCGCAAGGTCGGGTTGATCGGCACCGTCAGCTATGACCTGGGCGATCGCGAGATCCCGGCCGACCGTACCACGCCGACGCCGTTGGAACTGCAGTCGATGCTGGCTGAGATGCGCGACGCCGGCGTGCGCACCTTGATCATGGAAGTGTCCAGCCACGCGCTGTGCCAGCAGCGGATGGGGACGATGTGTTTCGACGCCGCCGCCTTCACGAACTTGACCCCGGAGCATCTGGACTATCACGGGGACATGGAGAGCTACTACCAGGCGAAGAAACTGTTGTTCACGGATTTCCTCAAACGCGGCGGCGCCATGATTGTCAATGTCGACGACGAATACGGCGTCCGGCTGGATGACGAACTGACCGGTCGCATGCTGACCTACGGCTTCAGTGAGCGCGCCGAATTCCGGCCGACCGAGTGGGAGATGGACATTTCCGGCACCAACCTGCAGTTGCCGTTCGGCGAACTCCGGTCGCCGCTGATCGGCGATTACAACGCGCTCAACGCCCTCTGTGCCGCGGCTTGCGCCTGGAGTTGCGGGGTCGGCGATACCGATATCCGCAAAGCGATTGAACAGTTCGAAGGCGTTCCCGGACGGTTGGAGCGCGTACCCGCCGAGCATGACCTGAACGTCTTTGTCGATTACGCCCACACCGGTGACGCCCTGCTCAATGTGGCCCGCTGTTTGAAGCCGCTGTGCGCCGGCCGACTGGTCATTGTCTTCGGCTGCGGCGGGGATCGCGACAAGACGAAGCGGCCGGTGATGGGTGCGGTCGCCGCACAGATCGGCGACCGTGTTGTCGTCACCAGCGACAATCCGCGGACGGAAGAGCCGGAGGCGATCATTGCCGACATTCTCCCGGGCATCCCCGCGGGCACGGACGTCGTGGTCGAATCCGACCGCGCCCGAGCCGTGGCTCAGGCGATTGCTGACGCGGAGCCGGGCGACACCATCCTGATCGCCGGCAAGGGCCACGAAGATTACCAGGAAATCAACGGGGTCAAACATCCCTACAACGATATGACCGCGGCCAAAGAGGCTCTCAGGCGCCGCCGCGCCCCCGAGCCCGCTCGGGCTTGACAATCTACCGCACCTGGGCCAGGCGGCCCCGTCGTTCGGACCGGCGGGGCCGCCTCATTCAATTGCAGATTTGAGCTCTGCGGTCGCAGCGTGAGGAAATCACTGAACCTGCGGTCGGCGATGTGGCCGTGCCCGGCCCGCAGTGAGTCGGGATCTAGACTGTGCCTCCGACGGCCCGGCGAGCACCCCGGCTCAAGCACTCCTGCCGCCCGGACAGCGCATCTCTTGAGCAAGTCTTTCAAGACATTCGCCGGCGGCTGCCCGGAGCCCGGACCTCAGATCCTCAAAACCCGGGGAAGCCGGCGGTGAGGATGAGGTCCACGAGTTCGGTTGTGCTTTCGCGGTGGTTGTCGTCTTCGTAGAACTCGCCCACCAGTTTGCGGGCGGCGCCGACATCGTTGCAGGCCTTGCCCCGGGCAATCCAATGGCGCGGGGTGGAAGACATCGGACCCCAGTTGCCGGTTTCGACGAAGTCCGCGCTGCAGAAGACGAACTTCGGTACGGCCTCGCCGCCGTTGGTCAGGAAGCGGGCGAAGAAGTCCGGGTGGTCGGCGCGTTTGACGAACCGCATTTGTGCCAGGCCGTTCGTCCGTTCGATCAGGCGTACCAGCAGCGGCGTATGCAGGATCACGTCGCCGCACCAGGTTTCGGCGATCGCGATGATCTGGACCGGACGGCTCAGGTCGGCCAGGGGCGCGGCCAGATCCTCATGGATGACCTGATTGTCGTAGTTCGCCCGCAGACGTTCGGCTTGCGACGGTTCATCGGCGTTGTTGAGCCAGTCTTCCCAGGTCCGGCCGTTGGCGAAAATGCTCTGGCGATCGGGAACGGGCAGTATTGGTGGTTTTGGCATAATGAGTTTCCTTGCAGGTTGACGGTTCAGGCAGACACTATAGCAGGGGTGGCGGCCGGTGCGAAGTCGGACGGCGTCCGTGACGGCACGGGAGGGCAGTCTCAGCCCGCCGCCGTTCTGCTGCCGGTAATGCGTCAGTGACGGGGAGCAGCGTCTGCCGCCGTTCCCCCACCGGCAGGCTTGACCTGCCGGTGGCAGGAGAGCAGCACGCGGGGGCCACTCCCCGTGACTGACGCATTGCTGCTGCCGGCAGGAAGTCCTTGCAAAGCGCCGGTCATGTTTGTAAACTTCGAACATGGGCTGAAATCTGTTATCAAGGAGGGGCCGTATGGCAACTGATTCCAGTGTGGAGAATATGGTCTGCCCGAACCACCCGGAGCGAGCGGCGGCAACCCGTTGCCGGGCCTGCCTGAAACCGATCTGCGCCGAGTGCATTGTTGAAGTTGAGGGCGAGGACTTCTGCACCAAGGATTGCGCCAACAACCATTTCGTCACCGAAGCGCACATGGAGAAACTGCGTCTGCGCGAGGCCCTTCGCCGCCGCCGGCGGCTGATTCGGCGCCTGATCGCGCTTGCGTTGTTTCTGCTCCTCGCGGGCGGCGCCTGGTTTGTCTGGTCGCATGTGTTGACGCCGCAGCAGAAGCGGAAGATCATGACGACGCTGGGCCAGCCGGAAGCGTCGGCGCCGCCGGGCGAGCCGGCCGCGGAAGAGGAATAGGCGATGGCGAAGAAGCTCGGGATTCTGGTGTTGATCGGGCTCGTTATGGCTGTGGTATTCTTGCCGGACATCCTGTATTTCACGGCGAAGAAGGCGTTCGAGGAGGAGAACCGCGACAAGCCGTGGGCGCCCAAGGCGGCATACAATGCCGGCAAGATGTATCACCGGTTCTTCCGCTTCAAATCGGCCATGGGCATCTACAAGAAGTGCATTGCGACCTGGCCGGAGGCGGACTATGTGCCCGAGTGTTATTATCGAGTCGCATTCTGCTACGAAAAACTGGACCGGGGGGATAAGGCGATCGCGGCATACCGGGACTTCATCGCGAGATATCCGGAGCATGAGATGGTCGGGCAGGCGAAGAATCGGATCACCCTGGTCCAGGCCAACCAGTAGTCAGTTCCGGTAGGCCGGCAACAGGAGGGAGAAGCAGCTTCCATCCGGCACGGGGGTAAAGGTCAACTGCCCGCGATGCCGCCTGGCGATGGCCAGCGCCACCGTCAGACCAACGCCCAGGGCATGCTTCTTCGTGGTGAAGTAAGGGGCAAAGATCTGTCCGGCCGCGTCCGGTGGAATGCCGCCGGCGTTATCCGTGACCCGAATTGCAACCGCGGGGCCGCTTGACGGTGCGTCCTCCGGGAACTTCGCCGTTTCGACGGCAACGGTAACAGCCGCGTCCGCGCGGGCCTCTGCGGCGTTGTCGAGCAAGTTGTGCAGGGCCCGGGCAATCTGGCCGGCGTCCGCTTCCAGCATCGGCAGCGGAGCGTCGGGCAGGGCCAGGGTACAGGCGTCGCGGTTGCCCGGCCACTCGGCCAAGGCGGTCTGCAGCAGATCGCCGACGTTGTGGATGGTTTTCTTCGGCGCGAAACCGGCGGTCATCTCCTGGAGCCGGCGGATCTTGTCGCGGATCTGCTGGGCGGCATCCAGGGTGTCGTCGATCGACGCCTTCAGTTCGCCGTCGCCGTCGCCGTTGATGGTATAGGCCACGAGCGAGAGATTGCCGAGGACCACAGTCAGGCGGTTGTTGATCTCATGGGCGATCTGGCCGGCAATATGCCCGAGGGCATCCACCTGTTGCGTTGCCTTGGCTTTGTCACTGGCCGAGGGCAGGGCGTTTTCTCTGGGCGCTGGGTCCATGGTTGAATCCCGCCGGGACACCTTGTTTCTGCGGCAGTCGAATCGTGCCGGGTTACTCGCTTCCGGCCGGGCTTACTATACCTCAGCGGGGGGCCTTGTTCAAGTCCGATGTCAACGCTGCCCGGCAGTCGGCAAGTGCTGTAGCCGTGGTCTCCCAGTCGATGCAGGCGTCGGTGATCGAGACGCCGGCGGCCATGTCGGCCGGGGACGACGCGATGTCCTGCCGGCCGGCGCCCAGGTTGCTCTCGAGCATCACGCCCATGAGCGCCTGTGTTCCGGATAACCGCTGGTTGATCACGGAGCGCAGGACCAGCAGCTGGCGTTCCGCCTGTTTCGCGGAGTTGGCATGGCTGCAGTCGACCATGATCCGCGGCGGCAGCCCGGCTGCCGCCAGGGCATCCTCCGTCTGTTGGACGCTGACCTCGTCGTAGTTCGGACGGTCGTGGCCGCCGCGCAGGACGATGTGCGAGTTCGGGTTGCCCGTGGTCTTTACCAGCGAGGTCACGCCGTCCTGATCGACGCCGAGAAAACTGTGCGGCGCTTTCGCCGCCAGCATGGCGTCGACCGCGATCTGCTGATTGCCGTCGGTACTGTTCTTGAACCCGACCGGCATGGACAAACCGCTGACCAGGTCCCGGTGGGTCTGGCTTTCCGTCGTCCGGGCGCCGATTGCCGTCCAGGTGATGAGATCGGCGATGTACTGAGGGATGACCGGATCGAGGATCTCGGTGGCCGCCGGCAGACCCATTTCGTTCACGGCCAACAGCAGGCGCCGCGCGGTTTCCAGGCCCTTGCTGATGTTGCAGGAACCGTCGAGGTCCGGGTCGTTGATCAGACCGCGCCAGCCAACCGTTGTCCGCGGTTTCTCAAAATAGACGCGCATCACGATACAGAGGCGGTCACCGAGGTCCCGGCGCAGTTGGCATAAACGGCCGGCGTACTCGATCGCCGCCTCCGGATCGTGAATCGAACAGGGGCCGACAATGACCAGCAGACGGTTGTCCTCGCCGGTGAGAATCCGGATAATCTCCCGCCGTCCCGCAACCACGGTGGCGCCGGCCGCCGCCGTCAGCGGCAATCGCTGCTTCAGACTTCGCGGCGCCTCCAACGGCATGATGGATTCCACATGCAGATCTTGTGTCTGTTCCATGCTCTCAAACTTTCGATTTGATTTTTGACGTTTCGTAAATCCGCAAAAAAAAGAGCCCCTGATTTTCTCAGGGGCTCTGGTACAACGTGCGCAGGGATCAACGCCCGGCGCCACGGGCAGGAGCCCCTGGCCGGAAAGCCCAAAAGTAATAATAGCGGGATGTGCGTTGGTCCATCATCGGGATCTTGTGTTTTGGTTGATTCCCTGTAATCTGATCCTTCCGCGGCCAATGTCAACAGCGACCGCGCAATCCACTCGGCAGGCAAGGGCCTCCCAGAAGGACCACGTTTTGCCGTCAGCGCCGGGAGATCCCTGGCTGCCGCCACGGCCGTCGGCTTGCCGGGGAAACCGGGGTCGGCAGAGCGTGAGCCCCCGACCGCCCGGGGCGGGCAGCGTCCGGCTGAACGCAGAAAATGTTATGCAAACTCGAGTTTTCATAGCACTTAAGCTGGATTTCGGTGTCTGTTTAAGGTGTTGGAATGTGCTTCGGGCAAGTAGCAATGGGCGGTTCGGCCGCCTGGAACAGGAGAGCCATGAGACCATCCAGCCGGACTCGGAAAGGGGGGCGCTGTGAGTAAGCGGGCGATCGTCGTCGGCCTGATGCTTGCGGCCGTCGTGGGGGCTGTCGGTTTCTTCAATGACATGGTTATGCGGCAGACCATGTTGTTCAGCAGCTACATGCCGATCTTCGTCTACGGCTCCCTCTGCCTGTTTGTCGTCACCTTCAACCCACTGCTGCGTCGCATCCAGCCGAAACTGGCTTTCAGCGGCAGAGAACTGGCGTTGATTGTGGCGATCATTCTGCCGGCCTCGTATGTCGGCGGCCGGGCACTGATTCATCACTTCACGTATTCGCTGATGATGCCGCGGCTTGAAAGCCGGGTGCGACTTGGCTGGCAGGAACGCGATCTGATTCGCCGGGTGCCGCCGGTCATGCTGGCCGGCGTGCCGCCGGGCTACCGGCCGGAGGACATCCCCGATGCCCGGGCCGTTGCGCGCAAGCTTCGCTCGGCCGAGACCGGGACCCCTTTGGCCAAGGTCGCTGCCGCCGTCGGAGAACTGCCCGAGGAACCGGCGGCGTCGGCGGCCGTCCTGTGCGCCCGCCTGAACCGGGCGATGGCCGCCGAGGATCTGTTTGTCGCCGCCGATTTTGCGGGGCAGACCCTGCCGGTCGCCGCCCGCCGGATTGCGGCAACCGGGCCGCGGCATGAGGAAGAGATTGCGATCCTCAACCGCCATCGGCTTGATTTGCTGTTCGGCGATCTGGTGACTTCGCTCGAGCGCAAAAAGGAGTACGCGGTCAACGGCTTTCGCGCCGGCATCCGTCCGGGCGCCGAGGCGATCGGTTTCGGCGATATCCCCTGGTACGCCTGGACCCGGACATTGACCCGGTTCTGGCTGCCGTTGATCCTGACCATCGGTTTCGTCTATATCGGCCTGGCCCTCATCTGCAAACGCCAGTGGGCCGAACATGAGCACATGCCATTCCCGATTGTCCGCTTCGCCCAGTCGCTGCTGCCGGGGGACGACGGCCGCGTGAATGATCTGCTGCGCCATCGCGCCTTCTGGTGCGGGGCGATCATCGTCACCGTCGTCTACCTCAACAACTATGCCGTCGCCTGGTTCCCTGAATATCTGATCCGGGTGCCGACTCGATTCGACTTCACGTCGTTTGCCAAACTGGTTCCCACGTTCATCAAGGGCGGCGGCTGGGGACTCCTGCGGCCGACCTTCTATTTCACGGTGATCGGGTTTGCCTACTTCGTTGCCGGCGACGTGGCGTTCTCCGTCGGTATCGCTCCCTTTGTCTACTGCCTGATTGCGGGGAGCCTGGCGCTCTACGGCGTCAATCTGAATGCCGGCGGCGACTACAATTCCATTCGGATCAACAACTTCATCAAAGCCGGGTCCTACTTCGGGATGTTCCTGATCATCGTCTTCGTCGGGCGCCACCATTACCTGTCGGTGATCAAGCGGGCCTTCGGGCTGCAGACCCGGGGCGAGATCAAGACACACGAGGTCTGGGGCGCCCGCGTGGCGCTGATCGGCGGCGTGCTGTTTATCTTTCAGTTGATGGTTGTCGGCGTGCAGTGGCACTGGGCGCTGTTTCACACGCTCGTTGTCTGCATGAGCTTCGTGGTGGTCAGCCGCATGGTCGGCGAAACAGGCATGTTTCTTTTCCACCCGATGATCCTCCCCGTGGTCCTGCTGTGGGGCTTTCTGGGCCCGCGCGCCGTCGGCAGTCAGCAGATGCTGATTCTGCTGCTGGTCAGTGCCATGATGGATATGGCCTGCCAGGTCGGCGTCATGCCGATGATGGTCCACAGTCTGAAATTGTCCGAGGCAAAGCCGGGACGTCTGGGAGTGCTGGCGGGAATCGGCATTACGCTGGCGTTGGTAATCGGCGTCTCTGTGGCGCTGTATTTCCAGTATGACCGCGGCGCCGTCAGCGTCACCGACGGCTGGGCGCCGCGCCTTGCCAGGGCACCGTACGACCCGATTGTCAACATCGAGTATCGTCTCGAGGCCCAGGGGGTCCTAGACGAGGAGGGCGGCGGGTCGCTGCAGCAGGCGTCGCCGCACTGGCCGCAGGTCAGTGCCTTCCTGATCACGATGGCGTTGGTGTTGTTGACGGAGTTTTGCCGTCTGCGGGTATCGAAGTGGCCTCTGCATCCGGTGCTGTTTCTGATCAGCGGCTTCTGGCACGCCAAAGTACTGGCGGCCTCCTTCCTTCTTGGCTGGTTGCTGCGGCAGATTGTGACCAAATACGGCGGTTCGAAAAGCTACAACCGGCTGAAGCCGGTTATGATCGGTTTGATCGCCGGGGAGATGTTTGCCGGTGTGCTGATCATGATCTACTGCTTTATCTACTACTTTGTCACGGATGAACAGCCGATCTGGTTTGCTGTTTTCCCGGGTTAGCTGCACCTGCAGCAAAACGTCTTTCCGTCCCCACGGCCTCGTGCGGCAGGTGAGCGAGATGTCTGATTACAGGGCTTTCGTCCCGCGCGCCGCCGCGACCGGCAGGGCTCAGCCCGGCTCTTCGCCGGGCAGCGGCGGCAGCGGCGGCAGCCCCCGGGCGTCAAGGTAATTCTGCAGAATCAAGGCTGCGGCCATGCTGTCGACCTTCTCTTTGCGCTTTTTGCGGGAGACGTCGGCGTCGATCAGGATGCGCTCCACCGCGGCGGTCGTCAGACGTTCGTCAAAGAAATCCACCGGCAGTCCCGTCGCCGTTTCCAGTTGGGCGCCGAGGGCGCGTGCGGCCTTGCTGCTGTCCCCCTCGGTGTTGTTCATGTTCTTCGGCAGACCGACCACGATCTTCTCCACCTCCCGTTCCCGGCAGATCGCCGCGATCGCCTGCAGGCACGCTTCAGTGTCCCCGGCGGGAACGTAATCGACCGGACTGGCGATCATCTGCAGCGTGTCGCTGACGGCGACGCCGATGCGTGCCGTGCCGTAGTCAATTCCCAGAACGCGTCCCATGTGCAACTCCTGTGTGTGAGCGGTTTTGAACATAGCGGCCGGGGGAGTTTATTGCAATTGCCCGCGCTGAAGCTATAGTTTACTTTGGGACGGGCACGTAACCCGCGGGGGCGGAATGGCGTAGCAGCTGCGAGGGAAAATTCAGGTCCACCGTCCAATAATTCACCTTGAGCGACGTTAATTGAGTAGATGAAGCGCTTCATTACGATCGGACTTATCGCCGTGTTGACGGCGGCTGTGATTGCCGCCGGCATCAGTTTTTCGGGCTCCCTGACCGGGCGTCCGCCGGTCGAGGACGTCCTGCCGGACAGACGGGTTTCCCCCCGACCCGCTTCATCGCGTGACCAACTCGAAGCCGAACTGAAACGCGCCGGCAAGCTCCTCCTGGAGGCAAGCTATGCCGCCCCCGCCGGGGAGGCCGGCCGCAGTATTCAGTTTACCCCGGACACGCTGCGGACCCATTCTCTCTACTTCAAACATAAGTCCGGTGATGAATTCGCGTTCCTCGGCGGCAGCGGCCGGCTGCGCGACGAACGCTCGGTCAAGGGGTTGACCTTGACGAGTCACGGGGAAATCCTCCTGACGCAATCCGGGACGTGGCTCTTCCTCGACGGCATTCCGTACGATCGCGATCTGCGCGGGTGGACCATCTACTGGGTCGCGGCAGAGACCGCGAAGCCGAATATCGATACGGTCTTCTACCAACGTCGTGAAATGGCCGACGGCTTCATGCGCACCAAACTCCTGGAGGACGAGGCGAAATGGCTTGTTGCCGATGGTGACTGGCGGCTCAAGAAACACGGCGGCGGAATGCCGACGACCGAAGCCGAAATGGCAAACTACAGCTTCCAGCGCGCCGTCAACCCGTTCAGTCTGATTGGCCGGGGCATCCTGACCTACGGCCGGGACGACTGGCTGAACGGCGAGGCCGAGGCGCGGTTCTACTTCGGTGTGCCGTGGACCGAGGGCGCCGTGGACTGCAATACGCTGCCGCGCCAACGGACGATGATGATCGCCTTCGGCCGGGCCGACGACCGTCTCGTCGCCTTCGGCTGGTGCGGCCGGGAACGGACTTTCATCCTGGTCCAGCGCGAGTCCGACGGCGAATGGAAGGAGATCGACCGCTGGCACGGCGGCCGCCCGGCAATTTCAAACTGGGTGCGCATCGGGCTGCGCATCCGGGATGGACATATCGCCGAGGGCTTCCTCGACGGCGAGAAAGCCGTCACCAAGGTGCTCGACCGGCGCATCTCCGGCCCGTTCCATGTCGTCGGCGAAGGGCGTGATATCGAGTTGGACGACGTCGCCGCCTGGACTGTTCCGAAGCGCCAGAGCAAAGGCCGGCCGATTTACGTTCGCAGCCGCAACTTCGAGGGCAAAAAGCTGAAAGGCCGGGCCGACTCGGTACAGTTCACCGAATGGGCCCAGGGCAGTGACACCTTCATCAAGATGATCCAGCGGACGGACGACTACAAGAAGGCGTTGATCATCAACCGGCTGCCCTTGATGGGCGACTTCTTCTACGAGACGATTCCGGAGCATGAAAACGGCGGCGAACTGCCGTTTGGCCTCTATGAACTGGTCGTCTATGCCAATCCCCAGGGCGAAAGTCCGGCCGTTGCCGACCTCAAAGAACTCACGCGGCTGCAGTTGATTCGCGACGAGGAAGGCTGGCAGGCCGCCGGTGATCTGCTCACCAGCCGCGGTATCGAGCTGCCGCTCTTCGCCCTGCGGCTGGAACGCAAAGCGGTCGACGGCAACAACATCAATCTGCTGGCGGCCGGCGATAAGATCACTCTTGGGCGCGGCGTCGAGGAGCCGGTGCATCTGGCGATTGTCCGGTTGCTGCCGCTGCAGGGACGCCCGGAGTTCCCCAGTCCGTACCACCATCGGATCTACTCGGCGAACCTGCGGAACGAGTTCTTCGAGAAGAGCCCGAGTGAGTGGAGCTGGATCGAGGGCGGCTTTCGCATGGACTGCCGCTGGGCCTGTCAGGAACGCTGGAATTTCATGGCGTGCGGCGGCGTCGGCGTCCCGATGATGGTCAGCAAGACGGAATTCAGCGGCGACCAGTACCACGAGTACTACTTCTCCCTGCGCCCCATGTTCCCGTCCGACGCCGGGGATCCGGGTTTCGTCTACAATCAGAAGAAGCATCGCCGGTTCTTCGGCGCCAACCACGGCTGGTACGTCCGTCGTGACTTGAATTTCTCGTTCTGCATGGACGGCCGCAACCCGATGTCCGGCTATGCGGTGGTTTTCGGCGGCGACGACAACTCCGAGACGCGCCTGCTGCGTCAAGGCAAGATCGTTGCCCGCACCAAGAGTTACCGGCTGCCGGACAACCTGAAGATCGGCAATGTCCACTGGAAATGGTGGAATTTCCGGGTCCGCAAATACGGCAATCGCGTTGTGGTTCGATTGAACAAGTCCGTCCTGTTCGACTATACTGATCCCGATCCGTTGACCGGCGGACACATTGCGTTCTGGACCGTGCGCAACGGGTTTACGCTTTCGCGCGTCACCTCCATTGCCCGGCGCCTGCGCCGCGATGCCCATGTGCTGTATGTCAAGGAAGACACCGCCCCCCTGATCTGGCGGCCGCTCCTGAAGGACGCCGTGTGCATGAGCCGGCGCCCCGGACGTACCCATACGGAAGTCGCCGCCAATGTCGGCGCCGGCTTTATGGCGGTGCGCCACACGCCGCCGGAACCCGTGGAACTTAAGCAGAAGCCCGTGATGGAGCTGCCCATCGAACTGGGGCCCGGCGCCAAAGTCAACCTGCATCTGCAGGTGGATGAATCCACCTACCTCATCCAGTTGACCGGTCCCCTCGGTGACGCCAAAGCCCTGCTCGGCCACGAATTCGAAAAACGCGTTGCCGACTTCGATGAGCCGGTTAACCAGGGCCTCCTGCGGCGGATTGAGCAGTTCCGCATTCCGACGATGTCCGAGTACTCCGTCAAGACAGGGCGGTTGCTGGCGACCGCCGTCGGCGGCGATGTCGTCCGCGTCAATCTCGTCGATCTGTTGCGGGACCGGGCGCACACCGGCGATTTCAAGCTCTACTCGATCACCGTCGGCAACACCAGCAATACCGGTTATCTGCTGGCCGGCGCCAACGGCAATCAAGCCGGCACCGGCTATGTCGTCGGCACGCCGAGGTTTTTCGAGCCCGGCGCCGAGTAAGTGTTCTGCGGGTCGCGGAACAACGGGGCGTCGGCTCAGGCGCGGCACCGCCGTCATCCGGCCCTTTGCCGGCCGCAGTGCCGGGTTTCAGCCAGGCGTCAACGACGATGACAACGAGTTGTTTGAGGAGGAGAATAACGGAAGCGAGGGTCGCATATGCCCTGGCGCGAGAGAAGCAATCGGCACCACCCGGGCCGGCCATCCCGGCGCCGATCTCGACATTCCGCTGTATTCTTCTGGATGTTCTCCTGAGGTGACCGTTATGAGAATCCTGTTTCTGTTGTGCATTCCGGTTCTGCTGATCGGCTGCAGCTCCCCCAAGCCGCCGCCGCCCCCCCTGATCCGGCAGGAGTACCCGACTCCTGCGCGCCCGTTTGTTTACGACGTCAAGCGTCCCGGCTACCTCATCTGCGGCGGGCGCGACGGCAAGCAGGACATCCCGCTGAAGCTGCCGTCGGATCATTCGGCTTTGAAGTTCAACTTCGGCGCCGGCCTCTTGCTGGTGCTCTGCGCCAAAGACAACAGCCTGTTCAAACGTTCGGCCTACATCTTCGATGCGACGGCCAGATGCCTGGCATTCAGCGTGCTTGAACGGCAGCCGGTGTATGGCGAGAACCGGTATCGCCTGTGGCTGGCAAATCGCCCGGAAGCCCTGGTCTTCCTCGCCGAGGGATTCAAGCAGGACAGCGACCCCGCGTTCCGCGGCAAAGACCCCGAGGCGTACTACCTGCGGCCGGAGCGCAAGGCTGTTCGTCTCGGCGTGCCGCGGCTGATTGATGCCTGTTTTGATCCGGAGGCCGGTTACTGCATCCTGCATCGGAATAAGCAGGGCAGCATTGAACTGCGCTACTATACCCACGGCAAACGAGTCTGGTCCAGGAAAATCAAGTCGGCCGACAAATTCAAGGTCCCCAAGCTTGCCCCCACCCGGAAACCCGGAATCGTGGCCATTCTCATCGTTGACGGCGAACGCCGCTACTACACGGACCGCGGCGATGTCCTGAAAGACGGCAGCTGAGGCCTCAGCGCTCCTGTCGCTATTGCTGCAATTGCGCTGTAAACGGCCGAACCGTCCCGGCGGCGGCCCGCACTCGCCGAAGCCGACTCAGCAGGAAGTGACGAATCAATCAGGCTAGATCCAGCCGCGGTCCTGCATGGTCTCACTGACTTCCCCGGCGCTCAGAGTCCAGGCTGCAAGACGCATCGGCAGCGCCTTCTCCACAGCCAGGGCCTGGACGCGGCGAAAGGCACGCTCGATCAGGCCGTCGACCAGGGCGTAGGTTTCCGCAGCCTCGGTGAGTGAACCCGATTTTCCTTTCTGCCACTCGGCGTAGGAGGCGATCACGCCGCCGGCATTGGCCAGGATGTCCGGGACGACGGGAATCCCCGCTTCCTGCAGGATCTCCTGCGCCGCCGGCAAAGTCGGTGCATTGGCGCCCTCGACGATTGCCCCGGCGCTGACCGTGTCGGCGTTGTCGGCGGTCAAGACGTGGCCGACGGCGGCGGGGATCAGAATGTCGACGTCAAGCGCCAGCAGGTCAGCATTGGTAATAACCGACGCATCGCTTGCGTCGGCCAGCTCGGCGCCGTCCGCCTGGTCGGTTTTGAGTCGGACAACATCGAGGCCGTCGCCGTTGAAGATGCCGCCGCGTTCGTCGCTGACCGCGACGATACGGGCGCCGAGTTGATGCAGGAAAAGGGCGGCGAAGGAGCCGACATTGCCGAAGCCCTGAATTGCGACCCGCATGTTGTTCAGATCCTTTTTGAGCAGGTTCCCGGCGGTCAGCCGGGTGGCGGTGGCAACGCCGCGGCCGGTGGCTTCGTTGCGGCCGGGCAGGCCGCCGATCCGCGGCGGTTTGCCCGTGACGGATTCGGGGATATGCGTTTCGCCGAGGATGATGGCCATGTCGCGGGCGCCGGTACCCATGTCGGGCGCGGGTACATATGCCTGATTTCGGAGATCAAGCTGCATCAGGTGGACGTATTCGCGCAGGATGGCGTCTTTCGTGGTGCGGTCAAGGCCGGCGGGGTCAATGCAGATGCCGGACTTGCCGCCGCCGAACGGAACGCGGACCAGCGCTGTCTTCCAGGTCATCAGTTCCGCGAGTTCCGCAGTTTCGCTCAGGGTCACATGGCTGGCCATCCGAATACCGCCTTTGGCGGGGCCGCGGGCTGTGTTGTGATAGACGACATAGACTTCGGCATGCACGACGGCGCCGTTTGACCCCCGGACTGCCAGATGCATCTGGGTCTGGCGTTCCGGGCGTTCAAGGAAGACCCTGGCATCCGGCGTGATGGAAATCAGGTCGGCGATCCGATCGAGATTCAGTGCGGACATGGCAGCGTCTCCTTTTCCAAACCGCTGAAGCAATGATCAAGGGCACGATGATCCCATGGCATGCCGGAGTGGTAGCGGACAATGACTGCGCGTCACCGATGAGGGTCTGCGAAACCGCGACTTGTTCTTCGGCAGACGCCAGAGCCGATCTTCAATGTTTGAATGCAAACGCGGCTCGCCATGCTTCCGTCAGCCCAATATTCCGATATCCTGTGGGACGACTGTGAATCCGGTATAACTATGACAGCGGGCCCGTGGGATTCCGAATGGATGCGGAAAAAAACGGAGAAGTTGTCGGCAAAACGGGAGGGCGGCGATTGGTGTGCCTGAACGTGAATGAAGGTTCGGACGGCTCGGCGCAATTGTCCGGCGGGAACGGTGAGACAGACTGTCGTTCCCGGCGGGTGCCGCACCTGTCGGCCGCGCCGCAGTGGGCCGGGACGGTGGGAATCGACGGGAAAGAGAACGGG
Organism: uncultured Lentisphaerales bacterium; assembly: GCA_964384625.1. Lineage (GTDB taxonomy): Bacteria > Verrucomicrobiota > Lentisphaeria > JABSQK01 > JABSQK01 > CAYLNH01. Next base: position 22,754 of record CAYLNH010000033.1, read on the forward strand.
GTTCGGTCGTGCGACCGAACCCCGTGATGACTGTTGCGATGGCGCGTTACTTAAACTGGACGGTGACTTCCTTCGTGGGATCCTGGATCTTGATGCCCTGGATCGTGGCGCCGGCAGCGGTGGCGAAGTCGTTCTGGAGTCTGATCATGCTCTTCAGATTCTCCTGGTCCTTCATTACCTCATCCAGATCCATGGACATCAGCAGGACTTCCGTCTTGTCCTTATTCACGTAGGTCGCGTTGGTCTTTGTGATCTTGCCGTCGAGCTCGACGCTCTGAACGACCTTCAGGCCCGCCATCATCTGCATGACCATCATGGCCTGCTGCACCTCCTGGTCGGTGACTTCCTCCTTCTTCGGCGCGTTGGGATCCTTCGGCGGAAGTTTGGCGAGGATGGTCAGTTTCGGCGTTGCACCTTTGTCGAACTTGAACGTGTATTCCAGCCCGTTCTGCTTCTTGTTGGCGCCGCCGCCACCGGGTTGCCCGACCATCTTGCCGAAGGTCACCTTGGAGATGTCTTTGAATTCGAAGACCGAGATGCTGCCGATCGAGCCGTCTTCCTTTTCAATGGCCTTGACGCTCTTCAGCGTCACGCCCTCGCCGAACTGCTGGGCGGCAGCCTTCATCTTCGCTTCATCGGCGAACACCTTCTTCGGGTCCTGCGGCGCACCGCCTTGATTGCCCATGGCGGCGAATTGCTTGGCGGTCTGGGCGGACATCAGCATCTTGATCGTGATGGTGCCGGAACCGTCTTTCTGGACTTTGATCTTGCTGTCGATTTCCATGCAGCCGCTGATGAGGGTGGCGGCGATTGCGAGTGCAGTCAGTCTGGCGAGTGCTTTCATACAGTTCTCCGCATTGGGGGAAGTCAGCCGTTCCCCGTTTGGTGATAGGTTGGGTACTATGGTCGATATACGCCGGATGTCGAGCCCTGGTTACGGTTGGGGGAGCGACGTCGGTTGCCGGTCGAGCACCGGTCGGCTTCGGCTGCGGCTACAGCCGGAACCCCGATATGATGACTTGGAATGTTCGAGACTGGTGAATACATGGGTGTTTGTATGGCAGTTCAACCGTAATCCGGGCGTCCGGGACGGGGATGGCATCCCCCGACGGCAATCGTCAGAAAGAGGTTTCCCATGAAGATCGCGGTCCCGCGCGAGACCGGCGTGAACGAAACCCGCGTACCGCTGGTCCCCGCGAGCGCCAGGAAGCTCGTTGCCCTCGGGGCGCAGGTAGACGTCGAAAGCGGCGTTGGCGAAAGCTGTGGTTTCCGCGATGCAGACTACCAGGCGGCCGGCGCCAAAATTAATGCCGACCGCAAGGCGCTGATCGGCAGCGGCGATATCGTACTGCGGCTCAGGCAGCCGCCGGCCGATGAAGTCGAGTGGCTCAAGGAAGGCGCGATCCACATAAGCTACCTCGATCCGTTTAACGAACGGGAATTGGTGGAGGGTCTGGCCAAGGCCAAGGCGAACGCCATCAGCATGGAGATGGTGCCGCGCACAACGCTGGCGCAGAAGATGGACGCGATCAGCTCGCAAGCCAACCTGGCCGGTTACGTCAGTGTGATCCTCGCAGCGGAACGCTCCGACAGGATTCTGCCGATGATGATGACCCCCGCCGGCACGATCGCACCGGCCCGTGTCCTCATCTGTGGGGTTGGGGTTGCGGGGCTGCAGGCGATCGCGACGGCGAAACGTCTCGGGGCGCGCGTCGACGCGACGGACATTCGCCCTGAGACCGAAGAACAGGTGCGGTCCCTCGGAGCGAAGTTTGTCAAGGTCGACGTCGGCAAGACGGAGTCGACCAAAGACGGCTATGCGAAGGAGTTGACCGCCGAGCAGAAACAACAGCAGCAGGAGGCCCTTGGCCAGCTCTACGCCAACTACGACATCATCGTTACCACCGCCAAGGTGTTCGGCCGGCAAGCGCCGCGATTGATCCTGGGGTGGATGCTGGAGAAGATGAAACCCGGAACGGTCATCGTCGATATGGCGGCGGACAGCGGCGGCAACGTCGAAGGCTCCATGGCCAATGAGGAAGTCGAGATCGGCGGCGTCAAAGTGATCGGTTACGACAATCTTCCCGGCATGGTGCCGGTTCCCGCCAGTGAGATGTACTCGAGTAATCTGACCCACATGATCACGCACTTCTGGGATGAGGAAAGCAAGAGCTTCAACCTCGATCGTGATGACGAGATCATCCAGGGCTGCCTGCTGACGGCGGCTGGTGAAGTGGTGAATGAACGGGTCAAAGAGATCTGGAACAAAGAATAGAGGGAACTGCGCCATGTCGACAATGGTTTTACTGCTCTTCGTGCTGGTGCTCTCAATCTTCCTGGGCTTCGAGCTGATCTCGAAGGTGCCTTCGACCCTGCACACGCCGTTGATGTCCGGCTCGAATGCGATCAGCGGCATCACGCTGATCGGTGCACTGCTCGCGGCCGGCGCCGGACAGAGCCAGGTATTGACGACGATTCTCGGCACTGCCGCAGTGGCGTTCGCCACGATCAATGTCGTCGGCGGCTACATGGTCACGGACCGGATGCTGGCGATGTTCAAGAAGAAGTCGGGTGATGGAGACAAGAAATGACTCCTGACGCAATCATCAATGTTGCTTACCTGATCGCCTCGATCCTGTTCATTTTCGGCTTGAAGCGACTGAGTTCGCCGGCTACCGCGCGGTCCGGCAACTTCGTCTCGGCAATCGGCATGCTGATTGCCGTGGTCGCGGTGCTCTGTGACCAGAATATTCTTGACTACAAGTGGATTGCCGTCGGCATCGTTCTTGGCAGTCTCATCGGTGCCTTTGCGGCGCGCGTCGTCCAGATGACGGCGATGCCGGAGATGGTCGCGCTGTTCAATGGCTTCGGCGGCATCGCCAGCCTGCTGGTTGGTTGGGCGGAGTATCAGAAACTCCACGCCACCCACAATGGCGCGTCCATCGACGGGAAGGTGGTCGAGGCAATCCAAACCGCGGTGGGCGTCGGCGACTGGCCGGTAGCCACCCTGGTGGCGATCTTCGCTACCGTGCTGATTGGCGGCATCACGTTTACCGGCAGCGTTATTGCCTGGGCCAAACTCTCGGGCAAAATCAGCAGCAAGCCGTTCCTGTTTCCCGGCCAGAAGGTGCTCAACGGATTGCTGCTGGTGGGCGCTCTGGTCTGCGGCGTGCTCTACAGTTTCAGCGGTCCGGAAGGCATTGTTGAAGCCAAGTATGGCCTGTTTCTCGCGCTCGTTATCATCTCTCTGATCCTCGGCATCCTCGCCGTCGTCTCGATTGGCGGCGGCGATATGCCCGTGGTGATCTCACTGCTGAACAGCTACTCCGGTCTGGCCGCGTGCGCCGCCGGTTTCGTCATCCTCAACAACGTGTTGATCGTGTCCGGCGCGCTCGTCGGCGCCAGTGGCATCATCCTGACCAACATCATGTGCAAAGCGATGAACCGGTCGCTGGCGAACGTGTTGTTCAGCGGCTTCGGCTCGGCCGCGCCGAAACCCAAAGCGGAAGGTGAGCAGGGCGAGGTGAAGCCGATCGTCGTGGATGACGCCTATCTTATCCTCGAAGCAGCCAGTTCCGTGCTGTTCGTGCCGGGCTACGGCATGGCTGTCGCGCAGGCGCAACACGTCGTCCGCGAGTTGGGTGAGTTGCTGGAAGCCAACGGTACGGAAGTGCAGTATGCCATCCATCCGGTCGCCGGCCGTATGCCCGGGCACATGAACGTCCTCCTGGCCGAAGCCAACGTGTCCTACGACAAACTCGTCGAGCCGGACGACGTGAACCCGAACATGGGCATGGTGGATGTCTGTGTGGTTATCGGTGCCAACGATGTTGTCAACCCCGCCGCGCGAACGGACGAGTCGAGCCCGATCTACGGCATGCCGATCATCAACGTCGACCACGCCAAGACGGTATTCGTGCTGAAACGTTCGATGTCCACCGGTTTCGCCGGCATCCAGAATCCGCTGTTCTTCATGGACAACACGCGGATGCTGTTCGGCGACGCCAAGGTGTCGATCTCCGGTCTGGTGACGGAGTTCAAGGGGGAGTAGGCAGGAGGGTAATCGGTGATCGGTGGTCGGTAATCAGCGCCCCACTGATGTCCTCACTCCGTGAGCAACTGAACAGGTGCAAACTCCGAATGTATCACAAGCATCCCTGCTTGTGCTCCGGAACATGAGCCGTGATGCTCATGATACATTTTCGGAAAGCTGTTCAGTAATCAGTCGGGAGTAGTTGAGGGGAAGAAGTAATCAGTGATCGGTAATCGTTGATCGGTGGTCGGTAATCAGCGCCCCACTGATGTCCTCACTCCGTGAGCAACTG
>CAYLNH010000033.1:27178-38975 GCA_964384625.1 uncultured Lentisphaerales bacterium
TGCAAACTCCGAATGTATCACAAGCATCCCTGCTTGTGCTCCGGAACATGAGCCGGGATGCTCATGATACATTTTCGGAAAGCCGTTCAGTAAAGAGCAATCAATCGGGGATACGTAGACAGGATTTGCAGAGAGGATGAAAGGGCGGATCGGCCAAACGGCTGACCCGCCCTTTCTCTATTCGGTGTCGAGGCAAGTGCTCGACGAATCACGTTTCGCCGTCGATGTCAGCAGATCCCGCACCCTTGCGGTGCGGAGTTTCAGGATCAGTCACCTACAGAAATGGGGCCCCACCCATCGCTCCTTTTCCGGCCATCCCCCAGCACCTGGGGGATGGCCGGAAAAGGAGGGGGGCATTGCGCAGTTGCAGGTGACTTATCCTCAGGTGCCACAGAGCGAGCCGTGCGGGATGCAGAAGGCATGGAACGGGGCAGGTCGAGCACTTGCATATCGAGCCTGACGACCGGGTTTGAGCAGTTTGACAGGTCCCGGGCTGGCCCGTATGGTTTACACGCCCCGGAACACGAAACCTGTGCTCACTTCTGTGAGGGAGAACCACGATGGATTGTCCAACCGTTTCGTCGACCATTGACGAGGTCACTGTCTACCGCCAGGGAGCCCGTATTCGCCGCGTCGCCACCCTTGCCCGCGAAAACGGCTCCTTTCCCGAAAGTATCTTGCTGGATGACCTGCCTCCCTGTCTTGAGGACGACAGCGTCCGCGTCAAGATCGAGCCGCCAACGGCCGGCGTGAGTGTGCCGATCGCCGGCGACCTGAAGATCCAACTGCTGGTCAGGGAAGACGCCGAGAAGGCGGAACCCGACAAGTCGCGAGCGGATGAACTACAGGCGTTGTACGACAAGCAGAATGCCATGCAGGAGAAGAGCTCGGCGTTGTCGGCGGCGATCGACGAACTTGAGAGCCCCAGCATTCCCGAACGGCCGACGCCGGGAAACGCGACCGAACCGATGCCGTCGCCGACCGCTGCCTGTCTGGCGTTAACGCGTTTCATGCAGGAACAGTACCACGCGTTGAAGGAAGAGAAGAGCAAGCTGGACGAGGACCTGATTGAGCTGCAGGAGGAAATCAACCACCTTCAATATACGATCAACCAGGAGAGCAATGTCCCGAGTCTGAAGCCACAGGAACTGCGGAAGGGCATTGCCGTCCGGCTTCGGGACATCAAGGCGGAGGCCGCCGAAGCGCGTGTTGTCATTGAATACATGGTTCCCGGCGCACGCTGGAGCCCGAACTACAGCCTGAAGATCGACAGCAAGAACGAGAAGGCGCGACTGGACCTGCGAGCACTGATCTCACAGGCGACCGGCGAGGACTGGGACGGCGTGGCGCTGAAACTGTCGACGGCCCTGCCGCAGCAGTGGACGGAACTGCCGGAACTGCAGAGCCGGAGGATCGGCCGCAAGCAGCCGCCACCGCGGAAACGCGGCTGGCGCGCCCCGCCGGAAGGTGCCGAGGCGTTATTCGACGACTACAACGCATTTCAGTCGGCAGTTCCCGCGCCAGGTGCTTTGCGTGAAGTCGATGAGATCACATCCGTCGGCGACCCCAGCAGCGTCCTGGGCGGTGCGGTCAAGCAGGAGGACTTTCTCGACGACGTGGCAATGGAAATCTGCGCCGAGGAAGAGGGTGCGGAGATGATGAAATCCATGGCGATGCCGGAAGCCGAGCCGATGCCGGTGATGGCCGCACCCATGGAGGCCGGCGAGCCGCCGCCGGCGCCGGCAGCCAAGCGGAAGAAATCCGCCAGTCGCAGCAAACCAATGCGGACCGAGGCATTTGCCCGCGGCATGGCGGCGCCCGGCGGCGGGGGCGCCATGGACATGGCTCTGGAAGCCGAGCCGGAACTCGTGCCCGTGGCCGACCTGATGAACTACAACTGCCTGCGCATGGCCGGCGCCCAGGAAGCTAACGCCGGCAAGCTGAAGGCCTCCTCACTGGCGCAATACCCCGGCGCCCCGAGCCGGGCAATCCAGGCGATGAACCAGGCGCATTCATTGGCTTGTTCCTGCCTGGACCTGCCGGCCAAACACTTCGAACCGTATTCGCCCGATGGTTTCGACTACGCCTACATCTGCAACACGCCGGTCGATGTGCCGTCGCGGGACAAGTTCACCACCGTTCCGGTCAGCACCCAGCAGGTCGACATCAAGATTCGGTATGTCGTGGTCCCACGCGAGGCAACCGAGGTCTTCCGCGTTGCAAAGGTGAAGAACGCGTTGAAGAACCCGTTGCTGCCGGGACCGATTGATCTGTATCTCGACGGCGACTTCTTCATCACCAACAGTCTCGAGGTCGTCGCCCCGAAGGGTTACGTCGATCTCGGCCTGGGCGTTGACGAAGCGATCAAGGTCGCGCGGAACACCTTCTTCGAAGAGGAATCCGGCGGCATGCTGAAAGGCCGGCTCGTGCTGCATCACACGATCAAGATCGAAGTGATCAACAACCTGCCGCGCGACATCGACCTGGACGTCCGCGAGCGCGTACCCGCCACGGTCGACGACGAAGAGGACATCGAGGTCACGATCCACGATGTCGCCCCGGCGTGGAAGGAGTACAAGGAACCACCCGAGCATCTGCGCGGCAGGTACCAGTGGAGCATCCGCGTCGCTGCCGGCGAGAAGACAAACCTCGAGGCCGGTTACGACATCAAGATCGCCGCCAAGCATGAGATTGTCGGCGGCAATCGGAGGGAGGTGTAATCATGGCGGAAGCAACGAAAATCGATGTTCCGGTGAAAGAAGTAACCTTGATGGAAGACCGCGCCCGCGTCACCCGGCGAGCCAAAGTGGAACTGCCGGCCGGCGTCTCCAGCGTGCGGATCGATGGACTCGCCATGGTCGTCGCCGACAAGACGCTGCAGGGCCGCGTCGTCGGGGCGGACGACGGCTCCGTGGTGCTCTCGGCCAAAGTCCAAAGGGAGCACCATGAGATCCAGAGTGTTGACGAAAAGGACTACAACAAACTGCAGCGCAAACTGCGCGACCTGCACCGGCAGTACGGACTGCTGCAGGAGCGGCTCGACCGCTGCAGCAGCGAACGCTACGCCCTGGACGAACTCGGACGCCGCGCGCTGCGCGAGATGGCGATCGATGCGTCCTGGGGCAAGGACGAAGCTGACGCCTGGGAACGCGACTTGGACAGTATTCGCGGCCAGAGCTTCGGCCTCGTGGACCAACGCCTCAAAGGCCAGGCCGAGATGCGGCAGCTGCAGGAGAAGATCAACCGACTCACGCAGGAGATTGCGGCGACCAACCTGACGACCCAGGAGTTCAACTGCTGGATCGAAGCGAGTGTCGACGTGAAGACGGAAGGAAACGTCAAGCTCGAATTCGAGTATGTCGTCCCCGCCGCGTGTTGGCGTCCGTGTCACACGGCAACGCTCGTGCAGGATCCTGAGGGATCCCGGGTCGAGATCGAAGCCGAAGCCTGTGTCTGGCAATGCACCGGCGAAAACTGGGATGACGTCCAGCTCTACTTCTCCACTCAGCGGCCGTCACTTGGTATCGAGCCGCCTGAGCTGGACGAGGATATCCTGCGCGTTCAGAAGAAGCCGGACAAGATCGAGGTCCAGGTCCGCGACCAGGAGATCCAGACTGCCGGCATGGGCCAGACGCAGCAGTCGCAGGATATGCCCGGCATCGATGACGGCGGCGAAGCGCTGAACCTAAAGGGGGCGGCACTCGCCAGTGTCCCCAGTGACGGGTTCCCATACCGCGTCACCATGTTCACCATGACCGCTTCAGCGCAAGTCGATCTCGTCTGCATGCCGGAACTCGTGGAGTGCGCCATCCTGCGCAGCGAACAGCCGAATGAAGGGACGACCCCGCTGCTCGCGGGGCCCGTAGACCTGATCCGCGACAGCGGCAAAGTCGGGCGGACGGAACTGTCGTTCGTGGCGCCCAACGAGACCTTCAAGCTCGGCTGGGGCCCGGATCCGGAAATCCGCATCAACCGTTGGCATGCCGAGGACGAAAGCAAGGCCAAGATGCTGTCGTCTTGGGCAGAAGAGAAGAAGAAGACCAAGATCCGCCTGAGCAACATCGGCGCCGAGCCGAAGACCATCAAGCTGTCAGAACGCATCCCGGTCTCCGAGATCGAACAGGTCGAGATCAACTATCACGCCGATGAGTCCACCGATAAGCAGAAGCCGGACGAGAACGGCATTATCACCTGGGACATCAAGCTCGAACCGTTCGGTCGTGCCTCCTGTGATTTCGCCTTCACCGTCCGCAAGAAGAAATCGGTGGAAGGAATCTAGGACTCGAGCTCCGGCAGCGACTCGAAGTCCGGGATGTCGACCAGGTAGACCTGGCCGTAGCCCGTGTGGTCGGACGTGTACAGCACCTGCTTGCCGTCCGCGGAGAAGCGTGGGTGGACGTGCGTGCGCTGAATGTGCCGACTGCAGCGATGATTCGTCAGGATGCGCGGCTGGCTGAAGTGATCCCCCTCCCGCCGCCACAACAGGACGTACGGCGTTTGCCCACCACTACCATCGCCGACGATCAGGTCGCGCGTGTTGCTGAAGAAGTGATTCGAGCTCCACGAGAACTCCGGCTCGAACTGCTCGGTGTTGTCATGCCGGATGAACCCGAACGCATGGCCTTTCATCGAGTGTCCGTGGTAACCAAGCGTCTCGCCGTCGCTAAGCCAGTACTCGTGACCGAGGGCCTCTTCCGGTTCCTGTTCGCGGATCTTCCAGGCCTCACCGGTGTCGGCATTCAGCCCCCACATCCGTTGGGCAACCAGGTTCCAGGGGCCTTCATGACAGAACGAAAGGAGGTCCTTTCGGGTTGGTGACGTGTTCACATGGGTGATCCAATTGTCTTCCTCGTGCACGACTTCTGTCTTGGCGCTGTCGACACAGACGCGGAGGATCTGACAGTGCGGGTGAACTTCGAACAACTCGCGGAAACCAACGTACCCGGTGCCGAGCGCCAACGGGAAGTCGACCTTCGACTTGTCAGTGGTCGCCATGTAGATGTGTTGGCCGTCAGCGGCGACACTGAATGAGCCAGCGGAGACCGGGTCGGCCACGGTGTGCAGCACACGCTCATCGCTGCTCTCTAGGGCGACAGCGCGCAACTCTGGTCCGCGGCGGAAGTAGGCCTCATCCCTTTGTGGATTGAGGAACGTGCCTTGATAGCCGCGCTTATCGGAGTCGGTGATCTGCATGATCTCGCCGGACTCAAGCTCCATAGAAAACAGGTTCGACCGGTTCTCGCGATCTGATTGGAATAACAGTTTCCTGCCTTCATCCCACCAACCGTTGTTGGTGAAGTAGAGGTGGTTGGAGTGTCCCTTCCAGTTCGTTAGCTGCTTGACCGGGATGCCGGTGTGGCGGTCCGCTTCGATCTTGACTTCACTGGGGTAGTTCTTGCGTGCCATGGTTTGCCACCTGCTGGATTGACGACCTAAGCAATCACTCGTTCGCCGTGCTGTGGAATCAGAACTTCGAGATCCGGGTATTTCACTTCCATGTAGGCCCGAAACAACTCCGGGTCTTCGGTGTTGCCGTCGAACATATCGAAGTGTCCCGGCACCGTCAGACGCGGACCGATCGCTCCCGCCAGGTCCGCTGCTTCCTGGTAGGTCATGTTGCCGATACAGCCGCGAGCAAACCGCTCGGCGTCCCGACCGTTGATCGGCAGCATCATCACATCCGGCGCCAGATCGCGAAGCTTGGCATGGATGCCTTCGTACAGGCAGGTATCACCGGCGTGGTAGACTCGACAGCCATCGGCCTCGATGACAAATCCCAAGTGAGGGTGGACACCCGTTTTCGGATCTGCTTCGAGGAACTCATGGGCGGACGCGACGGCCGTTACCCTGATGCCGTCCATCTCGAACGACCGGCCATCGTCCATGCCGATGAAGCGATCCGCTGGTATGCCCAGTGACTCGGCGAGATCCGCCACATGCAACTCGGAGCACACAAAATTCGCGTTGGGCGATGCCGTTGCGATCGGCGGCCACACTTCACGGTTGATGTGGTCGTAGTGATCATGCGTACCGAAGACCAGGAAGGCATTCTCGAGTTCCTCCGGCTTCAGCAACGGCGCCACATTCCGGCGTGGATTCTCACTCAGGAATGGGTCAAGGTACAGGACCTTGTCCCGCAGTTTCAGTACGTAGCTCTGTTGTCCGAGCCACCAGAACGCGCACTTGCCGGCCGGCGCTTCGCACGCGTTGATATCGTCGATCAGCTGTTGATTCGTCTGCATGGTTGTTCCTCAAGCTCTCCCAGATTCCGTAATCCTGTCCTTAATCCTGTCCTAGATCGATTCCTCGTCAGTAGGCGTCACCTGCTGGCGTACCCACCGTCTCTGTCTGCCGCCTTCTGGCGCAAGTGTTCGCCTGGCCCCGTTACCAACGCTTGCGTGCGGCGAAGGATCCCCTTCCCTGCGATGCCATTTGACTCAGAGATCACGTCGGCCGCCGTCCAGAGATCCAGTCCCGCTGCTGCCTTGACGATCGATGTTTTCGCAATGGTCAGGAATCGCAGGTGGTCCTGGTTGGAGAAGCGTCCATTGCCCTCCGCAATATTGAGAATGATACTGGTCGCGGGGGAATCCACCAGGCGGTGCTCAGTCTTGGACAAATCGTTGATTCCGGGGAGGCGGGTTTGCCAACGAACAAACTTGATTGCCTGTTGATAGGCATCAAGTGTCTCGTGAAGGAACGATGGCTGACGTTCGCCTCCGTAGTCCGCCGCTGCCGATTGCAGTTCTGGCTCTCGGTACTTGCGCAGACCGACAACGACCCGGCAGGTTTCGGCCAGCAACTTCTTGCTGCGAGATGCCAGCACGTCATCAGTGAGCGTTTTCGCCAAGGCAATATCCAGACACGCGGCACTCTCCAGGGAGGACGCGTAGGCGTAGTCCAGATGAATGGTGTCAAACTTCCCCTGGAGGATGCTTCCGGCCGGCGCCATGTTCACAAGGATGCTTTGCATGGCGCGCAGCAGTTGGTCCGTCACGGCGTGCCGACGGGGCCACGCAACTGCGGCCGGACGGAGAAGACGGATCAGTTCGAGGGCCTTCTGGTAGCCGATCAGATCTTCATGGGGAAAGCCTCTGTACTTCATTTCGCGCGCCTGGGATTGAGGTTTAGGTCAGGATTAAGGAAGGGCCTAGGAGGTCCTCCCGGTAGTGCCCTGCGTCTCCTCGTGCGGGACCGGTTCGTACGTCAAGTTGCTCGCCTCGGAATCGAAATCTGGACAGGATTAAGGAAGGGCTTAGGAGGTTCTCCCGGTAGTGGTCTGCGTCTCCGGATCGAACTCCTGCTTCCAGCGGGTCTCGATGCCTTCGCGCCAACCCAGTGCGGCATCCCGGAGTTCGTCAACGAGCGTTGGCTGTTCGTCCGCCAGGTTGATCTTCTCCCCCATGTCGCCGGCAAGATTCGAGAGGTGGACTTCCGCCGCCGGCTCCTCGCCTTCGACCAGTTGCCCGTCGAGTACCAGCTTCCAATCACCCCGACGAACGGCAGTCTGCTTGCCCATCTCCCAGAAGATCTCGTCGTGTGGCGTTTTCGCGCCGTCTGCAAGAACCGGCAGGATGTCGCTGCCGTCGAGTTCGTATTTGCTCGGGTCGCCGCCGGCGATCTTGAGGAAGGTGGGGAAAATATCCATGGCCGCCGCCATCTCATCGATCACCTGGCCGCCGGGAATCGTACCGGGCCAGTGGAAGATGCCCGGGCTGCGCATGCCGCCCTCGAACAGACTGAACTTGTGGCCGCGCAGTTTGCCGGCGGTCCCGCCGTAGTAGGGATCCAGCGTGCCGTCCAGCCAGTTGCGACTCTCGCGGGACGGCCCGTTGTCGGCCATGAAGAAACTGCAGGTCTGGTCCTGCAGCCCTTGTCGTTCGACCTCGGCCAGGATATCGCCGACGGCGTCGTCGACGGCACTCAACATCGCCGCCATAATCTGTCGATCCCAGGGCAGGTCCGGGAAACGGTCAACGTATTTCTGCGGCGCATGCATCGGGTAATGCGGCGCGTTGAACGGCACGTAGAGCAGGAACGGTTTATCCTCCTTGACGGCAGCACGGATGTACTCGATGGCTTTCTCGGTGATCATCTCAGTGAAGTACTTGCCGTTGTCGTAGATTTCCTGATCGTCCTCCCACAGGTCATGCGTCGGATTCTGCCCCGGGCCGCCGCGGTTCATGCCCCAATAGAAGATATGGGAGTAGTAATCGATACAGCCGGCGAGAAACCCGAACCAATGGTCGAAGCCATGGCTCAACGGACGCGACGCTTCGGTCAATCCGAGATGCCATTTGCCCGCCATGTACGTGTTGTAACCAGTTTCCTTGAGCGCCTTCGCAATCGTCGGCACCTGCGGCGGCAGTCCGCTCGCGGTGCGATGCCCGGCGAGAATCGAGCGCACACCCGCATTGCCCGGATACCGGCCGGTCAGCAAGGAAGCCCGCGACGGACTGCAGACAGGGCAATTCGAGTACCAGTTCGTAAATCGCGCGCCCTCGGCCGCCATGCGGTCCAGATGCGGCGTGGAAAAATCAGTGGCGCCCATGCAGGAAAGATCGCCGTAGCCCTGGTCGTCGGTGAGAAAGATGATGAAGTTCGGTTTCATATGCGGGGGTCCTGTATTGGCTTGCGTGTGTCGGGTTCGTTTTCAAGAGAGATTCATAACTCTGATCGAAGGGTTGCCGGTCACAGCCTCACCATTCGTCAGGTAGAGCTCGCGTCAAGCCGAAACAAGCCTGATTCGTCCGTAAGGCAATCGCGTTTGGCGGTTCAGGCGACAGATTGCTCAGGCGTCGACACGGGCGATTCCGGGTCCGTGTTCTCCGGGGGCAGGCGGCGCCACCCCATAAACAGCAGGACAGCGATGATGACAACGCCGGGGATAACGGAGGCCGCCCCGGAGATGCCGGCGAGTGTGCCGACATTGAAGGCGCGGGCGTCGTACGGCAGATCGGTGATGTCGGAATCACGCCGGACCATATCGTAACCGGCAATGTGCACTCTGTGATCGCGGAGCAGGATGCCGTACATGTTCATCAACGGGTTGCGCCAGGTCGTCCGGCGGCCGCGATGATACTGCATAGCTTGTGGTGTGACACTTGTGATGACGGCCATATTCGCCATTGAGAGCAGGGCTGTAACTACAACGATCACAGTCAAGGCCAGTCGGTGTCTGGCAAACCATGGGGTGGATGCCGGAAGCGCCGCCAGAAGAACGATTGCCGGGAGTACCGAGATCAGATATCTGGGGCCGGAGCTGTCCCCTCCGTGCCAGCCGTTGAACAGCAGATTCATGATAAACACAGCGCCGAAGACGCTCAGGCAGACGATGTGGAGCCAGTTCCATTGTCGTCGGATCACGGAGGCAACTCCCAATCCCAGTGCCGCCAGACAGACGGGCATGAACCAGAACAGACCGTGGTACGGGGAAAAGGAGATTCCCCAGGCTGCTTCCGCGAAGGACGCAGGGCCAAACAGCCCTCCCACGGCATTTTCATCGATGAAGCCTGGGGCGGAGTGAAAACTGGCCAGGGTCAGGTATTCGCCGAAGCAGATCTGGTTATATGCCAACAACGCGCAGAACGGAAGAAGACCGCCGGCGAGAAACCAGCCCGCAAGCTGCAGCTTTCGCCTTGCGAGCAGAACAGTCAGGAGTGCCGGCACTGTGAAGGAAACCGCGATGTCGCACAATACCGCAAGGCCGATGACAAAGCCGGCCAACACCATCTGGACGGGGCGCTGCCGGGCAAACAAAGCAACGGCTATCGCCCAGAACGCGGCGGCTGTTGCATGTCCCCACAGTTGCGTGCTGAACGGCAGAATCAACGTGCCGAAATACAGTGAAGCCGTAAGCAGAAAGGCCCAGCGATAGTCGACTTTGTTCCGTCTTCGGAGCAGCCTCCAGAAGAACAGCACCGATGCCGTCACCGGCAGAACCGTCAGGAAGATGTTCAGTGTCCAGCAATTGTATACTGTCACTGTTGGTGAGGTCGGGGCAATCGAGAGAAGCCTTTCACTGTGGTACAGGGCGAAGTAGATCGGAATGCCGAGAAGCATTGGGCCCGGCTGCTTGTTTGAGTAGTAGTGGTCGCCACTGTATTCCGGGTTCTGAGCCCAGTCCCGCGTATTCGCACCCGCTTCAGGATCGGTGAGGAAGTGATCGATGTGAAAGGATAAATAGTCCGGCGTGCCGGGTCGACGAACGAGAAGATGACGTTGTACCGCGAGTTCTGGCTGGCGCCCGCGCCGTTATAGAAATAGCTGCCGGCGACGAAGACTGCCAGCGCCAGGAAGTGCTCGGTGCGAAGCCAGGGGAAAACTGCGCCGGGTGATTTGTCGGAACGTTGCGGCACGGTTGCACGGTGTCCCTGAAATGGTAATCTGGTTATTCCAGCTGCAAAGGCCGCAAAGCATACACCCTTATCCCGGTGGTTGCCAACGACTGTTGAAGAATGCGGCCGGCACACACGCCGGTTGACTTGACGCAGCCCTGGTCGTCGGTGAGGGAAATGATGGAGCTCGGTTTCATGGCTGTTCGGTTCCCGTCGATGGTTGAAGTCTGCTTCATCATCCTGCCGTATCGGGGCGAAGGCGAAACTGAAGGGAGGCTGACACTCCCCGGCACAGCCGGCGAGATCGCTTCGCGGCAGTTGCAGTCAGTCCCTTACCGTTGACGCGCGGGCCACCAGACGCGGGCGCAGCTTGATGCTTTGGAAGGCGCGAGCCGGGGAAGACAACCGGCGTTCGAGCAGTTCGGCGGCTGCAGCCGCCATGTCCCGGACCGGCGCCTGCACAGTCGTCAGCCCGTGCACAGCGGCGTCCGGAATGTCGTCGTAACCTGCGATCGCCAGGTGGATCGTTGCTGCCGTGTCGGCCAGGACTTCCTGTCCGGCGAGGGCCATTTCGTCGTTCATGTAAAAGACCGCCTGCGGCAGGCGCCGCGCCTGCAAAATGGTTCGAGTGGCTTCCGCGCCGCCGGCTGCAGTGAAACCGCCGACTACCACGATGCGTGGATCGCCGTGTTCCGTTTCCCGGCAGGCTCGGATTGCGCCCTGAAGCCGGCCGTTGGCACTGGGATGGGTTCCCGGACCGGTCACCACCGCAACGTCCCGAAAGCCCTGTTCGAATAGATGCCGGAGCATCAGGTACCCGCCGAATTCGTTGTCCTGTCGAACGGCGTCGATGTCCAGCGCCCCGGCGTCCTGGTTCAGCAGTACCGCCGGGATCCGTCGGGGATCGAACGGAATGCCGGCGGGGAACGGGCCGATACACAGTGCCGTACTGATGCCGAGGTCCCGAAGGCCGTCCGCCGGGCTTTCGGCCGCGGCGATTGCCGGTGGGACGATGGTCATTTGGGCTTCGGCCCGGCCCAGGACCGTCCGGAGCGCATCCAGCAACAGGCGTAGAAAAGGACCTTGACGTTCGGCCGGCGCCAGCACGCCGATGGTGCGGCCGGCCAGTTCGGATCTTCTTCGGCGCCGTCGATGGACGCCGGATCCGGTATTGAGTAAGGGCATGATGATACCTGCTGCACGCCGGCATCCCTTACCTGCGGTGTGCACAACATCCCAGGTAAGTGGACGTCGTTCTTTGAGTCCTTCAGTCTGTTGGAAATATAATCAGCGGCGGCCGGTTTTTCAAGCGTCTGTCGAAGTCTGGGCGCATGTCAGTTCTGTAGGTCATCCCTTCGTGTTGCGGCAAGAGCCGCTCCATAGCGCCAGAACGTTCGCCAGTCCAGCCACCGGCGGCCAAACGTCCCAAACACGTTGCAATTCAGCGCCATTCTTCGCTA
>CAYLNH010000034.1:0-38325 GCA_964384625.1 uncultured Lentisphaerales bacterium
CGAGTTGCCCGTTTTCGGGCTCGGGGGGCGTTGGCGAAATGGTCATGTGCTGCAGTACACGCCCCTTCCACCGCCTGCCGCGAGCCGCAAACCCCGGGCAATCCGTGGCGGAAAGACGTCCGCCGAGACCATCTGGCTAGGCTTGCCGCGAAAAGCCTTCTGGAGACCCCACGGCCTTGTGTCGTGGGTGAATGAGTTGTTTAGTGCGACGTCTGTTTCCGTCTCAAACTCCCCTTGCTTCAGCGGCTTTGCGAGCATGCTCACAAAGCCGCTGAAGCAAGGGGAGACGGGGGGGCGGTACCGACTTAAACAACTCATTCACCCGTCAGACGAGCTAACGGGGGTCTTTCTCGGAGCGGGACACCACAATCCCTTGGGGATTTGAGGCCGAGCAGCGTTACTCACCCTTTTCGCGGAGGGTGTAGCTATACCTAACGTCCATCCCAATGACACTCCGGGTTGGTGCCGTTCTGTGAGTCGGTCCAGATTTCCTCCGCGTCGGCAGTCGCCACGTGCCCGTCCCAAAACAGCACGTTGCCCTGATACCGATGGCGGATGGAGGTCATGTGCCGGCCGCGGCCGCTGTTGGGGCCGTAGACCCAGCCGCCGCGGTCGCCCTGGATCTTGCCGGTGCCGTTGGGAAAGTCGCTGTAGGGATCGCGCATTAACGACAGGTGCTCCGGCAGCAGGCCGGCGTCCCCGCCGGAATAGGCGTTCTTGGTGCTGAACGAGTCGACCAGGAACCATTCTTCACCGAAGTTCTTGATGTGTTTGCTCGGCGTGAAACCGTCGGTGATGCCGGAGTGATGGTGGTGCGGGACAATGACGTTTTCCGTGCAGGTGCATTCCGGGCCCTGTTTGCCGTAGGCTGTCCATTTGCCCAAGTGCACGCCGTAGTTGAGTTTGGCCGCGGTATTGACGCCCTTTGAGTTTTTGTAGGACCCGCCGCCCGTGTCTTCGGGACCGTTGATGTGCGTCGCGTGTCCGTCGAACCCGGGACAGTGCATGACGTCGGAACTGTCCACGGTGCCGGCGGTCACCAGCAACGCCGGCCATTTCATCTCCGGTTTCCAGCCGCCGCCGCGGCGGACGATCGGGAACGTTTCGTCGAAATCGCCCTGATAGGTGATGAAGCCGAGGCCGAGTTGTTTCTCGTTGGACATGCAGACAACCGTTTGGGCCGTGCGTTTGGCGCGCGCCAGCGCCGGGAGCAGCAAGGCCGCCAGGATCGCGACAATGGCAATCACCGTCAGGAGTTCAACCAGAGTGAATTTCGGGTTCTTCCAGTGCATTGGATACTCCTTCAATCGCCGGGTTCGTCGGTCCAGATGCCGTGCGGGTTGTCGTGATCGCCGCTGCCGACCGTCTCATACGGGGCCAGCAACTGTACGTGACCGTCGAACATGACGTAGTTCAGTTTGCCGCGGTGCAGTTGCAGCGCGTACTGATTCGGGTTGTCGGCGCTGAGGACGAAGGTGACATTCAGCTGATCCAGGTGATGGGATGCGGTCGTGGTATAAACCCACGCGATCCGCGATGTCCCCCAGGTGCCCTGAAGATGATTGCCGTGGTCCGAGGGATTCTCGGAAATGGCGAAGACGGCCGACGGATCCGCCAGCGACGTCAGCCGGCCCATGCCGTTGCGCCCGGTGTACCCACGCCAGGTCGTGCCCGCAGGTACCGGTCGGACGATGGTCTCTTCCAGGCCCGGATAACTCTCGCCGGCGCTGTGGCCGCAGACATACAGGTTGGCCGAATAGCTGCGGTCGCGCGCCGGGGTGTCCGGGTGCAGCCAATGGTCAGATGGACAGATGAATACCGGCGAGCACTTGTCGGCCGGCCGTTTGTCGACCGCCTGTTCGGCCCAGGTCAGCGAGGGACCGACATACGGAAACAGGAGATCGTCATAGCTGACCGAGGCGCCATGGTTGCCGTAGGGCCGGTACATGCCGTAGATGATCCGGCCGTCGTGTTCGTCGGCGTACATGAAAGCGGCGGCGCCCTGCTGGCGCAGGTTGTTCATGCAGACCGCCTGCCGCGCCGTGTTGCGCGCCTGGCTGAGCACCGGGAGCAGGAGTGCTGCCAGCGTCGCGATGATCGCGATGACGACGAGCAGTTCGATCAGCGTAAAGGTAACTGGTAGCACTGGCGGCTTTCGCTGCATCGTTCACTCCGTTCGAAAAAATCACCAATTCAGCTTGACTTGTTTGTATCGGTATTATACTATATCGATATAGCATTTCAAGTGTGATTCGAGAAAATCCGGAGGAAATGCGATGGCGCCGAAGTACGAACAGGTGGCACGGACGTTGCGCCGGGCGATCAGTGACGGCCGCTATGCGCCGGGCGCCAAGTTGCCGTCCTACACGGAACTGCGGCACTTGCATTCTGTGGCGCAGGCGACGATCGACAAAGCCTTTGATCTGCTGCAGCGCGAAGGACTGATCGAGCGTCGGCGGCGCAGCGGCATCTTCGTTGCCGAGAATCCGGATGTGAGCGACCGCGCGGAACCGGGTTCGCTGGTGAGCGAGAGCGTGCTGATTCTGTCAAACGTCAGCGCCCGGGCGTTATACCGGATGGGGCACGGCGGCTGGTCGGCGGCGATTCCGAACGGCGCGTTGGGGGCGGCGCAGGACGCGGGTCGGCCGGCGTTCATTCTGGGGCCGCCGGATCTGACGCCGCGGCGCATGGAGGAACTGCGGCAATTCCCGCCGGCGGTGGTCGCGGCGATCGAGTGCTGGGACCAGCACGGCAACCTGCCGCCGCACATCCGGGATTTCTTTGCCACGATTGACGTTCCCTGCGGCGCCTGCGCCTGCGGCGAGAGCGGCGACGCCCTGCAGGTGGACCACGATCAGCGCGACGGCGCCCGGCAATTGACCAACTGGCTGATGGATCAGGGCTGCCGCCGGATCCTGATGCTGGCGCCGCATACGCACGCGGATCTCTTCTGGTGGTCCGATCGGGTGGCCGGTTACGAAGCTGCCTGTGTCGAGCACGGCGTGACGCCGTTGCCGCAATCGGTCATTCCGCCGGGGCACCGGAGTTGGCGCGGGCAGGAGGGCTTCGACGACAATGCCCGCCGGTTGTGCGGCTATCTCGCCGAATTCGTCACCGGCACCGACACGCCGGTCGACGCTCTGATGGCGCCCAGCGACGGCACGGTCTTTTTTGTCGCCGCGGCCTTGCGCATGCTCGGCAAAGAGCCCGGCAAGGACATCCTGATCACCGGTTACGACAACTACTGGGGCGACAGTCGCGAGAGCAAGTTTACCAGCGCCTTGCCGGCCGCGACGATCGACAAGAAGAACTTCGATCTCGGCGCACGTCTCGTCGAGGAACTGATCAAGAGCGAACAGGGCCTGCGCGTCAAACAGCAGCAACGGGTCAAGGGAGAGTTGATTCTGCCCGCCGCTGTCGGCGCTCTGGCCGCCGGCTGAACCGTCGGCAAACCAAGAGGACGGCTTTTCGAGCGAGGGGTTCGAGGACAATTGAAACTGCGTTGGCGGAATCAGGGGTAGATGCCGCCTCACCTGAAAGCAACAAGGAGAGTCGCTGATGTACAGTCGACGCAACCGGACCCTCGCGTCCATCATAATTCTCATACTCGCCTGCGGCTTTGGTCTGCCGGCCGGCCAGCCGTTGGTGAAGACGGTCAATCGCCATGTGCCGCTGGAGGACTTCGCGGCCGCCTGGGGGGTCACCGCGACGCCGGAGACCTACCGCAACTCCTTCGGCAACGACGGCAAAGTCGCGGTCATGCTGCGTGCCTGCTCGATACCGGCTAATGTGCTGTGGCCGGGCGACCAGGCGACCTTCACCTTCCAGTTCGAGAACCTGACCAACCGGCCGCTGAAGAAGGCCGGCAAGGTCCACATCATCCGCTATCAGACCTACACGCCGCCGGGTCCGAACTTCTTCCTGATCGGGATCCGCAAACTCAAGGACGTCGGTTCGGTGCCGATTGCCGTGGACCTGAAAGCCAAAGGCTGGCAGGACGTGACGGTCACGCCGCCGATTCCCGAGACCTTCGGCGGCTATGCCCTGATCATCGAACTCGACGGCCACGACCGGCTGTTCGGGGCCTCTTGCGTTCGTACCTTCAAGCCGCAACACCGCAAACGCCGGTTTTACAAACTGACCGTCGACATGCGCAACATCGACATCCT
This sequence comes from uncultured Lentisphaerales bacterium, assembly GCA_964384625.1. Lineage (GTDB taxonomy): Bacteria > Verrucomicrobiota > Lentisphaeria > JABSQK01 > JABSQK01 > CAYLNH01. The sequence continues at coordinate 4,170 of CAYLNH010000034.1, forward strand.
CGTACGTCTCGGTGTGACGCCCAACCGCCTCGGCGTCGGCTATGTGCCGACCACCAGCAAGAACTTCGAGAAATGGTATGCGGAGTTTTCCGGCCGCATGCAGGAATTGCACAAAGCCGGGCGGACGACGACGCTGGAATTCGGCGCCGGCGCAGCGAAACACCAGCCGCTGGACCGCTATCGCAAGTGGCTGAACGAGGACGACGTCATGCGTGTCCGCGGCAAGGACGACCGTGCCTGGCTGCCGGCGATGGACCCCGACTTTCGCAAGTTTGTCGAACGCATCTGCAGCGACTTCGGCTGGCCCAAGGGCCCGGTCAACGGTGTCATGCTCTGGAACGAACCGTGGGAAGGGATCAGTATTTCCGGCTGGGGGGCGGACATGATCCGGTATCGCAACATTTTCACCGCCATGGCCAGGGGCGTTGAGGACGCCGAGAAAGAGGCCGGCGTCGAGGTCTACATCGGCGGCTGCGATTCGAGCAGCAACACCTTCGACAAACTCTTCGGCGACGGTTCCGACAAGTTCCTGAAGTGGCTCGACTTTATGAGCATCCACTACCAGGGCCGCAGCCCGCATACCAATGTGCGGATGTTCAACGACCGCAGAGATGCGAAGGGCAACCCGGCGCCGGTGCAGGTCTGGGATACGGAAAGCTGGATGGCGAACTCCGACGACCGCATTGCGGGGACATTGGCGGCCATGTACTCCTTCGGCCAGCAGCGCGTGGTCGGCATCAACAGCAACTCGATGGTCAATACCGGCACGCGTGTCCGCCTGCACGGCGTGAAAGGCAAGGTCGAGGTGCGCCAGACATGGTCGGCCGGCGCCGCCGTCGGCGCCTTCCAGCATTTCGTCGGCGAACGCGATTTCCGTGAACTGCTGTTCCGCCGGAGCCCGCCCTATGTGATGATCTTCGACGGCTATGAAACGGCCGCCGGCAAAGCCGATCCGGAAGACGGCACGGTGGTCGTCCTCGGCGATATGGGCTCCATCTTTCGCTATGACGGCGATCTGTTCCGCTCCTGCCGCAGTCAGGCGGAGGTGCGGCAGAAAGAGCAGTGGCGCAAGCAACTGGCCAAGCTCCCGGCGGACGCCGACAAACGCCGGGAGATCCAGGCGAAGCTCAAGGAGTACCAGCCGTGGCGCGACGCCACGATGACGCTCGATGTCCCCGGCGAGGCTTTCTCGCTCTACGACTTCTACGGCAACCCGGTGCCTGCCCGCGCCGGCCAGATCATTGTGCCGCTCGATGCCCGCGGCTTCTATCTGCGCGGCAACGGCAAGCCCGGTTCCTTCGGTAAACTGCTCGCCGCATTGCAGGCCGGCCGCATCGACGGCGTCGAACCGCTGGTCAGTCTGGCGCATGATATGACCGCGCCGGTCGACCACGGCGGCGCCGTCAAACTGACGCTGACCAACGTGCTGAACCGGCCCGTGAAAGGCAGACTGTCCGTCACGCTGGCAGGGCTGAGAGTCGAGCATCCGTCAACGCTCTCATTCGCGGCCCAGGAGAAGCAGGAGGTCCTGGTCAAGGTTGCCGGCGGCGCACCGAGGGCCGACAACCAGTACGCCATGCGGATGGTCTTCGACGCCGGCAAAGACGGCCTGGCCGTGCACGAAGAGACCATGCGCGTCAACTACATCGAGAAACGCACGATCACCGTCGACGGCAAGCTCGACGACTGGAAGGGGGTCCTGCCGCAGGAGATCCGGGCCGACGGCTTTCACGCGGCGAGCATGATGGAGAAGGCCTGGCGCCCGTTCATGGATTTTGATGAGGGCGTCGCCCACGGTCTGGCTGTCGGCTATGTGGCGCATGATGACGACTATTTCTATTTCGGCGTCAAGATCACGGACAGCACGCCGCACGCGGGTACATTGCGTTTCGAGACGCGCGACGACGACGCCTACTTCTATCCAAAAACGTGTTATGAGATCGACGCGAAGAACAGCTTTGCGACGATCAAGGGCCGGGTGCCCGGGCGGATGGCCGACCAGTTGCCGGTCCAGGGGCCGGACAAGAAAGAACCGATCGCGCCGAAAGGCTGGAAAGGCTTGTCCACCTACGCCGCGTTCGAGGTGAAGGCCGACAAACCAACGGCGTTGACGCTGGCGTTCGTTCAGTGGAAAGGCGGGTATCATACCCGCTGGGCCAAGCCGACCGTGATCGACGCGGCGACCGGTAAGGAGCTGCTCAAGGTGAAGGACGTCGGCGGCCGCTACGGCCTCTATATGCGCTTCCTGGTGAACGGCCGCGTCCGGCTGCACCTGCCCATGAACAGCGCCCGCGGCGCCGTCACCGGCTTGTTCCTCGATCCGGCCGCGGCGAAGGCTAAGAGCGTTCCCGCGCCCGGCGCCCAGTGGCTGGGGACCGATAGCAAAACCGGCGCCGACTGGACCGGGACCTACGGCAAACTGGCTGTCTGGCTGGCGGACGGTACCAAGCGCGGCCAGACCCAACGGCTCAAGCTGGTGTCGGACGTCAAAAAGAAACCGCTGCACTGGCCGGCGGGCGTCCGCCGCTACAGCTATCGCAAAAACCCGATTCTGCCCGCCGGCAACGCCCCGCGTTTCGACAACGTGCAGATCGCTTTCAACGTCTTGCCGGAAGATCAGAAGTGGCAACTGCCCGGACCTCCCGGGACTATGCCGAAGTACATCAACTACGCCTGCACCGACTACGAGTACGCCCTGAACAAGGTGGCCGGGGAATACGGCGGCGGCACGGAGGTCTGGCGTTTGCGTTATCCCGGCATGCCGCACAAGCACTTCTACCCGCGGCAGCCGAAGAGCCCGAAGGACGGCGCCGTGAAGCAGGCGAAACTCGTCGTTGTCCACGAAGGCAACACGCGTATCACCGAGTGCGCCATCCCGTGGTCCGAAATCCCCTGGGTCAAGAAACGGCGTGACGCCGGCCGGACCATCAAGTTCTCATTCAAGGTGAACCACGACGACAGCGGCATGGGCATGGAACTGTCCAAAGAACGTTCCGTCGCCAAGGGCAACAACAGCTTCCACGTCGACTGGAGTAAGAGCTGGGCGAACGAAATCGAATTCGGTTTCGACACGGAATAAGGAGAGAATCATGCGATACACGAATCTGATCCTGCTGGTCCTTCTGGGATTGGCAACCGCGGCTCCCGCGGCAAAGAATAAACGAGCAAAACGAAAACGTCGCGCCAAGCAAGAGGCGCTGACCAACGAACAGCTGGCGGCCCAGCCGAAACCCAAGGCCAACATTCCCGTCCGCTTCAAGCTGGATAAACCCGGCTATGTCACCCTGGTGATTGACGATGCCGAAGGGCGGCGTGTGTTGAACCTGATCAACGACACCTGGTTCGAAGCCGGCACGCATACTTTGTACTGGGACGGCTACGACGTCGGCCACTTCCTGCCTAATGAGTTTGCCGACGTCAAACGCAAACGCGTTGCCGCCGGCACCTACACGCTGCGCGGCCTGATTCACGACGACATCGAGTTGAAATACCAGGTGGCGGTGCAGAGTCCGGGCAATCCGCCGTGGCACACACCCGACAACACCGGCGGCTGGATGGCGGATCACACGCCGCCGGGCGACGTGCTGTTCCTGCCCCAGGGCTCGCCGCTGGGGAAACAGCCGCAACTGCTCCTGGTTGCCTCCGGTGCGGAAGCCGGGCACGGCATCATCTGGGTCGATGAGTCCGGCCGCAAACTGTACGGCACGAAGATGCACGGCATGAGCGGTATGTATTCGTTGACCACGGATCCCGGGCCGAAGGCCGATCCCCGGGTCCAGCTATACGGCTTGGGCAAAGCCGGCATCGTCGCCGTCAATCAGGTCGACATGGACACGGAAGCCGACCAGTTGATGCAGCGCCGTTGTCGTGAGAAATGGAAGAAGACCGGTTGGGAGGACCGGCCCAAGCGCGACTGTGCGGCCTACAACCGGGTGCTGCTTGTCAGCCTGCCGCTGGAAGGCGTGATCCGGTGCTACGATCTGTCGCTGTCTAAGGAGGGCGATATCCGCAAGCGCCAGGGCACGATGCCGCTGCCGGATGTGCGCGGGCTGACGTTCAACAGCAAGGGCAATCTCTACGTTCTTGTCGGCACCACGCTGAAACGGTTCCGGCCGAATCTGACCAACCCGCAGAAGCCGGCGTTGGGGAAGGGTGTAACCGTTGTTCGTGGTCTGGAGGACCCGCGCCGGGTGCTGCTGCATGGGACCTCGTTTTACATTTCCGACTGGGGCAAGAGCCATCAGGTCAAGGTCTACGACCATAGTGGAAAGCTCCGGCGGACGATCGGCAAACCCGGTGGTCAGCAATTCGGATTGTACGACGAACGCGGCATGTGCCGGCCGGCCGGGATGGCGGTCGACAGCAAGGGGCAGCTCTGGGTGGCCGAACAGAACTACGCGCCGAAGCGTGTCTCCCTGCGGAACGCGGCAACCGGCAAATTCATCAAGGGCCTGTACGGCCCGCCGAAATACGGCGGCGGCGGCCACTGGGACCCGAAAGACCCTTCGCGTTTCTACTACAGCAGCGGCCTGCAGGGCATCGAGTTCAAGGTCGACTGGACCACCGGCGAATCGAAGCCGCGCGGTATCTTCCATCACAAGACCTACAACGCCGTCAAGGAACGCTTGCAGCAGCCCGGCGACATCGGCGCCCGCTGTCCCGACACCAGTGTCTACACCAACGGCCGCCATTATATGGTCAACAGCTTCTTCGGATCGGCCTATTTCGGTGACGGCCCCGGACAGGTCTTCCTGTTCGACGACGCCAAGTGTCTGGCTCGGCCCGTGGTCTACATCGGGTTCCCCGGCAAGACTCCGGAGACCTGTACATTCGCCGCCGCGGCCAAGCAGGACCCGAAACTGGCGGCGTTTCTGAAAGAGATCTACAAACAACAGGGCCACTGGAAATCGCGGCTCGTTGTGTGGTCCGATCTCAATGTCGACGGTGTCCCGCAAGCCGACGAAATTCAGCATCGCATCTTCCCGCGGGCCCCGGTCAAACGCGACTTCCAACGCATCGCGTTCAATGACGATCTGACCGTCATGACCACCGGCGGCGTCCGGATCCCCGCGCCCAGGTTCAACGCCAGGGGCGTCCCCGTCTATGACATGAATAAGATGAAACTGATCCCGGACGGCTACTTCCTCAGCGATACCGTCCTCGGCGACGACGGGCATTTCATCTTCACCATGGGCCGGTTCCAGGCGAACTACCGCGAGATGGTCGCCTACAAAGACGGGAAGCCGTCCTGGCGCATCAACGGTGTGCGGCAGAATACCGCCGCGTTCAAAGGACAACTCATCAGTTGTCAACGGAACATCGGTTTCCCCTTCACGCCAAAGGGGGCCAAGGACTGCGAGATGTTCGCGCTCAACGGCTACCGCGGCAACGTACCGCTCATCACCACCGACGGCCTTTACGTCACCGACCTGGGTGGCGACGCGCGCGTGGTTCCCGTCAACAGCGCGCCGGAAGCCAAACCCGGGATGATCATTGACGACGTCAGTTGGGGCGAGGAACACTTCTGGCCGGCGCTCGACCAGCTCGCCGACGGCCGCGTTATCTTCACCGCCGGCGGCCGCTGCGAGAACATCGCCTTCGAAGTCCTGCACCTGGATTCAATCAAACGCCTGCCAAGGACCTCCTTGCCGGTGACCGCCGCGATGCTGGCGAACAAGGCGCCGGAATACATCGAAGCCGGTGAGTTCCGGACGATCGAGCGCAACCTGGCCGTGGCGATCCTGCCGCAAGCCCCGGTGCTGGACGGTAAACTCAATGAATGGGCCAAGGCCGATTGGGTTGAGATCGACAAGCGCACGAAGACCTATGCCGCCCTCGCGGTCCGCGGTACGACGCTCTATGCGGCTTGGAAAACGAGCGACCCGAAACTGCTGCAGAACAATCTGGCCGACGGCCTGCCGACGGCGTTTGCGTCCGGCGGCGGTTTGGACCTGATGATCCGGACCGACCCGACGAAGGAACAGCCGAAGCGCAACAAACGTCTGAGTAAGAACGCCGGAAACGTAGCGGCCGGCGATATCCGCATCTTCGTGACGCGGCTGCGCGATCCGTTGCGCGGCCCGGTGAAAGCGATTCGCTATCAGCAGATCGGCGGCCCGGGGCGGAAGCAGGAGTACACGTCTCCCGTTGGCCACGTCAGCTTCGACAGTGTCAAAGAGATCAGCAGCCAGGTGAAGTTGGCCCAGCAGGGCGGCGTCTACGAACTGGCGATCCCGTTGTCGGTCATCGGCCTGAAGCCGAAGACCCGCCTGAAGACGATCGGCGACATCGGCATCCTCACCGGCAACGGCGCCGAGACCCGGTCGCGCCTGTACTGGAGCAACCGCAGTTCCACGATGGTGTCCGACATCCCCAGCGAAGCCCGGCTGCTGCCCTATGCCTGGGGCACGTGGAAATTCACGCCGTTGGCCGACATCGGCAAGGAACCCGCCAAGGCCGAGAAAGCAACGGCAGCGCCGGCCCGAAGAAAAGCGAAAGATCCCAAGATCCGCCTGGACCTCTGATCCTGCACGGGACACTCGCCTTCGCGCTCATGTGCACTTGTGCGTGGGCGCGGGGCCTGTAAATCCTTCAGCAGCTCGGCTGCGTCCGAGCGAAGCTGCCGGCGCTATTCGGATGTGTCACAAGCACTCCTGCTTGTGCTTCGGACATGAGCAGGATGCTCGTGGATACATTTTAGCGGCAGGGACGAATACCTCGGCCGAAAAACGGGAACGCGAGGTGGCTGTCTGGTGTAGGTGACCGATCCTGAAACTCCCCACCGGAAAGGTGCGGGATCTCGACACAGAATGAATGCAGAGGGCAGCAGACGAGGGCTCACCTTCGGCGGGCCGGCAGCCTTGGCAGATCGACGCTGTGAGAGTAAAGTATGATATGGATGAACACATTCGTAAACGAGTGGGCCGGGCCCGGGAGGCAGCTTCTCCTCTTGTCAGGCTGGAGCGGTTGAACCGGTCCATGCGGGCGTTGGGGGTAAAGCCAAAACCGGATCCGCATCAACGCAAACCACGGAAAGTCGTGGGGCGGGGACACCATGGACACTGATTTTGGCGTTGTCCTCGCGCTCCTCCAAAAACGTGAAGTCGAGTTCATTGTGGTCGGAGGGGTGGCATGTGCGCTGAACGGCTTCGTTCGGACGACAGAAGATCTGGACATCCTGGTTCGCTCGACGCCGGAGAACATCAGTCGGGTTTTTGCGGCGCTTTCTCGATGGGGGGATGGATACATCCGAGACCTCACGCCGGAGGATTTCGCACCCATCCCCGGAGCCATTCGGCTGGAGGAGGACTTTGTCCTGGACATGTTTACACTGCTGGCGGACAAGACCTACGAAGAATTTCTGCCCGATACACGTGAAACCGAGGATGGCCTGAAGTATCTGTCGCCCGCCGGCCTGATCGAGACCAAGAGGAATTCGGTTCGCGAGAAGGATCAGATTGACGTAATCGCCATGCGCCGTCTGGAGCGCGGCGAATGACAGGCCCAAAGTCGTGCCGGCTGATGGCGGAGCGACCTCCACACCGATGCCAGGGGATGCACGAAACGGAGCGTTTCAGCGCCGCCACAGGCGCGGCACCCGCCGCGAAAAGATCCCTTCGACTGTGTCGGGAGTGTACATTTCCCCCAAGCTCAGCTGTGGGGTTCCTCTCGGAGAGCGGGGTCAAGCATCCAGCCGGCGGCGTTGACGCCGAAACACAATGCCCGCCCCGAGATGTGTCGGGACAAACAACGCCTGTTCGCCGGCGCCCCGATGTTTCGGGGTGGACAAGCCGCCTGGCCGGACTGGCGCAGAAAGCAGTTGGCGTTCTGGTTCTCGGGCAGGCGTGGGCGACGTTTGCGGCGAGCTGTTTGCGGCGGAGAACAGCAAAGTTGAGAGCCGGAAATGCCCCGGCGCAATTCAGACAATTACGGCACGAAATGCCGCATAGCTCCGGCGCCGGTCCTCCGGGTATGGGTTCCTGCTTTTTCGCATTTTCCGGGTTGCAATGCCGTTCAGCGCTGGCTATTGTTACCCCCTGCCTTTTCAAGAGCGGGTGTAGCTCAGTTGGTAGAGCATCACGTTGCCAACGTGATTGTCGACGGTTCGAGTCCGTTCACCCGCTCCATTTTGTTTTAAATGACTGGGCGCACCAATGCCCTCGGGCGTAAGGTATCCCCGTCATGTCCGTCATACCCAGCGGAGAGATGCCGGAGCTGGTCGAACGGGCCGCACTCGAAATGCGGTGAGCACGCAAGTGTTCCGTGGGTTCGAATCCCACTCTCTCCGCCAAGACGAGCGGTTCTCCTGTGAGATCCGCTCTTTTTTGTTGCCTGGGAGCCTGACTTAGACTCAAAACAGAGGGTCATTGAGAGTGGCGGCGCCCCCGGTCGCGACTCCCGTTGATCCCCAGATTTACCCATTTCTGCCCTATTTGTGCCCCTTACCCTTGCAGGGCGGTGGATTTCCGCCGTTGGAGCCGCTATCGAACACCCGCACCCCAGGCATACCCGAACTTAGAAACTACGGTCGGGGCCGGAATGGCCGATGGTGACGCAGTCTACTACATCGAGGGGTAGAAACCACCATCACGGATTTTTGTGAAACCGTCAAGCTTAGCCTCGAAAGCGGTGTCCTGAGGCCCACAGGGCCGGCATTGATATCGTACCCAGAGTGAGCCCCCGAACGACCTGGCCTGCCAGGTCTGGTGAGCATGACATGCGGGGGCTGCAGGCCCGGGTATTGGTTGATCCTGAAACACAGACCTGAAGGGCCGAATCATAGCCTCACGCGAGGTCGAGCTCAACGGTTTCGCAAGAATCGAATCCAACGGCAGTTTATTGGTTTCGTCGTGGGGAGTTGCATCAGTCTAACAAGGAAGAGGTTGGCTCGAATTTCTATGAAGTCAGACCCCGTTTTCACTCCGGTACACATGCACTTAGCCGCGACCGGCGTGCAGCATATCGAATAATTGCATGCGCAACTTCTGACGGATGGTGTCGAAGTCCGAGTTCGCCGCCTGGTTGTGCCATTCATGCGGGTCCGTCTCGTGGTCGTAGAGCTCCTCTTCGCCGTTGTTGCAGACGGTGTAGCGATAGCGTTCCGAGCGTACAGAATGGTGGATGCCGGTATCGCCGCGGACGGAGGTCAACGCCACGTCCGGCCCGCTCCAGGAGCCGTTCGGGTCCTGCAGCAGCGGTCGCAGGCTGTGCCCCTGCAGCGGATGACCGTGCGTCGCGCCATGTGGGTTGCCCGGCAAGCCGCAGAGATCGATCAGTGTGGGGTAGACGTCGATCAAGGACACGGGCTTGGAACAGATTCCGCCGGGCGCGGTGGCACCGGGCGCGTGGATGACCAACGGGATACCGCCGGATTCCTCCCTGAGCGAATCTTTGTACAGGTACTCCTTTTCGCCCATGTGATAGCCGTTGTCGCTGGTGAAGACAATGATTGTGTTGTCGGCGTACGGGCTTGCCTCCAGCGCGTCGAGAATCTTGCCGAGTTGTTCGTCCATGAACGCGACGCACGCCAGGTAGGCCTGCAGCCATTTTCGCCACATTTCTTCCCCGCCTTTCATCACCATGCCGTAAGTCAGAAAACCGTACGGCCGGTGCTCGACCAGCGCCCGGGCGCAATCGTCACAGTCGTTCTCCAACAAGGGCGGCAATTTCAGTTCGTCCGGCGGGAACATGTCGAAGAAGCGTTGCGGCACATTCAGCGGCGTGTGTGGTTTCATGAATCCGGCCGCGACGAAGAACGGTTCGTCATGCTGCTGTTGCAGCACGTCGACGACCCAGTCGGCGGTCTTCTCATCGTGCAGCAAATCGCGGTCGTCGTCGCTGACGTAGTGATACGGTTCGCCGGCGGCACGCAGTTCGGCGTCGCCGCTGAAGACCTCGGGCATCGGGCCGAAGGCCATAGAAATGTGCGTGGCGAATCCCTTTTCGTTCAGGAAGAACCGGTCGAGACCATTGTACCGCCGGCGGTAACTTGCCAGCGGCTCGCCCTCGAGCAGGTGTAGATGACCCTTATATGGGGTCGGGCAATTCTGTTCCGTATCCCAAAGCGCCGGGCCGTAGTCGGGGCCGTAGGCGAAGTCCGTCCACGAATCGGGCTTGCCGTTGCCGTTGTGGAAGACCTTGCCGGCACCGAAACACCGGTAGCCGTGGTTCAGGAAGTGCCGCGGCATTGTGACGGCGTCGCCCAGCAGCGGCTGCGTGTCCCAACGGCTCATGCCGCGGTGCGGCGGCTGGATCGGCTGCTGCGTCGGCCAGTGATCCCACAAGGTGTAATGGCCGGTGGCATACGGGTAGATGCCGCTGAACAGGCTGTTGCGCGACGGCAGACAAAGCGGGCAGTTGTTGTGGGCATTGGTAAAACGCACCCCACTCTGCAGCAATCGCCGCACATTCGGCGCCGGGGCGCATGGCTGCCGGCCCATGCCGGCAATCGCGTTATTCAGATCATCGCAGATGACAAACAGAACATTCGGGTTTGCGGTCACGGTGAGATTCTCCCAGATCTGGCTCGCAGGTTATGGACCTGCTTCTAAAATAGGACAGGGAGTGAAAATACAACGCCGCTTCAAACGGTTTTGCCGCATTGACCAGCACACCGTGTCCGGCGCGCCCCCCGGCAAACCGAAAATCGTCCTTATAAATAACAGGATATGGCTTGACGTTTGCCGTTTTTGAGCTAACTTGAAACAGAGAGACTGTTACGAAAAGGGGGGCCGAAAAAGAGGGTCCGAAAAAGAGGCAGAACCCATGTTGTCAACGGCTGATTGGGAACTCCAGCGTCGATCGATTGATTCGCCCACAAGTCGATCGGCCGAAAAGCCTGCGTTCCAGCCGCGGCAGTCAGAAGGGGGGCGGGAAAAGAAGTGGATGGTGTTCACGCTCACCGAACTGCTGGTCGTTGTTGCCATCATCGCCATCCTGGCGGCAATGCTGCTCCCGGTGTTGGGGCGGGCTCGCGACGCGGCGAAGCGTGCGCTCTGTATCAACAACCAGAAGGAACTATACTTAGCCTTCCTTTTCCGGGCCGACGACAACAACGGTCGGTTTGCCACCCGCTGGGCCACTGTCGACCAAACCAAGCAGACCAACTGGGATGGCAGCTATGAAGTGCCGCATCCGAAGTACTGGAGTAAGTCGTCACTGGTGGATCCCCTGCGCGAGTACGGCCTGGCGCGTCCATTGCTTGGATGTCCATCTACGCGCGCTCCCCGCAGTGTGCAGGATCTCGATGACCTGACCGTCGGCGTCTATCTGAAGCAGAACGATCTGGCCCCGGGCGAATACTACTGGACGCCGAACTACTACTACCTCCCGGGTTCCGAGATCCCGATCAAAGAAAACGCCTATCTATGGCGCCCCCCGGTCCAGTATGACACGGACCTGACGGCCGCCCCGCTGCAGATCGCGCTCGCCGACGGAGACGACGCGGTGCTCGCGGATGTCACGCACATCATGACCAACTGGAACGGCGGCGCCGGCGCTGTCAACGCCAACCATTTGTACGGTGAAAAGGGCGAATGGCGGACCTACGTCAACCAACTGACGGCCGCAACCGTCATCGCGGGTACGCACCGGACTACGGCCGACGGCGCGACGCAATGGATGAAGAACAGTGTCATCGGCAAGGACTACCAGTACGGCATCGACAACCAGCGCAGCCACTCCCACATGGTGTCCGAGAAGGGCACCAACATCGCCGACGTCTACTACTGGTAGATCCCCCATTCCAACCCCAATCCTGTTGACTTAAGATCGGACGAACCGATTCGTCTGAGTAAGTGCCGTTGCCGGCGGTTGCGCCGTGGAAGAAGGCGTCGGGGAATTCGCTGCGTTTCAGCCATGCCGCATGGCCGTCCAGATGGCTCTGATTGACCCCGTCGAAGTCGCCCTCCACATTGACGATGGAGTGGTTGGTGAATTCCGGTACGGTCATGCCGCTGACCCGGCCCGCGTTGGGCCAGCCGCTGCCGGCAGGCCCTGATCGTCCGCGAGCACCCCGGCGCCTGACCGGCCTGACCTGAGACACCGCTTTGCGTCGGCAAGATGCCGGCGCGTCTAACCATCTCCGAGACATGCGTCAATGATCACATCGAGGTCGCCGGTAGCCAGGCAGATGCAGGTATCGGCGCCGCCGTAGTAGACGCGGAGTTTGCGGCTGTCGAAGTCGGCGATGGCGCCGCAGGTGAAGACGACGTCCGGAGTACGGCCCTGGTGTTCGTAATCGGTCTCCGGCGTCAGCAGAAAGCCGTTCATGCGGCCGATGATCTTCGTCGGGTCGTCAAGGTCGAGCATCATGGCGCCCAGCGAATAGCGCGCCGTCGAGCAGTTGCGTTTGACGCCGTGGATAATCTCCAGCCAGCCTTTCTCCGTGCGGATCGGCGGGGTCGGGCCGATCTTGAAACTGCCCCAGTGCATGAACGGCTTGAGCATCGGCCGGAAGTGGCCCCAGTGCACGAGGTCCGGCGACCGCGAAATCCAGATCTCGCCGCGGTTCTCCGGCGGATTGCCGAAGGACGGCCGATCCAGCTTCCAGTAGTAGCCCTCGATCTTCTCCGGGAACAGGCACGGCACGCGGTTGTGGCCCAGGGCGATGACGTCAACAAACTCACAGGTCAGGAAGTCCTCCGTCTGGAACAGGAAGTCCATGGCGTTCTTCCCCGGCCGGACGATGTAGTAGGTATCGTCAATCCGGGTGACGCGCGTGTCGATCGGATGCGAATCGAGCTGACGCAGGGCCGGCTCCCCCAGCATTCCCCCGTGCATCAGCGGCTCTTCGTGGATGTCGAAACGGATGCCGTCGGTGCTCTCGGCAACATGGACTCGGGCGCCGTTCTGGTCCATCAGCAGGACCGAGAGCAAGAGGATTGTTTTGTCGCCCAGCATTGTCTGGCCGCAGTTGAACACGGCGTCGGCGTTGCCGTACGGAAAATCAAGGGGGCTGATCAGAGGGTTCTCCGGATGGCGTTTCAGCAGAGTGTCATAGCGCATATAGGATCCCTTTCGTCTGTTGCGGTTTCTTGCTGATCGGCAATCCGCCCACCACCGACATCAACGCCGGCCCCACCCACTTCAATGCGGCAGGAGCGAAGACAGTACTCCAATACGCCCTGCGAGCAAGGACTTGACCGGGCGGCCTCTGTCATTCCACTCGGCGCTTCCTGCGCGTTGCCTCCTGCCTGAGAAGGCGGCGAAGTTCTTTTGCGAGTTCCGGGTGTTGGCGGCCGACGTTCTTCTTCTGGGCCGGATCGTCCTTGAGATTGTAAAGCTCGTACTTCCCTTTCCTCCTGCTGACGCCCGGCAGCGGCCCGATCAAGGTCCACTCATCCCTGCGCATCACCACTGACTCCACTTTGGAACTGGCGAAAACGCCTTGCGTCCGGATCGACTCCTTCGCGGCTCCGAGGAAGAGCGGCAACTGATTGAGGCTGTCCTCGGCGCCGGCGTCGGGAAGCTCCGCCCCGGCGACCGCCGCGCAGGTCGCGAGCAAATCGGTCTGCGAGACGAGACCGGATTCCACCACGCCTTGACGGATCCGGCCGGGCCAACGCGCGATGAACGGCACCCGATGGCCCGCTTCCAGAGCGCTGTACTTCGCGCCGTTCAGACCGCCGGAGCTGTCGTGCTTGAAGCGTTTGCGGCGTTCGGCCAGTTTGATCCGGTCGTCCGCATCCTCAGGAATCTGGAACGGGTACTTCGTGTAGTCGCGCCTCGCAGTCTCTGGACCGTTGTCGCTGGTGAAGATCAGCAGCGTGTTGCGCTCCAGCCCGGTCCGCTTCAGCGTCGCCATGATATCGCCCAGGAAGGCGTCGAGCTGCATGACCTCATCGCCATAGTGGCCGACCTTGCTCTTACCACGCCACTTCGCCGTCGTGATGAAGGGATCGTGCGGGTTGTTCGGATTGACGTAGAAGAAGAACGGCTTCCGGCCGGCGTCGGCGCGGCGCACGTTGAGATACGCCAGCGTCTGTTTCCGGATCCGCTCGTCGGCCTCGCGGAAGAGCTTCACCCGGTCCTTCGGGATCCCGTCCGGCCACGTCTTCAGGACGTCATCGAAGCCTGCAGCCCCGGCGGCAGCCGCAATCAACTCCTCGTTCTTTGCGGAGGCAGCTTTGCCTTTCGCCTGTCCGAGATGCCACTTGCCGACGAAGGCCGTCCGATAGCCGGCCTTCTTCAGCACGCCAGGCAACGTCGGAAGCCCCTTCTCGATCGTTGGACCGTCGGTGTGTTTCGCAACCCCTCGACGCCAGGAGCCGCGCCAGGGGTTGCGCCCGGTCAGCAGGCTGTAGCGCGTCGGCGTGCAGATCGCGGCCGCACAATGCGCGTCGGTAAAGCGCATCCCTTCGGCAGCCAGCTTGTCGATGTTCGGCGTCGGGATCTTCGACTTCGGATTGTAGCAACCCGGATCGCCGTAGCCGAGGTCGTCGGCCAGCACGATGATGATGTTCGGGCGCTGCGCACCGTCGCCACCGGCGCAAACGCGGGATGCCAACCACGGCACCGTCGCTGTGGCAGCAACAATTCGCAGGAAGTCTCGGCGAGTCGTCTGCATGGCCTATTCATCCTTTTTCTGACTGGATTGCTGGAGCATACCAGCCCGGCAATCATGCGCAACCCGCATTGACACGGGCCCGGAGTGTCTCTATAATACGCAGGACAATAGGGCACCCGCAACAAAATACAAGGACAACCTGGACACACGTGCAGAAGCGCCGAACGCCGGTGCCCTGAGTATGACACAGAATACAGAATACCATCGCCCGAACATTCTCTTCATCACCGACGACCAGCATCGTTGGAACCTCTTTGACCAGCGGACGATCCCGAATCTGCGTATCCCCACTCTGGAGCGGCTGCAACGGGAAGGGACGACTTTCACCAACGCGGTGTCGTGTTGCCCGATCTGTTTGCCGACGCGTATGGGTTGGGTGCACGGACTGTATCCGTCACAGGTTGCGGCCGGCTTGCTGGGCAACTGGCATCCCTGGCCCGTGGGCCTGGACAGTATGCCGCGTGCATTGCAGCAAGCCGGCTATCACACGGCGCTGATCGGTAAGCTCCACGCGCAAGGTCGGTGGGGTGATGACCTGACCGATCCGCAGTTCGTCAAGGAGGCCCAGGGCCGCGGCTTCGATCACGTCATGGAGGTCTGCGGCAAATCCTTCTCCTACTGGGACAGCTGCAGCTGGACGCACGACCTCGAGGACAAGGGGCTCCTGGAGCGCTATCGCAAGGATCTCGAACGACGGCTCGAACAGCTCGGTGCCGACGAACCATCCGACGCGTCGTTCCTGACGCGCGAGGACAGCGCCGACGGCTTCATCGGACGGAAAGCGCGCGAGTGGCTGCAGGCGTACGACCGCGACCAGCCCTTCTTCCTGCACGCTTCGATTTGCGGGCCGCACTTCCCGATCGACCCGCCGGAAGAGTACCATGGGCGCCATCGACCGGAGGACATGCCGGACCCGGTCGGCGTTGATGATCCCGAGCGCGTTGCCTACTGGAAGCGCCGCATGGCAGCATACCTCGGGATGATCGAACAGGTCGACGACGAGATCGGCGACCTGCTGCAGATGCTTGAGGACAGAGGTTTCGCGAGCAACACACTGGTGGTCTTCACGACGGACCACGGCGACATGATGGGGCACTTTGATCTCGCCCACAAAGGCTATCCCCACGACAGTTCGCTGCGCACGCCGGTCATCCTCTGGCAACCAGGCACCGTGCCGGCCGGGAAGATTCTGGACGGCCCGATGGAATCGATCGACGTGCCCGCCACCATCCTCGATTTCGCCGGCCTCGGAGACAATCCGCGCCGCCACCTGCGCCAGTCGCCGGGCTATTCGTTCCGGAACTACGTCCTCGGCGAAGGACCTCCTCCGCGCGCCTGGGCCTACGCGGAAGTGGGCTACGACAACGACGGCGCCCAACCACTCTGTGCCGCCGAGCCAACGTCGAAGGAGGTCCTTGAAGCGCCGGTGGCCAGCCCCGGCTGGCGCATGGTGCGTGAAACCGACTGGAAATACGTCTACTACCCCGAACGCACCGATGCACTCTACGACCTGATCAATGACCCGTGGGAGACGACCAACCTGATCGCGGCGCCGGAGCAGCAGGAACGCATCAGCCGCATGCGGATGCAGCTCATCGAGTCGATGCGTCACTGCATCACGCCGAACCGTTTTGTGATGGGCCAGGAGACCTACGTCGACGGCGAGTATGCCGGATACCGAGAGGGCCGGAATCGGTGACGTCTCGGCAGTTCCATTACTCGGCAGGGCCGGCAAGTGCGCCGGCGAAGTAAAGGGGAATGAAGCGCAGCCGTTGTTCCGGTCGACGAGCGTACGGGCCCGAGTAGAGGACCAAGCGGTATCTTGTGAAGCACCCGTGCCAGGCAGAGCAGGTCGAACGCCTTCCGATTTGTCGGGCCGGTGAAGCCATCGCCAAGGTGGGTATACTTGATCTGTTGACCAACCTGACGGGCTGCGTGCAGGGCAGTTCCTTTAGAAAATCAACCGAATAAACATACTATTCCTTTAGAAAATCAAAGCATGGCTCAGCCGGGACAACGGAACGAGGCCGCTGACCGTGCACGGTCCGCGAAAAGAGCAAACGGGGGGGGTGGGCGTTCTTCGTTGTTGACGCTTCGCGGCTGTCCTTCCGCAGCCATAGGTCCATTGACCCGTCTCACAGCTTCAGCTGTGTCCGAAGCCTTGGGTACCGGACACAGCTGAAGCTGTGAACTCCAACAAGGAAACACTGATACCGACGCCATCGGGATCTGTGAATCAGCACACTGGGGGCTGGCCGTCAGCGGCAGGCGGCAAAGGACGGCCTGAGCGCTTCCACGGTCTCTTCGTCGACGCCGTCGGCGAGGAAGTCCGCGGCCCAGCCGGCAATCGTTCCGCGCAATTCTTCGACGACCTCCAGGGCGGCAGACGGCTTGAGGCCGAAGGCAGCGGCGCGGGAGAGGGCGTTTTGAACCGTCGCCAGACGGCCCTGTTCGCCGACGGTCATGGCCAGGTTGAATTCCGTGCCGACGCCCGGCAAGGTCAGGCTCGGGACCAAGTCATAGGCCGGCGAGAGCCTGATGCCGTCGCTGCGGATCAGGAAGCCGTGGTTCCGGGGATGGTCGTCGGTGTTCCGGACCATGATGTTGAACAGCATCCGTCGGAAAAGCTCTTCCATGTCGGGACGGTTGCAGTGCTGGCGCATCCGCTCTGCCAGCGCCGGGTAGCTCCACGACATCCGGTCACGTTCGTCCCACTCGGCAAGCGAGAGGGCGCTGACGAAGCCGCTGCGGAGCCAGCCTTCACGGTGCCGCGCCCGATCGAATCGCTTCACCATCAGGACGTCGGCCGCACCAACGCGAACGACGTTCAACTCTGGGATTCGGATCCCGCACTTGCCGGCCAGCCGCATGCAGGCATACTCGATGCGCGGCAGATTCACGCGTTCGTCGCGGCACGGAAACTTCGCCAGCCACAAGGCGTTTCCGTGCGCCACCGTGCACTTGGGCCGGGCGCCGCCGAGACTGCTGCCTTGACGCAGCAGCTTGATGAAGTGCGGCGCCACATCCTCACCGGCCTGCAGGCGGTCCGCGGCCGTCAGGAGATCCTGGAGCTGGGCGAACTGCGGCACCGCAGCTTCCGGCTCTTCGGCATCGGGCGACGTGCGGAAGTCGAGATTGCCGACCCGCGTCGCGTTGCTCCAGAGGAGCAGGTCGACTTCGTTGAGCGCCGACGGGTCCGTCCGCAGTTGCGCCGCGACTACCAGTCGCCCCCAGTAGTCCGGAGCGGCATCGCGGATTGCGCCGAACATGCCGCCGTTCAACGTTGTCTCCCGTTCCGGCAGGACCAACGGCAACGCGACCGGATCGACGGCCATCGCTGCCGGTCGCTGCCGGTAGCGGCGACCGTAGCGGAACCGCCCCGCACCGACATCCGGAAGGTGCTCGAAGAGGCCGGCCGGGACGGCTCGCGTATCGCCGGGCAGATAGATGAAGACGTAGGCTCGGTCCATCAGAAATCCAGCTCCGCGTCGGCCTTCCTGCGGACGCGCTTGCGTTCCTTCTGTTCCTCGGCAAAGCGGCCGACCGGATCATTGTCGGGCGCCGCCAGATCGCCCAATTGATCCTGAAGTCCTAGAGCCCACAGCGCCGCGGCCAGAGTGCCGATACCGACGCCCGCGGCACCGTGTTCCAGCCGTCGCAAGGTCTTTTCGGCAACGAACATCCGCCCGGCCAGTTCCTTCACGGTCAGCCCCCGCCGTTGGCGGGCGACCCGGATATTCCGTCCCAGCCGCAGCAGCATCTCCGCCACCTGCCCGGACACATGCAACTCACGATTTCCAGTCATATATTACCTCTTAAATAGATTGGGAGGTAATATATAGTCACAATATGGTGAGATCAAGCGAGGACTGCGGGGGGCGATCACGCTCCGGACGGGGACTGCGCCGCGCTCCGGCCAATGCCGGGCGCTCGATACCAAAGCGGCGTCAGGTGCCTTCGGCACCCCGCTACTGTACTGCGGGGCCACCGCACTCCACAGCGGCGCTGCTTTCAGCAATGCCGCGACAGAATCTGCGTCGGGCCGGCCCGCATGTTTGACCCGTTTCGTCGCGAGACGCTGTATTCGTCGCGCGCGTTTGTCTTGTTTATTAATAGGACACTGTGCGGCGCGGGAAGTTCCGGGCGGATCAGTTGGTTCGGCGGTCGCAGGGCGTCCGCGTTTCAGGGGAAGTACGGGGCGTAGGGGCGCCAGTGCGGACTCGGATTGACGACGTTGTCCTTGTAGAGCCAGTAGTCGTTGATCGGGAACGTCCCGATGTTGACGCCTTCCACGTGCAGATCGTGGAAGAGCACACCGAAGCTCCGGCCGTGCGGCGGGTCGCCCAGGGTCCAGTACCAGACCACGCCGCGGCCGTAGAGTGCGTCGCCGTTGTTCTCGGTCATCAGCATGCCTTCCTCCGGCCGCGTGATCTTGTCGGTCCGCCAGGGACTCTTGCGATAGTCGTTGCCCATTTGGGCAGTGGCGACGTACATCTCCGGGTGATTGGCGGCATAGCCGTCGTTGTGATAGGTCAGCCAGCCGTAGTCCGGGTAGTCCGTCACCGGAACGCCGCCGAACCCCTCGGTTCGTTCGCCGCCGATCGACACACAGTCGAAGACCCCTTTGTCCAGAAGGCCGTCGTCGATCAGGATGTCCGACCAGATCCGTCCGTCAATGTCGTAGCCGTTGCCGTACATCTCCCAGTGGCTGCTGCCGAGTTCAGTAATGGTCGGCGGCAGGAACTCGTTGTTCTCCGATCTGTATTCGGCGATGCCGATGCCGACCTGGCGTTGGTTCGACAGGCAGCGTGCCAGGGTGGCCGACTCCCGCGCCCGGCTCAAGGCAGGGAGCAGCATGGCCGCCAGCACCGCAATAATTGCCACGACGACCAACAACTCGATCAAAGTGAACCGCCTGTGCATCTCCATGGAATGTACCGTTATTTCTCAGGACATTAGCGCGCCGAACGTTGTCTGTCAAGTGGATTTCGGGGGAGGCTCGGCCAGCCGCTATGCTGATATATGGAATACCAGAGCATGAGTGCGTGCAGCATGCAGCAGCACGTCTCAGTGGAGTTGGACCGCCAACCCGGCGATCCGGCAGCTGGGTCCTCAGATGCCGGACGAGGGGCTTACCTGGATGGCGTCCCGCAGGAGCGGGGTCGGGCGCAGGGCGGCGATGCGGTCGACGTATGCTCCTTCATCTCGACAGTAACGGGCTTCAAGGAAGCCCCAACGGACCAGGTGGCTGAAGACGCGGGTCTCAAGGAAGGCGTCCGTGTTGGTGTAGGGCCCGGAGCAGGCGTCCTCGGCCTCCTGCATAACGGACGGCAGGAAGAGTCTGGGCAGGACCTCCCGGTAGTCGTGCCAGTCGTCTTCCAGCCGGCAAAGTTGAAGGAGGGTATAAGCAATGCAGTGCTGGACGCCGGGGCAGTCCGGATAGCGGTCGAGATAGGCCATGGAAAACTTTCGAAAGTAGCCTTGTACCAACACAACGAACGGCTCGCCGGCCCGATCCGGGGCGAGCAGCTTGGCCTTGTCCTTCGGGATTCGGAATCGTGCCTTGCGCGGGTAGATCATCCCGGCAGTTTCGCAGACAATCCGAACCAGATGGATGTCGCGGACATCGTGCTCGTTGATGGTCTTGTTGACGGCCAGGATCGCGTCCCGTTCGCCATCCGGCAGATCGAAGCAATCCATCAATTCGGCAACGACCTTGCGGTTCAGGTTCCCCTTCTGCGTTCGCTCGAGGCCGTCCTGGTCCTGAGCGAGGGAAAGGAATCGCCGGCAATTGCGGAAGAACCGTGATCCATCTTCCAGCCGGTCGAGGGGGAGCGTCTGGTTGAACTGAAGGGGGAAGTCGGGACTCTCCCAGGCGCTGTTGAGCAGCATGAAGGCCTGTTCCGGCGACAGCCCGCCGAGCTCATCCTGCGGCGTCTGATTGTACGACTCGGTCTGTTTGCGAACGAAGTCCTGGACTTCCTCGAAGCTGTCGAAGCAGTCGGGCGCATCGGCCATGCCGGGAAGCTGAGGGAACGGTTTCCGATGGTTTCCCGAATCGTCGGCAAAACCGGCCGCCGAATTCCTTTCCGCCTCCTGATCCTTCCGAAGGCAGCATTTCTTATACTTTCGGCCCGAGCCGCACGGGCAAGGGTCATTACGATTTGGCAAAGGTGTCATAGGCAAAGTCAACTCACTTTTACAGGGGTGCAGCCACAGGGAAGTATATTGCCACAGACACCGTCAAGTTCAAGCCATCGACAATGGTGCAGATGGCGGGGTGCGCCTTGGGTACGCGATAATCCGGGTAGGTCATCAGGACCAGCGGAAAGGGCTTGTCTGCATCGCGATAGGCACCGCCCTCCAGGAACCGGATCGTCTTGCTTCACGGGGCCTTCTACTCCAGCACGAGAGTACCCCAGCGCCAGGGGACGGCGGCCGGATTCGGTTCGCTGCGGGACCATGTGGACGTTTCTTTGGGCGGCGGCATGCGGTAACGCCGCAGGTTCATCGACATCTCCAGGCCCGAGGTCGGCCGCCGGACCATCAGTTTACGCCAGGGGTCGTCGAGCAGTTCGTTCCAGGGGATAGCGATCTCCAGCGTCCAGGCGGTGGGTTCGTCGGTCTCGCGGCTGGCGCGGATGGTCAATTCGCCTGAGCCGATGTCGCCCATCTTGCCGTACACTCCGAGGTGCATGCCATCGGCCGGCAGATGGTAGCCGAAGTAACGGTTGACGGCGTGCTCGTTGCCCGGGTCCAGAAAGAACTGGATGTGGTCGTCGTGCATCAGCGATTGCGCCGGGCCAACCAGCGTGCTGACGACGCCGGCGAGGTCCGGCTCATGGGCGCGAATGGCCAGATAGAGGTTCTGTTCGTCCCAAGCGAATTTCGCCTCGGTAGGGGCCCGGACCTTCGCATCGGCATCCCACGAATCGCCGGGCACGAAGGCGTCCGCGACTTTGGCCGACCGCCAGACCGCATCGTCCAGCTTACCGTCGAGTGTCGGTGGCCGGTCGGCCTTGACGGCGACGACGCGCGGCTTGGTGGTCAGCGGCTGCGGGGTGAGCAGCAGCTTGCCGGCCTCGTCGCCGGGCTTGACCAGTCCCCAACCGGCATTGATCTGCCGGAATGTCAGTTTGCCGCGCTCGCCGAGGGCCACGGTGATGCGGTCCGGTTGATACGTCACATCGGCGTTAACTTCCGGGGCGTTCGTATCCTGACCAACCCGGATCACGGTTACCAGCGGACGCTCCGGCGCGGCGGTGTAGTCGGCGGAGACCGTGTACCATTGCGTTTTGCGATATTTCCGTTTTTGCTTCCGGGTGGAGATTTCGACCGCGGGACCGAACAATCTGGCCGTCATCGCCACGGTCCGGCCGACCACCTTGATCAAGCTGCCTTCGGCCAACTCCGCAGCGGGGGTCTGCAAATTCCAGCGCACCTTGTTCGGCTTGTCCCGGGCGGGCGCAATGTCGTCGAACACGACTACCGCACCCTCGCGATGCATGACGACGGTGCGGCGCATGCGCCTGGCGCCGGTGCTCCAGTGGTAGGCATCGGTGGCATCGACGACCGCGGCGCGCCACGGACCGTGACTGAGCGTGTCGGTGATCGCTGCACCCCAGCGGTCCGGGCCGCGCCCGTCGATCAGGGGGATTGAGTGCTGCTCCGCCCGGCTCTGACCCCAGCCGGGGTCGAGCACGAGCGGCTCGCCGGCGTTATAGAGGGTGAAGCTCGCCGGATCCGTCTGCTGGTGGTAGGGCTGCGGCCCGTTCTGCATGCCTTTGAGCCCGACCAGGAGCGGGGCGTTGACGCGCCCGTGGCTGCGCATGGTTACCCAGTTCACATCGTCGAGCCTGGCGAGGACGGGCAGGTCGGGCTCGGTGTCGGGGGCCGGCTTGTCGCTGCGCCACATCATTGCCAGGCCCAGTTCATGGGCGTTGCCCGGGCCGACGTGCGCCACCGCGGCATCGGCCACCCACCGCAGCAACGGCGTGTCTGTCCGCGCGTCGAGGTGCGCTGCCGGCGCCGCGCCTTTCATGCCGTGGTGCATGTTGTTGTAGGTGATCAGCTCGTCCTGCGAGACGGTCATCAACTCGTACATGCGCGTGGCCCTGGCCAAGCGCTTTCGGCCCAGCAGGGTCCGGTCGTCCCGATGCTGCGCCAACAACCGGGCCAACTCGAAGTAATCCGCCAATCCGGCGGCGGCCCAGCTCATCCCCTCGGTCCACGCGCCGTCCGGCGAGAAGGCCACATCGATGTAACGCGCCGCGTTTCGCTTGGCCTCGGCGAGGATCCGGTCTGCGTCGTGGCGCGCGTGGTCGAACATCAACGCCAGCACGACCGCGGCGCTGTTGACCATCGGGTTGTTGGACGTCGGGTTGTCGGCAAACCACGAGCCGGGCATGTCGTGCTCGACGTAGTGATCCAGGGCCGCGAGCAGGTACTCCTGCACCGGCGCGCGGAAGGCGGGGTCCAACTCATCAGCCACCAGGTCGTAACCCAGGGCGGTGAGCTTTGCATCACGGTAGTACCACTCGCCGAACTTCCGGTCCATGACGAAGAAGCGCATCCATTCGATCATCCGCTTGCGATAGACGTCTTCGCCGGTCAGCAGATATCCCCAAAAGACCGGGGCGGCGGAGTTGACCCGTCCGTGCGCCCGTCCGGGCCGGGCCTTGACCGAACTGCCCGCCAGCTTCAGCAACTGCCGGCGGTACGCATTCCACGGCTCCCGATTGGAACGCCGGCGCAGCGCCGCCAACTCTTCGGCCGTGAACCACACCGAGGGCCGCGCCGCGCGGCCGAACGGAATTATTCCGTGAACCTTGGCTTTCGGATGCCCGGCGGTGATGGGCGCCGCACCCGCCGGGCCGGCCGGGATCTTCACCATCAACTCTCGCCCCCGCTCGCCGATTGCCTTGATCACCTGGCCCGGCCGGTCGCCGAAGCGCACGGTCGTCTGCTTGTCCAGCCCGTAGCCGGTGATGGTCACCATCTCGCCCCCAGTCGGGGCGGCTTCGATCAACGAGGCGCCCACGAGCAGGCGCCCGATCGGCACGCCGCCGTCCACCGTGTCGGTCAGGCCGCTGGTCGGTTGGCGGACGGTCATGCCGTAGTTCCGCCCCGCGGCAAGCTCGCCGACGGTCACACGCAGGTGACCTGCCGAAACGCGCTGCACCTGCCCGGCCGGCTTGCCGCCGACGGTGACCTTCACGTCTTCGGTGAAGCCCGCGCCGCGCACGTCCACCGTGTCGCCGGGGGCCAGCACCGCCGACGCATAGTCGATACGACCGATCGTCGGCGGGTCGGGATGCAGCCTCATGTTCGCCAGTCGGCCCTTGAGCCGCAGCATGTCGCCGTACCCGATGCCCTGCGCGCCGAGATGGTCGGCGGTGACGTTTACGCGCTTGATGAACAAGTGGTCCAGCGGCTTGTCGCGCAAGTCCTCGGGCATGATCCACGTCCAGTGCTGCCACGGGAGATCTTCACTCTGGCCGGCGCTGGGAACCCACATCGTGAACGCCAACCGATGCCGCGGCTCGGCCGGATCCTTGGCCGGGGCAGGGGCCACCGTCCGGCGGATGCGAATGCGGATCGGCAAATCACGCGTAAACGTCCCGCGTGCCGCCCGGGTCCAGGGAACCACGTCCTTGCGTCCGTGTCTGCCGGCGCGGGCGATCGCGTTGGCGCTGACCTTGTAGTAGCGGGGATGCATCCGATACGGCTCGCCTTGCGTCACGCCCAGGAACACGCCGTCCAGGTGCACCACTGCCGTTGCCGCGATGTCCTCCTCGCCCATCTGATCCACGACCGAGGAACTCACGCCCACCGCCAGCCCAGCCGTGAAATACTGCGAGCCGCCGGCCTGATCGAGTCTCACGTCGAAGGTCAGATCGAACGCGCCGTTGCCCAGTCCCGTCGCCGCAGTCATCGTGTCATGGCCGGCCATGTGCGTGGGGATCGACGCGGCGACGAACGCCAAGCCGTGGTCTTGCTCGCCCTCCCCTTTGGTCCAACGCAACGCGTCGGTCGGCGTCTGTTTGCGCCAGTGCCGACGGCGGGCCGGCGACAGCAGGTCCTTACCAAACATCGCACGCACGGCCGGCGGCGCCGCCGGCCGTGCGTGCGCCGCCATCCGCTGCGCCGCCTTGCCGGTCTCGGCGTCGTAGATCGCCAACTCGCCGGTTATGTAGCCCACCGCGATTCGCTTGCCGTCGGGCGAGACCGCCACCGCCGTGCCGTCCTTGCCCCTGGCCGCAACCAACAGCTCGGAGGCGTCAGCCTGGCTCTTCCGCCAGACCGTCAGGCCCCGGTTGCTCAGCGCCGCGATGACTCGGCCCGAAGCATCCGCCCCGAATTCGCCTCGCGCCCGGCCCTTGGCTTTGTAGGTCAGCACCCGCTGGTTCGTGATCACATCCCACCGCGCCACGCCCCGGACGCCGACCAATAGATGCCGACCGGCAGCAACGAAGCGCAGGTCACGCGGGGTGCCGCCGACGTCCAGCGTCGCCCGCGGTTCCCACCTGTCCACATCCATCAGCACCACCGTACGACGTCGCGTGCCGACCGCAAGCGTCTTGCCGTTTGGGCTGAACGCCAAGGCATCGGGCACCGGGTCGACAAACTGGTGCTTGCCGAGTTGCCTGCCGGTGTCCACATCCCACAGTCGAATCGTCTTGTCGTTGCTGCTGGTGGCGAGGCGCTTGCCATCGGCGGTGATCGCCACATCGTTGAGAAGGTCCTCGTGGCCCTGGAAGACAGTTGATTTGCCTCGTCGCGTCCAGACCACCGCCGTGCCGTCCCAACTGGACGAAACCAGCTTGCTGCCGTCTTCACTGAATGCCAGACCACTCACCAAGAGGCGGTGCGACGCGCCCGGTTTGGCCGGCTTGCCCGTCTCCGTATCCCAGACCACGATCCGCCCGTCGTGCCCGCCGCTGACCAACCGCTTGCCGTCCGGGCTGAACAACAGCGTTTCGATCTGCCGCGCGTGCCCCGCCAGCTCAGCCGCGCCCAAGCTTACCGGCCAGGCCAGCACCAGACAACCGGCCAGCAACGCCGCCGCCACCGTGTTCATTCGCTGCATGTGTTTCGACTCCAGGTGGGTCCGGGCGCAACGTCCCGATAGACGATTCATTCTCGCCGACACCGTCGACATCAGCGATATCAAAAAATCGCACACCCGAAACGTGCGCCGCCTCCAGAATCTCCCGGGAGGCGCCATCGTCCTTCTGCTTGCCCCTCTCGCCCCGAGCTGCCGGTAACCCAGGCCGATTTCCGTCGTCGACAACCCGTCAGTGCCGAGTATTCGCCTTTTCATGGTTCTTCCTTTTTGCCCATGTTGATTTCAACAGATGCCAGACTCGCTCCACCTCATCAGGAAGAGGGAACCTGCTCTGTTTGGTGTCGCATTCCACCTGAACGGTACCGTACGGTGTGGGAATGTCGAGCTTGGAGAAAAACGCCGTTGGGGCCGGCGACATGCATGTGGGCTGCTGAACTCTTGCTCATTGCTCGCGTTCGTTCCTCTCAGTTGCAGTGTTAAGCCAACGGCAACCAGACGCTCATTTCGCTGACCCCGCGCTTGGCCCAGGCGAAATACGGGATAAGACGGATCAGGACAGGGTGATTGTCAGTGACTCTCGGTCCACAGGCGGCAGCCAAACGGACATGCCGCCGATTCCTGCAGTTGACTTCCTCAGATTTTGTACCATATTGTTCTTTATCAAATCAATTGGAACTTTTGGTAACGAAGCGGGTCCGAATCTGCGAACATGGAGTGCATCATGCTTGATCGACATCGCGTCATCCCCGTTCATGAGCAACTGGAGCAACTGCTTCGCCATCGCATTCGCACCGGCGACCTGGCGCCCGGCGACAAGTTGCCGCCGGAGCCGGAGCTGGCGCGGCATTATGAAGTGAGCCGCAACACCTTACGTACGGTCTTGGCAAAACTCGCTGAGGCCGGCCTGGTGCAGCGGCGGCGGGCCAAGGGCACCTTCGTCTGCCGGCCTGCGGCCCTCGAGGCGACGGACAAATGGGTTGGCCTGCTGCTGGAGCATGACATCTCCCATCCCGACCTGTCGCCCTTCTGGTTGCGTTTGATCCAGAAACTGCGGCGCCGGCTGGAGGAGCAGAGCATTCCTTGCCGTTTCTACGCCGGCCACCGCGCGCCGCTGAGCGGCGACTACAGCGTGGGCACCACCTGCAAGGAACTCCTGCTCGATCTTAAAGCGGGCTGTTTGGTCGGCCTGTTCAGTATCGGGTTGGTTCGCGGCCGCCGGCTGACGGAGCTGCTGCATCAGCAGGGCGTTGTGACGGTTGGCGGCGAGGACTCGCACGGGACCGACTACGCGGCCCTGACCGACTTGGCCGTACAGCACTTGCACGCGGCCGGCTGCCGGCGCGTGGCGTTGATGTCATTGGCCAAACCGGACGGCAGTGTCACGCATCCGGAGCATTTCCGCCGGGCCCTGGACGCGCATGGCCTGCCCTGTTGCGAGTCGTGGATTGTCGGCGTGCGGCCCACTGTCGAACAGCCCCACAACGCCGCGGACGCGTTCCACGGTCTGTGGCGATCGGCGTCCGAACCGCCGGACGGTCTGGTCGTGTTGGACGAGGCCATCTATCGCCAGCTCGAGCCGGCGCTGCTGCACAGTCGCCTGCAGATCCCGTCGGACCTGCATGTGGTGACCCACTTCAACCGCGGCGATGCACGCCTGCCGCTGCTGCCGGTGACCCGCATCGAAGTCGACGCCGCCGACATCGCGGCCGGCTTCGCAGACGACCTGCTGGCGCGTCTGCGGCAGAATCCGGCGCCGCCCCGGCCATCCCCCGCTCCCCTCTACGTGGTCGAGACCAACGCGCCGCCGCTGCCGAGCTTTCTCGACGCTCCGGCTCCCACCAAATCCAAAAGGAAACGGCGAACATCCTGAACACCGACAGGAGCAGACAGCACATGACGATGAAGAAGCGAGAGATGATGAGCCGCTGCAGACACCTGCGCAACCTGACCACGCCAATGATCACCATGCTTGCTTTGACGTTCCTGACAACGGGACTGTCGGGGGCCGGGACAACAGACCGGACCAAGGCCTTTCCCGGTGCCGAGGGCGCCGGCGCCTATACCGCCGGCGGCCGCGGCGGCAAGGTGTTCATTGTCGACAACCTGGCCGACCGCGGCCCGGGCAGCCTGCGCGCGGCGGTCGAGGCCAAGGGCGCCAGGACGATCGTCTTCGCGGTGTGCGGCACCATCCGGCTCAAGTCCCGACTGATCGTCAGGAATCCGAACATCACCATCGCCGGCCAGACCGCTCCGGGCGCCGGCATCTGCCTGGCCGACTACAGCACCGTGGTAAACAGGCCGACAACGTTATCCTGTGCTTCCTGCGCTGTCGCCTGGGAGACCAAACCGATGAGCAAGGCGACGCACTCTCGATCGTGGACAGCAAGAACGTCATCGTCGACCACATATCCGCCAGCTGGTCGATCGACGAAACCCTCTCGGTGAGCGGCTGCGACAAGGTCACGGTGCAGTGGTCAATTATCAGTGAGAGTCTGAACCGGTCGCATCACAAGAAGGGCAGCCACGGCTACGGTTCACTGGTGCGCGGGGCAAACGGCGCCGAGTACAGCTTTCATCACAACCTCTGGGCCCACCATCGCGACCGCACTCCACGTCCGGGAAACTACCGGAGCTACAAGGACGACCCCAAAGGTTTGACGGCCGATTTCAGCAACAACGTCATCTACAACTGGGGCGGTCCCTGGGGCGCGTATAACTCGGACGAGGACGCGATCAGCTGCTACAACTTCCGGAGCAACTCCTTCAAGCCCGGCCCCGACTCCAAGCGGAATTCCTTCATCTTTCGCGAGCAATGCGCCAAGGCAACAGCGCACTTCGCCGGCAACCATCTCAACGGCAAACCGATCGGCAACGACTGGCGGCTGATCAAGTTCCAGTTCCGAAAGCGCTTCGGCAAGAGCGACCGGGAGCTCATCGCGGCGTACAAGCAGGCGGATCCCATCAAGGTGGCCGCGGTCACGGTCGACGACGCGGCAATCGCCGGCAAGCAGGTCCTGGCCCAGGCCGGCGCGCTGCCCCGGGACGCCGTCGACCAGCGGGTCGTCAAGAGCGTCAAGAACGGGACCGGCAAGATCATCGACAGCCAGAAGCAGGTCGGCGGCTGGCCGCGGCTGAAGGCGGCGGACGCTGCGGCTGATACCGATCGCGACGGCATGGCCGATGCCTGGGAGACAGAACACGGACTCGACCCTGAGGATCCCGCCGACGCCGTCAAGGACAAGGACAAAGACGGTTTCACCAATCTGGAAGACTATCTCAATGAACGGGCAGAACGACTGCTGAACGAGCAAGACGAAAGGAATCTGTAATGAACAAACTGAAACCCATCGCCATCCTCTGCGGAATCGCCCTGGTCGCTCTGGTACTGGTCCCGAGTCTGCCGGTCGCAGGGCAGCAGAACGAGGCGCCGAAGAACGCACCCGTTCCAAAGGCCGCGGGAGAACTCAACGTCAAGGATTTCGGCGCCAAGGGCGACGGCAAGACCGATGACACCAAGGCAATTCAGGCGGCACTGGATGCGCTGAAAGGCGACAAGCACGGCAAGCTCGTCATCCCCGCCGGCAAATACCGGATCACCGAAACGCTGGAAATGAGACTGGGGGTTGACCCCGCCGTCATTGTCGGCGAAGGGGGCGATACCACCCTGTTCTGGCACGGCGAGGCCGGCGGGACGCTGTTGCTGACCGAAGACGTCAACCATACCGAATTCCGCGACTTGAGCTTCAGTGGCGTACATGTCAACAAACGTGAGCGCAACCGGCAGGAGGGGCCCGCTGGAGTTCTGTTCCTGGCGCTCTCGGATCGAGGCGGAAACATGATCAACCGCATGACCAATATCAAATTCGGCAATGCCGACGTCGGCATCCAGATGAGCAATACCGAAGGGAACCACTGCAACGCCGACTATTACTTCACCCATATCAGCGCCGACCGCCTCGGCACCTTCTTCTATACGAAGAACAACCAGGGCGTGGACTATCTCTTCAACGGTTTGTTCGCCCACGTCTGCGACACCGTGTTGCACTTCGAGCGCGGCGGCAACTTGATGGTCAACAACGCGCAGATGACCAAGTGCCCGCTGTACTTGCACATCGAAGGGGGCGGGCGGAACTGCGCCACGTTCACCAACATCAATGTCCGTCACGAGCATCCGCGGGACGGGAAAAAGGGCCGGGACCAGTTGCTCAAAGCCGACAATATCAAGTGGGAACAGGCGCTGGTGCGGTTCATCGGGTTCAACGATGCCCAGTGGTCGTGGTTCGGCAAGGAAGCCGAGGAACGCTGGCGGCCGCTGTGCGAGATCGGTCCGGGCGTCAACGTGACGTTCGAGAGCAGCGTGTTCAACGGCCCCGTCGCGGAGGTCAACGGCAAGGAAGGCAAACCCGGCAGCCTGGTCATCCGCGAGTCCACCTTCGGCTTCATCCTCCCGCACCAGGCCATCCGCGCCGGCGAATACGGCTATGTCCGCACCGAAAACACCTTGAGCGACCATGGCGAGCCGTTGCCGAACATCGACAAGTGGCCGGAACTCCCGACCATGAACATCCCGCCCAACGGCACGTTGGGACCCGAAGAATTGCCGCCGCTGAACAAGAACCCCGGCGAAGCGATCGAGGCGCTCCGAAAGCAGCGCCAAGAGTGGATCAAGTCGATCGAGAAGGATTAGGTGAACGACGTTCGTTCACAAAAACGTTTTGCCAAAAGGAGCCCACCGATGAGTAAGCACCATTCCCGGAGTCTGGGCACGCGCGGAAGACAGCGTGTCTTCCACGTGTGGGGGGTCGCGTTGATCGTTGCGGCTGTCGGGGCCATGCTTCCGATCCACATAGCCTTGGCCGCGGACGCCGAAGCGCCCGAGTTGTTCGTCCTCGGTGACAAGGGCCTCACCGCCGTCATGATCCGCGGGGAGAACCGCCTGGCCCAGGCCGCACCGGTGGTGCGCACCGTCCAGTTCGTGGAAATCGCATGGAACCCCAACGACCTCGACCCGACCGCTCACAACAAGGAACAACCCGAACTGGATCCGCATTCCGGTTGGCGGCCCAAGACCACCGCCGGCGCGACCAAGCCGACTGCGGCCCGCTATGATTCAACGCAGCGCGAGCTGATACAGACCTATCCCTGGGGCGAGCTGGGCGTGCGCTACAAAGCCGACGGGGATTTTGCGGTGCGCATCCGGAACACCTCGGACAAGGTGCTCAACGCCATCAAGGCTGACCTCTTCGCGTTCCACCTGCCCAAGGCGACAAAGCCACGAAAGGTCATGCGCGGGTTCGCCGGGGTTCACATGAACCACGACTGGAACCTGGAAGGGCCACGGGTGGTATACATGGACTCCGATGCCGGCCGGGCCGTGCTCTTCGGTCGGCGCTTCGACGGGGCCTATCGCAACGCCTTCGTTCGTCAGGGCAAAGGCAAAGACACTCGCGCGGTTGTCCGACTTGACATCGGTGGCTTCGAGGAAGTCTACGACACGCGATGGAACACACGCCCCATCCTCCCCGGGAAGAGCCTGACCGTCGAACTCGGACTGCGCGCCGCTTCGACAAAAACGCCCGCCTACAAACTGGCCGCGCCGGCCTACAGAGCCTTCGCCAAAGCGCATCCGAAGACGCTGGACTGGCCGGACCGCCGTCCCATCGCCAACATCATGGTCGCCTCCGGTCACATTGGCAGCCAGACCAATCCGCGGGCGTGGTGGCACATCGCCAATCCGCCCAAGGGCGCCGACCTCCGCACCGAGGAAGGCCAAAGGGCGTTCAAGGAACAACTGCTGGGAAAGACCGACCAGATCATCAAGGTCTGCCGCGAGCAGGGCGTCGGCGGCGTGGTCGTGTGGAACATCTCCGGCGAGCAATACCGCAAGGCGGTCTACTACGGCGAACCGCGAATCATCGAGAAACTCGCCCCGGAGATGAACGCCGCGGCCGACGAGTTCTTCGCCCGTTTGCGTCGAGGCGGCCTGCGTGTCGGCGTCTGCATCCGGCCGCAATTGCTCTTTGCCCGGGACGCCAAGAATAAGCTCGTGCCGTTCGACAAGATCAAGACGATCTACGCGCGCAACTGGGTGAACCAGATCCCCGAAATCTACCGCGACATCTATGACCCCAAGGAGGCCAGCTCCCCCCTGGAGCGGCTTTCGGCCAAGATCGCCTATGCCAAGGAGCGCTGGGGCTGCACCCTCTTCTACATCGACGCAAATTATTTCTTTCGCCCCCGCAATCGCAGCGCGAAGAACTGGGCCTGGAAATCGATGATCATCCCGGCGAAGGTCTTCCAGGAGCTGCACCGCCGCCACCCGGACGTCCTGCTCATGCCGGAAGTACAGAGTTTTGCGACCTACACGTGCTCAGCGCCGCTCGACGTGCCTCCCCGCGAGGGCAGGACCACCCACCCGGCCGTGTGGCTCGCTTATCCGCAGGCCAGCGGCACACTCCTCATGACCAAAATGGATGCCAGGAAAGACTTGGTAGACGTCTCGCCCTACGTCTGGGCGGTCAAGAACGGCGACATCATGATGCCCCCCGGCTGGTACGGCGGGCGGACGAAAGCCATCCAGCAAATCTACGGCCAGGCCGTTAGGGACGTCGCCCACCGCGTCACGCTGAGTGCGAAGGGCGCGGTCAAACTCGATGGCCGGCCGCTCGACAATCTCCCGGCGCTGGCCAAAGCGTTGGCCAGGGAGACCAACGACGGCGGCGCCGAGTGGGCGCAGCGACGCGTCTTCATCCGCCACCACCCCGACCTGCCGGGAGCGAAACTCGAAAAGACGGTCAAGGCTGTCATCGCCGGCGGCGGTGTCGTGGTCTGGGCACAGCCGGTGAAGGCTGAATAGGCTTGAACAGCAAAGTAGGAAAGACATAGAGAATGAAGAGCCAGTTTACTTCAAGCAAGCTTCTGGCGTGCCAGGGCTTCGTCCCGACCTCGCAGGGAGTCGGGACGAAGCGTTCGATGAGATTTACTCTCATCGAACTTCTGGTCGTCATCGCGATCATCGCGATCCTGGCGGCGATGTTGCTCCCGGTCCTCTCACACGCCCGCGAAAAAGCCCGCACCGTCCACTGTCTGAGCACGGAGAAGCAGATCGGTCTGGCCCTGCTCTTCTACAGCGGGGACTACGCGGACCGCTTTCCCGCCGCCTGCGCTGCCGACAGCCCCGCCGGCTACAGCGGCCCCGACAGTGCCTGGGACTACTACGAACCCGGCGTGGCCAGCGACGATTCGCATCCGAAGCTCTGGTGTGACGTTCTGGCCGATGGAGGCTACATGCCGGCCGCCGCATTCGACTGCGCCAGCGGCCCGCCCCAGGCCACTACTGGTGACGAATCCGGCAACTGGAGCCTGAACGGACATACGACCGATCCCCGCAAAATCCTCGATTACGCGATCAACTCGCAGTTCTGGGGAAACGCCAGCGGCGGCGGCGCGGTCTTCCATAAACGTCACGGGCTGGCCCGGACGATGCCGTATTCGATCAACTTCATCTCCGTGCCGTCGCAGGGCTTTGTCGTCGCCGACAGCAACGCACCGGGCTGGTGCCCGTTCACGATCGACCCCGTCTGGGGCGGTCACGTGTACGAACACGCCGAGGCGAAGGGAGTGCCGGGCAAGGACGGGCGCAACCGCCATGGCGGCAGCAAACGACAGATCAACCTGCTCTACTTCGACGGCCATGCCGAGACCTGGAACGTCTACAATCAGCATTTGTTCGACAGCGACATCTACTCGAGCATCTTTCCCCACGCATCCTTTCTCGGGGATCCCGGCGACAAGCATCAGCCCGGCTCGTCGCCGATCTGGCGCCCCTGGAAACCGCACTGGCCGTAGCCCCGGCAAATGCCGTGATCGCGGTTCCAAGTCGGCCGGAGATCAACCGTGCCGCGTGTGCACCGCGCGACTCAGAGTAGTTCCAGGTCGGCTTCGGTCTCATCCCCCGGCCAGGCATAGGTGTCGGGATGGCTGGGCTGGACGCTGCACCCCCACCTGTGAAGGAGATCCCAGTCTTGGAGTTGCTGTTGAACCGTCGCCGTGACCTGCTGCGGCTGCCAATCGGTATGCAGGAGCTCGGACAGCTCTTGCACGATCGAGGCGCATCCCGGGTCGTTGGCACGATCAACCTGCTCTTCGGGATCGTCATCCAGGTTGAAGAGCACCGGAGGATGGTCCACACCGTCAATGGTCTGGTGTTGCCACAGCTTCCACGGGCCGCGACGGACCATCCTGCCGACCCATTCAAAGTTGCCGCCGTTGACATCGGCGACCTCTGCGGTAACGATGCGACGGGGCTCTTCGGCGCCGCGGAAGAGGGGCAACAGAGAGCTCCCGTCGGTATCCAGGTCCCGGGTACCCGCCAGTTCGGCAAAGGTCGGCGCCAGATCGATCAGACTGCAAAGGGAATCACAGGTGCTGCCGGCGGAAATCAGGCCGGGGCATCGCGCCAGCAGCGGCATGTGTCGTGTCTAGCTCCGGGGGTGTGATTCTCAGGGGGTTGAATCAGATAG
>CAYLNH010000035.1:0-29530 GCA_964384625.1 uncultured Lentisphaerales bacterium
TAGCAGATTATTCCAGCTTGGACAGCCTCAGCTTGAGGCGCGGTAAACAGGTACGGCGGTTTATCCGCCTGGGGAAGAAGTTCATTAGTGGCTACAAGCCCTCACCCCTCACCCCGCTTTCCGGTCGCTGGGAAGCCTGCTTCCCAGCGACCGGAAAGCGGGATCGTGGGGCCGTCTTCCTCCCTGATGAACTTATTCACCGGGCCGACGAGCGACCCGGGATCTAGGAGTCGCGAACCGACAACAGACATCGCATACACCCACAAGCCCGCCGGTGGTTGGACTGGCGAACGTTCTGGCGCTATGGTGCGGCTCTTGCCATAACACGAAGGGATGACCTACAGAACTGACATGCGCCCCGCGGGAAGCGCGTGTTTGATGCAAGCCTCAACGATTAGAAATCGCCGAATCACACGAGTTTGTCCGGCAAGCAGCCATTTCAAATATCATTTCCCAGTCTTTCCTGTTTCCGAGAGAGCTCAATTAGAAAGCTCGCGCAGAAGCGGCGACGGGCGGACTCAGTGTTTCTTCCGCCGTTTCTTTGCCGCTTTGTCGGCGGCATTCTTCCGGGTGATCAACTTGTTTCCCGCGGTCGGGGTGATTCCCAGGTGCAGGGCGTTGAGATAGCCGTCGACGATATTGTGGTGGATGAACAACAGTTCGTGACTGCCGGCGGGCAGTTGGATGTCGCCGGCAAGCTGGGTGACGACCTCTTCATGGACGGATTTCGGTTTTTGTTTCACATACCACGGCAGTGTTTCAATCGGCATGTCGCGTTTTTCTGTGCGCACCGGCACGAGTTTGCCAACCGCTTTGCCGTTGACACGGACCTCGATCGCCATCGGCCGGCGCTGCTTCGGAACGGCTTGGTTGTAGATCTCCAGGATGCTCTCCCATTGCGCCTGGCTGCGCGGCGTGCGGTCGCTGTAGCGAAACGTTCCCTCCCCGGTGATTCGTATCTTTCCGGCTCGCTTGACCGAGACGAGGACCTTGATCGCTTTGGAGAAACGCAGGTCGCGCAGAAGCGCTCCGGCGGTGCTGGTCTCGATGTAGGCACCGTTCTGAACGTCCATGGGAATGTAGGCTTTCGGCCGCAGTGCGGTCGGCAGCTCAAATCGCGGATGCTGGTATGGCGCTGGGGGCGTCGCCGAAACCGGCGGCTTGGCGCCGGGGAACGACAGGCGGAACGGCTGTGGGTTGCTGCCCGCTTGTAGACCTTTGTCTGTCAAACCCGTGACTGCCGGGACTGCCGGCGTGCCGCCAACATACTGTTGCCGGAAGAGCCGGCCGCGCACCTGCCGGACGGACGCGGTCAAGCTGTCGGCGGGCAATTTCCCCAGGGCATCCACGCCGCGGCGCAAACCGGCGGCGTCGTGCGCCTGGATGACCATGGCGCTGGCGTGCGGTGCAAAGGCCCAGTGAACCGTCTGGATGACGGCGCCGCCGTTCGCGGGGAAGGCAGCGGTCACTTGCGGCCAGAGGAGTCCCTTGCCGTCCAGGCTTTCCGCCAACGGGGAATCTCCTTTGGCGCCCGTCGCGTCCAGCAGCAGGACCGGCTTGGGAAAGCGATAGCCGCTCATGCCGCTGTACCAGTCGTTGCGGTTGACGGTTACGCGTTTGATCTTGCCGATGGCGTCGCCGCGATCGACCCGTTGGTTATCCTTTGCCTGCGCGGTCGTCGGCTTGTAAGCCAGCCAGTAGGTAGTCTGCGGGACCTTGCGGATCTCGACTTTGACGCCGCGGCGTTGGAGAATCGTTTTGGCGCGTTGCGCCAGCGCGGCCAGCTTCTCGGCCTGCGGGCCGGGGAACAACGGGATGACCACGGATTTGCCCCGGGACAGCATCGCTTCCGCGGCATCGCGTTCCCGGACGACGACGGTGTCGTTCCACGGCGTGGCGATGCTTCTTTCGGTCGCGCGAATCCGGATCGGCAGGGTCGCGGTCCGGCCGTTGAGCTGGCAGCGAAGCTGCAATGTCCAGGTGCCGGCCGGGACATTGACCGGCACGGGGACGGCCATGGCGAAACGGCCCGCGGCATCCGTGCTGCGGTAGAACTCGGCGAACGCTTTCCCGGCGGGCGTTCGGAGTGTCAGGTGGAACGGGATGACGGCTTTCAACGGCCGGTCGGCAGTGTGGCAGGAGACGGCAACTCGCAGTTCGTCGCCGCTTCGCAGTTGCTGCGTTGCTTTGAGCCGAGTGTTTTTCAGCGGCTCGGGCAGGACGGCAAAGACGCGGGCCGTCGTCCGGCTCAGATCGCAGCGGATCGGTTTGAGTGGGCCGATTTCCTTTTCTTCAGAACAGTCGTAGAGGACGCCTTTTGCGCCGGGGGCAGGGCGGATCTCCTCCTTCAACTGCACCCAGTCGCAATGGTTTTTAACATGTGAGTCGTTAACCGCGACAATGTAGGTTGCCTCGCCGCCGTCGATCTGCAGCAGTGTCGTTTGCGTGGCGGCGCCTTTGGCGGCGCGCAGGATTCCGCGGCCGGTATCGCCCAGGGCCTTGCTGAACGCCGGCGCGAGCTCTTTGTGCAGGCGTGCATACAGCAGCGTGTCGTTCACGCCCTTGGGCAGGTTTGGGCTGCCCATGTTATGCGGCTTGCCGTTGATACGAAAGGGGATCTTGTGCTGCAGGCGCACGGCTCCGGGCACGGTCGCTGTTGTGTTGCCGTCGACGACAACCTTGCCGCCGGCTTTGGCAAACGTGTCGATCTGCTTCAGGACCGCCGGCGGCAGCGGCGTGGGCTGGGTCACAACAACCAGGGCTTTGACCTGCGGCAGTTCGCCGGCGACAATCTGTTCTTCGGTGATGTAGCGGGGGGTATAGCCGAGACGGGCCAGGGCGACCAGCGCCAGGTACTGCGGTTTGGCGAACCCCATCGAGATATACTGTCGTCCGAGTTGGCTTTTCGAGAACAGCACCCCAACCCCGAAGTCGCCCCTGCCTTCGCGGGCCAGGCAGGCAAAGCGATCGAGGAATTCCTTGCCGGCGCGGACGTCGGCGCCGCCTGCGCCGGTGCGGATGTTCTGCCACGCACTGCCGCGGTTCATGCCGCCGAGAATGTTGCTGAAGCCTTCCAGCGCAAAGCCATTGCCCGAACAGCCGTAAGCCAGGCCATGGGCCGATACTTTAACGAACTTACCGGGGAATGCGGCCCGGCCGTGGACGGTGCTGAAGGCGTTGCTGATCCATGTCGGCCGACCCCGGCTGCTCATGTGCAGGAGGGCCTGCGTCAGCAGCCATTGATAAGAATAGTCCGGGCCGCCGACCTGGTCGTTCCAGGTGGACTGATATTGGAAGTCAAGGGATCGATAGGCGCTGGGAAAGTATTGGCCGTAGAGAGTCGGGCAGTGATCGATCTGTACGCTGCTGGAGTGGCGCATGGCCGGCACGGCGCCGCGCAGATTCTTGATGTAGCCCGAATAGGCGTGGTTGTAGATGCCCATGTGAAACTGCGACCAGGCATCCAGTCGCTTCTCAAACGCCGCCCGGCGGGCCGTCGGCAGCGGCTTGATGTGACCGGCGATTTCGCGCAGCCATTCACGGGTCGGCAGGTCGATGTACGGCGCCAATTCCGGTTTATTGATGCCGAGCAGGTACTGAATATACTCCTTCTGGGTAACCGGTTTCATCCCGGTTGCCTGGCGGAACGCCTGTTCTTTGATCTGCTGCTGGCGGCCGGCGTACCAGCGAAGGTTCTCGCTCTGATCCTTCCAGCCCCAGTAGATCAGCAGGCCGTTGCGCGAAAAGTCCTTGTACCCCGTGGTGTCCCAACCGAAACAGAAGCCGCCGAAATTCGGGTAGCGCCCATTCGCCTGCGCCGTCAGAATCATACGCTGACTCATCTGGTCGATCTCGTTTGGATCCAGCCCGACCGGATGAAAGCTTGTGGGACGCGTGTGCGGATTGACGAACACCATGGTGCCGGTTCGCGCCAACAGGTCCAATACCGGATCGCGCGACATCTCCACCGCGGCCATGGAAAAACAGGATGTCAGCTCCGACTCCCGCAGTGCCGCCAGAATGCGGTCCTGATGCGCCTTGATTTTGGCCGCGCGGACCTTGGGGTCTTTGCGCTCCTTACGGTTCAGCCGCGGCGTCAGCGACGGCAGGATTTCATCCTGCAGCGAGGCGGCGGATTTTCGTTGAGGTGAAGTCAGGGTCAACCGGCCGCGGTCACGGCCGTTGACCAGGACGCGGTAGTCGCCCGCCGCCAGCTTGCTGCTGTCCAGCCGATAGACGCCCGGCGGCCCCGAGAAAACCCGGCTCTTACCGTGGCGTCCGGCCAGTTCAACTTGCTGCTTCCCCCGGCCGGTGACGGCCAGCGGGATGCTCTCGCCCACGAAGTAGGCGGTCCGGTCAAGCGGGAACTCGATATCCTGAGCGACGGCGGCCAGCCCGGCGGCCAGCGCCAATAGTGCGGCGATGATTTTCATCCAGTACTCCTGCGCTATGGGTTATTAATGATTTAGTATTTTATATTATAAATGATAGACCCGGGTTTGGCCAGCGGGTTCCGGGAAGAGCCGGAAAAAAGAGCGGCAGCCGGTTTTTCGGGGATCGTGTTGTCAGAGCCCGAGTCTGTGGCCGAAGACAAGGACCAGGAAGAGGACGAGGAAGAGGCCGGCGGTGGCGAACTTCACCGTTGCGGCGCGTTTCTCCAGGAAACCGCGGAGGGATTCGTTGGTCATGCCCTGGTAGGCGAGGATGAAGATAATGAACAGCGGCGCCACGAAGGCCAGGTTGTAGATGGCCAGATAGCCGACGGCGCTCCAGCGTTCCTGCCCGGTCTTCAGCATGTAGAGGATTGTCGGCGCATAGACCTGGCCGGTGCAGGCCAGTTCCAGGAACGAGATGATGACGCCGATGACAAAGGCGGCGACGACAAAATGGGTATGGCGGGCGCCGGTGCGGATGACGCCGTGGATGCGTTCTTTGAGGAAGCCCGGCAACTGCAGGTTGATATCTTTCAGTCGGCCCTGGAGGCAGAGCACGCCGTCGCGGAAACTGAGGACCATCAGGCAGAGGGCCATGGCGGCGACAATCCAGGTAACGACGTGACCGAATTGCTGCAGGATCGCGAAGCGGGTGACGACCTCGACGAGACCGAGGCCGAGGACGAAGTAGGCGAGGAACACACCGGCGATGAAGGCCATGCCGATCTGCGCGATTTCGCGTGGTTTGCGGCGGGCGATCTGCAGGTATGACAGGAGGAAGATAATGGTGGCGAAGGCGCAGGGGTTGATGCCGTCCAGCAGTCCGGCGGCGAAGATCACCACCATACCGATGGTGGCGAAGCGTTCGCCGATGGTCTCTTCGGCTTCGAGCAGTTCGTCTTCGGGAACGGTATCCCACTCGGGTTTCGGTTTGCGGGCGGAATCGGTTGTCAGTTTCCCGAGGTTGGCGAAAGTGATATCGGTTTTGATCAGGTATCCGCCGCCGCCGAAAACGGCGGGGGCGACGAGTCGGTCTTTCTCCGGCACGTTGAAACGTTCGCAGAGCGCTTCGTTGTAGCGCATCGCTTTGATCTTTTTGATATCGTGGGTTTCGACTGTGAGTTTGCCGAACACCTGTTTGAGTTGCGCC
Source organism: uncultured Lentisphaerales bacterium (assembly GCA_964384625.1). GTDB lineage: Bacteria > Verrucomicrobiota > Lentisphaeria > JABSQK01 > JABSQK01 > CAYLNH01. Next base: position 5,584 of record CAYLNH010000035.1, read on the forward strand.
AGGAGGTCCTTGACGTGGGCGCAGCTACTGCACCCGGCACTGGTGAAGAAGACCAGTTTGAGTTCTGTTGCGGCGGGCGCGGCAACAGGTGTCTGCGTGCTTTCCTTCAAGGTGGCCTTGACGACCTTGCGGGTATCGCGCCGGGGCACGAGGGTCAGCTCCGGAACGTCTTCCTCATCCTCGACGAGGCCGAGTCTCAGCCGGTATTTTTCGGCATCGTCGGCGTATCTCTTGCTGCGTTCGAGGTACGGCAGCAGCAGAGCGAAGTCCTTGCCGAGCCGGCGGCTGTGTTCGCTCAAGAACGAATAGACGCGATAGGCGACGGCGTCGACGTCGGGAAACTGGTCGAGGGTTTTCACGAGCTTGGCCAGGTCGACGGTCTTCCGACAGGAGAGCAGGGCGAAGTAGCTCTCCATCCGTACGGTCCGACTTTTGTCCGTGGTCAGTTTCCGCAGAACCGTCTCGACCTTCTTGTCGAGTTTTGGGACGGCGTTGTAGTTGTGGTTGTAGACGTATTCGTTGTCGAGGTTCTTTTCGTCGAAGTAATGCAGCCATCGGCGAGCGCCCCAGGTGTAGACCCCGGGGATGACCAGCCGGACTTTTTCGGAGGGGTCCTCGGCGACCGCCGCCAGGAAGTCCTTGACGAAGGCGTCGCGATCCACGCTGGCCAGGGCATGGCAGGCCGCTCGGCGTTCAATCGGGTCTTTCGCCGTGCAGGATTTGCGAATGGGTTCGAGCAGTTCGTCTTCTTTGTATTTGCCGATAAGGATGAGGGCGTAGGTTCGAACCGGTACGCGCGTCTCGGCGGCAAGGACCTCCTTGGCCCACTTCGTCACGACTTTGCGGATGCTGTAGCGGCCGACGTACTCCTTGACCGACCAGGAATAGCATTCATGCGGCTGCAGCCGGGTTTTGGGTTGCCGCAGCTGTTTGAGAACGAGCTCAATGACCTCGGCGCGCTTGGTGTTCCAGCAGGTCCGGGCGGCGTCGGCGCGCACATCGGCGGCGCTGTCGTTGAGCGCCAGTTCGAGGATTGCCTCGACGCCGGGCGACGTCGGCCGGACGGAATCGACGATGACCTCCTTCTGATCCGCAGTGCAGTCGTTCCACTTCTGCTTCAGGAAGGGCAGCGGAGCCGGCGACCCGGCGCGCGCCAGCACCAGCGCCGCCGCCATCCGGATGTCGTCGTCCTTGCTGTCCTGCATCAGCCGTTCGACGCGGTCCAGTGTGGTCTGCAGGCTGTCGTCGGCGGTCTGCTGTTTCGCCGCCGCGTCTTCTGCCGGCAGAAAGTCGTCGAAGACATCATTGGCCGAGACGTCGTCTTTCTTGGGGGTCTCGGCGTCGTCATCCGCTTCTTCCAGGAAGGCATCGAAGACATCGTCGTTGGTGTTGCTGCTGTCTTCTGCTGTCTGCTGCTGTTTCTGCCGAAACGTGATGCCTTCATAGCGCAGCAGTTCCGGCGGCAGTCGCAGGCCTTCCAGGACGGCTTTGACGTAGATCGTGTTTTTGTTGTTCAACGCGGCGTTGACAGTGGCGCGATATTCCTTTATGTCGACGCCCTGGGCGGCAAGCAGGCGCAGCGCGAGGCAGGCGCAGTCCGGGTTCTTGTGTTTGGCGAAGCGGGCGACGAGTTCAAGATCTTGTTTCTGGCAGCCGGCCAGCGCCTGGAGTGCTGCCAGCGCGACATCCGGTTTGGCAGTAAGCAACGGCTGATAGAACTTCTTGGGCAACGGCTGATCCAGACTGACCAGCGCCTTGACGACCATTGCCTTCATTGCGTCATCTTTGTGGAACAGCGCCTTCAGCCGGCTGACGATGTCGCTGCTGCCCAGTTTGGTCAGGGCGTCCAGGGCTTTGATGCGGACGAAGTGGTCTTGGTCTTCGAGGAGACCGGCGACGGTATCGGCGGCGGTCTTCAGCTTGAGCTTTCCGACGGCTTCCAGAGCGGCGACGCGGACGCGCCAGCGGGGATCTTCGAGACAGGCGATCAACGGTTTCGCGGCGGTCCGGGTTTTCAGTTTGACGATGCTTTGAATCGCGATGATCACGAGGTCTTCGTTTTTGTGCTTCAGGTGTTTCGTCAGGATCTTGAGGCCGGTTCGGCTGCGGTAATTCCCGAGCCCCTTGAGGATGGCGTAGCGGACTTCGGTGTCTTCTTCCTGTTTCAGGTGATCCCGCAGCATGGGCACCGCATACTTGCGTTCGACGCCGGCAACGATGGTGTCGATACAGGTTTCGCGGACGATGGGATCGGGGTCATCGAGATATTCGCGGATAATGGGGACGGCGTCATTCCGCAGGATGTGCAGTTGTGCCAGAGCACGCAGGCGAATATCGAGGTTGCCGAAGACAAGCTGGTGGGCGGTACGCGCCGGGTCGATGCCGCCGGTGGCGGGCAGATAGAGCGCGTACTGCATTTCTTTGATGCGTTTTCGGGCGCCGGCGGGCAGGTCCTCATGGTCTTCCAGAAACTCGAGCAGTGCCCGCGCCGAATCCTCGCCGCCGCTTTCCAGCATGCGGCGGGCGCGCGTCATACGCTCGCGGTCGCCGGTGATCAGATCGCGGATATACGCGTCAAGCTGCTCACGGGTCAACGCGGCGTAGACCGCGGTTCCGGCGTCCTCGCTGCCGAAGTGCTCCTTGAACTTCTTGACGGCTTCGCGGTTTGTTGCGACGGCGGCGTTATCGAGCCACGGGTCGAAGCCGAAGCTGTTGCCGGTGAGTTCTTCAAGGATTTCGAGCGCGCCGAGGCGCACGGCCAGGCGGGAGTCGTCGAGCATTGTGATCAGCGCCGCGTGCGGTACGGGGCGGCGGGCGACGATGTGATCGTGCAGTTCGTCCCGGCCGCGTTCCGTCCCGAGTGCCAGCATGATGGCCGGCCATTTGTCAGCGGGGATGGTTTTCTGTTTCAGGAGTTCCTTGAGTTCCGGGTAGGCGGGGGTTGCCGACAGCAGCTTCGGGTTGAGGGAATTGGCCAGCAGTTTCTGCAGATTTTCCGGCGGCAGATAGCCGGACACCTGCGCCCGGATATCGCCGCGCGAGGACATGATGAACAGGCGCGGCACGGTATTGACGCGGAAGGTCGCCGCCGTCTTGCGGTCTTCCATGATATCGATCAAGGCCAGTTCGAAGTGCTGCAGCAAGGCGCGTGTTTCTTTGCGGGCCAGGGCATCGTTCTTCAGCCGCCGGCACCAGCCGCAGCCGGGCGAGGTAAACAGGACGAATACCGGTTTATAGGTGGCGGACGCCTTGGTGAGCGCCTTGTCGATCGATCGATGCCAGGTGAGTGCCGGCAGTTTCCCGGCGGCCGGCTTGTCCGGTTTTGCCGCCGGCGCTGCAGTCGGCGCGGCCGCCGCCGGACCGAGCAGCAGGAGGGCCGTCAGCACACTGGCGAGTTGTCGTAGACAGGATTGCATCAGTGGAGCAGGGCGTACACAAAGATGTTGACCATGACTTCCATGGCGTTGCCGATTTCGTTGCCGCCGCAACAGCAGCAGCCTTCCGTGTGACTGGTATCGTTCAGTCCGTGCGGCGAATAGATCGCCACAATCTTGCCGTTGATCTCGATGCCTTCGAGCCGGGCGCCGGCATCGGGGCGATGGAGCTGCAGTTTCTTGATCGTCTTCACTGTCCGGAAGACCGGGTGGTCCATCTCGATCTTGGTCAGTCTGTCTTTGCCGAGGACCTTTTTCATCTCGCGCCGGAATGAACGGTCCCACTGGCTGTTGGAACAGCCGGCGGACGCCAGCAGAAAGCCGCCGCGGCTGATGTACTTCTTAAGGTTCTCGCGCTCTTTGGCGGTGAGCTGGAAGGTGGACTCGCCGGTCATCACGACAAACGGGTATTTGAAGAGTTCGTCGTCCGCGAGCTTCACACTCTTGAACCGTCGTTCGGTGGGGATCGTTGTCTGTTTCTGGACTGCGGTGAGGAATTGATCACTGAAACAACGAGAGGTGTGATTGCCGCCGTAGATCAGGTTGGCGCACTGGATCGTGCCTTCCTTGCCGGCCCGCGGCGTCAGCGTCAGACAGATACTGCATAGGATGATCAGTCGATATCGCATTATTCGGTCTCCTCGGCAAAATAGCGTTTCACTGCTTCCAGATATTTCTGCGGCACGCGTTGCAGCGGCATGCTGCGGCTGCCGACATCGCTCTTCCGGTCGATGTCCATGACTTCGCCCTGGTCGACAACCCCGCCGGTTTGTCCCTTGCCGGAGCCGCTGCCTTTGCCGCGGCCGCTGCCGCTGCCGCGGCCGGCGAACTGCAGGCGCGGCGGGCCGAGGACCGGCGTATCCAGGAGGGAACTGCCCATGCCGGCACTGCCGCCGCCGCCGGATTGCTCCTGGCCGCTGCCGGTGCCGGCGCCCAGGCCCAGGCCCGAGCCGTAGCCGCCCAGACGCCGGCCCAGAGCCCGGATCAGCTGCTCCAGCGTCTTCTTCATGTTCTTGGGGACCGAGAACCGCAGCTTGCCGTCGCAGAAGCCGCCGAACGGCGACTGGCAGGAATCCTGCATCAACTGTTCCATGCGTTCCTTGGCGAGGACGGCGTTGTGGTGGGCCTGCTTGCCGTCGGTGTTGCGGCAGGCGCTCTCCGCGTCGGTCATGGCGTCGGGAATCTTCAGTTCGGTAATCTTGTCGGCGAATGCCAGGGCGCTGTCCCGCAGTTCACTGAATTCGTCGGCAAGGTCTTTGGCGCGTTCGCGGATATCGCGCTGCAGCTTCTGCAGCTCGCGGCGGATGTCGGCCTGGTGTTTCTCGAGGTTCCGCAGGAGGGCGTCGTTTGCTCCCAGACCGGTGTGGCGAGCCAGTCGCCGGACGAGGTCGGCTTGCCGCCGGTACAACACGGAGAAGCGGCCGGCACACTCGATCAGTCGACCGATTGCCGCCATCCGGCGGGCCTGGTTCTTCTGGTCCTCCAGTTTCTGCTGCTGCGGCGCCAGCATGTCCATCAGTTCCTGCATCAGCTCCAGCAGCACGGGCGAGGGGCTTTCCTTCTTTTCCTCGATCTGCAGGGCACAGTGTCGGGCCGACTTGCCGATGGCCTGCAGCAGTTGCGACAATTCCTTTTCCGCCTCGAAGGCCGGGAAGTCGCGGCCCAGGGAGTTGAAGAGTTTCTCGGCCTTCCGGGCTTCCGCCTGCGCCTGGCGCAGACGTTTGGCCAGGGTGTCCCGGTCGTTCTTGTCTGCCGCCTGCTTGACGGCTTCCAGGGCCTGCCGCAGGGCTTGCAGTTGGCGCGCGGCCATTTCATAGCGTTGAACGAATTCGTTGATCGTGGTCCGCGCCCGGATGATTTCGGCGTAGTCTTCCTCGGAGATGACCTGGACCCGGATGATATCGGATGCGGCGGTACCGGTGAGGTCCGGGTTGTGATCGGCTGCTTCGACATACAGTTCGAGCACTTGTCCGGGCATGGCGCCGACGGTGCCGAGGTTCAGGTCCTCCTGCAGTTCGAGCCGCCGGGGCAGATCGCCGTTGGCCACGCCCTTGGTGCGGTCGCGATAGCCGACCAGGCAGCGGATGAGATCAATCCGCTGCAAACCCAGGTCGTCCCGGATGTAGCCGCGGATCGGTACCGTGACCGTCGGCGTGGCCAGCAGGAAACTGCCGGGCTGCGTGATGGTGATGTCGGGCTTGCGGTCGACTGTGATCTGCTGCTCGAACACCAGCGGCGTCCGGTTCTCCGTGCCGTGGACGTCCCGGATTGTCGCCCGTACGGTTGCCGGCGCCCGCGCGGTCCATTCGAAGCGCACCATGCGGTTGTCGACCCGAACGCCTTTGACGGAGCGGATGTCGCCCTGGTAGCCTTTCTGCTGCAGCGTCAGCACGCCGTCAAGCAACGGGCGGTTGCTGGTGATGGTCAAGGCGACGGCAGCGCCCTGGCGCGGGGCGAATTCTTCGGACCCGATGAACACCGTTCGCGGCTCCTTGCGGGCGTATGCCGGCGGCGTGATCCGGGCCGAGGCCACGGCGATTTCCGGTTGGTACCGCAGGGCAACGCGGTGCCAGCGGCTGCGGGCATTGCCGGTGGCAAAGCAGAATTCGATCGGGGCTACCAGCTTTTCCAGGCGTTGGGTGTAACGGCCCTCGCCGTCCTGGAAACAGGCGGCCTGATGGACCTGACCGTCACGGCGCGTGCGCAGCCAGACGGTTTCCGTAACCGGGCCGCCGGTTATTGCCGCCGAGATCTCGGCCTTGCCGCCGTAGAGGACGTTGGGCCGCTCCGGGGTGACGGCGAACCGCAGGCGGCTGTACGGCGGGATGTCGCGGCCGGGATGGAGGATGCGCTGCAGGATGACGGCGGCCGCCGTCCACTGCGTTCCCGCCACGAGGGCAGCGAGCAGCAGTTGTACGCCCAGGATGCGGCACTGCCGCAGGCACTCCGGTTTGGGGAAGTTCCGAGCCGGGGTCAGCGGCTTCAGCGCGTTGACGGCGGCGTCGATGTCCCGGGCCACCAGGTACTGCTGCAGTCCGGAGCCGCGGCTTTGGTCGAGCGTCCGGCTCAGTTCCAGGGCGCTGAGCGTACTGCGCCGGGGCGAAGCCAGGAGGCGGTCGGCGCGTTTGGCGGCGTCGCGATCGGTTCGTCGCAGGATTGCTGCGAGCCCGGAGACGAAGACAAACCCCAGAATGCCGAGGACCACGCCATTCAGCGACAGGCGCGCCATCATCGGCAGGGCCAGGAAGTAGTCGGCGATCAGATAGAGCACCAGCAGCATCAGGGCCCAGCCGCCGAGCCGCAGGAGCAGACGGAGGAACAGCCCCCCCTGCCATTGCCGCCGCAGCGTGCGCAGTCGCCGCCGGAAGTTGCTCGCGTGTTTGTTCACGACAGGAATCTCCACATCATAGCATACCGTTTCGCCGCCGGACAAACCATTCCAAGCCGAAACCGAGGAGGATCGCCAGCAGCACCAGCGGGTGATCCCAGGCCGGGTTCCACGTTGCCTTGGTCAAATCCGTTTCCTGTTGCTCCGGGCGGAACTCCCGGATGACTGCCGGCACGTCTTCGGGCTGCAGCAGACGGGCGCCCGAGTTGACGGCGATGGTTTTGAGAAAATCGCGATCCGCGCTCAGGTCGGTGCTTTCCGTGGGCAGCGGCAGGATCTGCAGACCGGTGCAGGGTCCCAGCGGCTTGCCGTCGCGCTGATCAACAAGTTCCACCTGATACACTCCCGGGGCCGTCAGCGAGAACACCATCTCCCAACCGCCGTTGGCATCGGGCGGACCGCTGACGGGTCGAACCTGCGGTTCCATATCCCGGCGCGTCAGCCGCACGGCCGGAACGCATTCGGCATCGCTGATGAAGCGGCGGCCGACCCGGGCCTGAACGGGGTCCCCTGGAAAAACGGCCTGGCGGTCGAGGCGCAGTGAGAACTCCTGTCCCGGCAGGTACTCCGAGTAGGTTGCCGCCCATTGGATCAGCTGCGTCCACAGCTCGCGGTAGATGTCGCTGGCTTCCGAAACCTTCGGGAAGAAATCCCAGTGCCAGAAGTCCTCCGCATTCATGCTGACCACGATGCCCTTGCCGAATCGCCGGCTGATGATCAGCGGCACGCGGCGGCCGCCGGCGCCGACTGCCCGGCCGTTGGCCAGCACCTGGGAGAAGCCCTTCACCTCCCGGCAGCGATGGGAAAACTGCAGGGCCGGCAGCCGCGTCCAGATTGGCTCGTCCGGCGCCGGCAGCAACCGTCCGAAGAGCCCGATTTCCTGGCCGTCCGAACTCGGGACGAAGCGGAATTTGCCCGTCATGCGATCGCCCCAGACCACCGGTTCCAGCGACTCGAGTTCGGGAAATTCACCGCTGTAGGGTTTGCCGCGGAAGAACAGCACACTGCCGCCGCGGTCACGCACGAACTGCCGCAGGAGGTTGACGCGCTTGGCGTTGAGAAAGTAGTCGGCGCCTTTGCCGAAGATGATCAGGTCATAGCCGGCCAGGTCGGCCGCGGAATCGGGGAAGTTCGATTTGTCCGTTCCCGACACCTGTCTGGCATCGGTTTCGACGCGGAAGAACCGGTCACGGGAAATGCGATAAACATTGCACACCTCGATGTTCGGTTGGTGACGCAGCATCTGTGCCATGAACTTGCTGTCCCACGAGGGCGTGCCTTCCGCCATGAAGACGCGCAGTTTCGTGTCGAGTACCAGCACGCCGACGCCGGCTTCGTTGTTGACGCTGGTTGTTTCGCCCGGCCGCGGCGCCAGTTTCAGCGTATACCGCTGGAACCCGGCACGCTCGTGCTTGAGCTGGAACGGGATGCGTACCTGTTCGCCGTCCTTCACTTCGACGTCTTGTGCGGCCAGTACCTTGCCGTCGCGGTCGAGGAGTTCGACAGTCGTTTTGACGCGGCCCATCGCCGTGTTGCGCACGACGGCGGCGATGGCGGATTCCTGGCCGAGGAACGACACATGCTCGCGGCGAGCCGGGGCGACGGCAAGATCGCGGGACCGCACCCGCCCGCCGAGCGGCACCGGGTAGATCGGGCATTCCGCCGCGCGCGCCTGCAGCCCCAGGTCGGTCTGCGGCCGGGCGCCGGCGAGGCGGCCGTCCGACAGCAGGATGATGCCGGCGAGCCGTTTGCTGCCGGCCCGATAGCGGGCCAGCAGGGCGTTGCCGTTCCGCACGATGCGGGTTGTTTCACCGTCCGCTGCGATCGTCTCCAACGCCTCCGGGGTCTTGGCGCTGAGGTCGTCGGCAAAGGCATAGAGCTGGACGTCGACCGGAGCGCTCTCGGCGGCGTCGACGGCGTCGGCGGCGAGTCGGCGGGCGGCGTTCCAGCGGCTGTCGCCGTCGACGTCTTCGGTTGCCATGCTGCGGCTGTGATCGACGAGGACGGCGAACTCATCCCGGTGTTCGCCCTGCAGGACCTCCCAGCTGCCCGGGTTCAGCGCGAGCCCGACCAGGGCCAGGAGTCCGACGGCGCGGCAGACCACAATGGTGATCCGCCGGCGCCGGCCGCACCGCCGCGCGGTGCGCCAGGCGAGTACCGCGCCGGCGGCGACCAGCAGGCCGCCGGCAAGTATCAGATGCGGTGTGGAAAACAATGGATTCATGTTCGTTCGGCCCAGATCAGAACCAGACCTTCGCCCAGTGCCGCGAGGACGGCGAAGCCCAGGAGCCAGGGCCAGAGCTTGATGCCGTCACGCAGGTCGCGGATCTGGCCGCCGCCGGCGACGGCGATGACGCCCGGTTGTTTGAGCTCCGCCAGCGACAGACTGCGAAGGTCGGATTCGAGTTGCGGGAAATTGATTGTGCTGTACTCGACAGCTTTGCCTTTGTGGCGCCAGATGTAGACGCCCGGCGGCGGCAGCTCGGCCGCCTGGAAACGGCCCAGCGCTTCGCGCCGGACCGGCAGCTTGCGGCCGGCTTCGTCCTGCAGCACCAGGTCGGCGGACAGAATGTCGGCGCTGTGACTGAATGTGAGCGGCTCGCCGGGACGGAAATCATGGCGTTGATAAACGCTGCTGCTGCTGCGTCCGGTCAGCAGCGCTTCGCCGAAGAGCGCCAGGTATTCCGAACGCTTCTGGAGTGAGCTGTATTCCGGGTCGAGACTGAGGTTCCAGAGAAAGAGCGTGCCCGTATCGCGAAAGCGGCAGAGCGCCGGGACGCCGTCTTCGTAATGCAGCAGCGTCTCGCCTTGCGGCAGGCTGTCGCGCGCCAGTTTGAACCGGCCGCGGTACCGGCCCCGCGTTGGGTCGCCGTACTCGCCATCGGCAAACACGGCAAACAACTCATCCCGTTCGGCGCCGAGCTTCAGTCGCAGCGGCTGTCGCGGTTGTTCCCATTCGGCGGCCGCCGTTGCGGTCCGGCGGTCGCGGCCGAGCAGTACCGCCAGCGCCGCCAGCGACAGCCCCTGGGCGGGTTCACAGATGACCGTCCGCCCGCCGGCCAGACAGGGGCGCAGGAGGTCCTGGCCGGCGCCGTCCCAATGCGGCAGCAGGATGACGTCCAGCTCTTGGGTCTGCTGAATTTCGTGCAGGCTCAGTTCCTGCAGCCGGGTCCAGGGCAGGGCGGCCAGCGCTCGCCGCCAGGCGGCGGCGGTCGGGGTCGCCGCCGGCAGCATCCCGACGTGCATCTGGTCCAGTACGGTGATCGCCGCCCAGCGCCGGTCGTCCGCGGGGAATTCGTCTTCGCCGATGCCGGCGGTGAGCACGGCTGTGCCCGGCTGCGGGAAACGATGACGGAAGACGGCCGTTGCCGAGCTCCACGCCGGCAGTTGCAGCTCCTGCGCGTGGCGGCCCTCGCCGACCTGGAGGTAGACGGACTTTCGCACGGCTTTGTCGGAGTAGTTGTGCAGGCGGCAGTGGATGCTGATCTCTTCATCGACCAGCGGCCGGCCCGGCAGTGTGAACACGTCGGTGACGGCGACGTTCGCCGTGCGGCCGCGGCCGACTTTCAGTTTTACCAGGTCGATGTTGTCCGGGATGCCCAGGACGATGTCCTTCCACGCGGTTGTCTGGAAGTCGGAGATCAGACAGATCTCGCGCTGGCCCTCCTGGTCCTCGAGCAGTTCCGCCGCCAGCCGGACGGCGCTGGCGATATCGCCGGCTTCATCCGTCAGCCGGGCCTGGCGCAACCGGGTCTGCAGGTATTGGAAATTGCTGCCCATACTGGGGAATACCGCTTGCGGCGCTGACGTGAGCCAGACGATGTTGGCGCTGTCTCCGGCGCTCAACCCGGCCAGCACCTCCGAGGCTTCGGCGCAGGCCGCGGCAAACCGGGTCTGGGCGCCTTCGTTCCAGCCCATGGAGGCGGTGGCGTCGATGACGATCACAACGTTCTTGCGCTGCATGAAACCGGCCAGGCGTTTCTGAGCAAAGAACAGCGGCCGCAGAAAGAGCAGGATCAGCGCCAGCGTCAACACGGTCCGCAGGATCAGCAGCAGGAGGTCCTGCGGTTTCTTGACGCGCATGGTCAGCCGCATGATGCGGCGGATCAGTTCAATCGAGCTGAAGCGGTATACCGGCGGCCGGCTGCGGGCGAACAGATGCAGCAGGATCGGTACGCTGCCCAGCAGCAGCAGCGGCCAGAACACGGCGTTGATCAGAACGAAGCTCATGAAATCAGACGATCGAAGAGTTGGAAGTAATGCGTCTCGGTACTGGCCAGGGTGTAATCGATACTGCGGCGATTGGCCAGTTGGCGCAGGTGGCGAACGTGATCCTGGACGGCGCCCTTGTAGAGGTCCCTGAGGTTGTCCGTATGCGCTGTGATCCGGCGGCCGGTCTCCATGTCCAGAAAAGTCACCAGCCCGCGATCGGCGAGTTCGAGCTCTGCCGGCGCCAGGATATGGAACAGATGAATCCGAAAGCCGCGGTGAATATAGGGATTCAACGCGGCGAAGATCGCCGCGGCGTCATCGAAAAAATCGGAGATGACGATCAACGTCCCCTTGCGCCGCAGCAGCGGATAGGACCGGCGCAGGGCGGCGGCGAGCGACGTCAGATTCCCCGGCGTGTTGCGTTCCAGCGCGTTGAGCAGGTTATGCAGATGCGACCGCGTGCTGCCCGGCGGGAAAAACTCCCGGATCTCCTGGTCGAAAATCTGCAGGGAAACGCGGTCGTTGTTCCGGACCACAAGATAGCTCAGGGCCGCGGCGAAGAAGGACGCATATTCCAGCTTGGTCAGGCCGTCGCCGAATTCCATTGAACCGCTGCTGTCCAGGAAGATGTGGCATTCCATGTTGGTTTCCTGTTCGTACGTGCGGATGTAGTGCCGGTCGCTGCGGGCATACACACGCCAGTCCACCAATGCCAGGTCGTCGCCGGGAACGTAGGGCCGGTAGTCGCGGAACTCGATCGAGGAACCGCGATCCCGGGAACGGTGACGCCCCGCCAGATAGCCCTCCACCAGGGCGCGCGGGGCAAACTCGAAGCTCGCCAGTTTGCGGATGTCGTCCGGCTGGAGATATCTGTAGCCGCCGTCTGCCATGCAGTGGTCCCCGAGTCCTCAGTCGAATTCGCGTTGGAGCAGGTGGTCGATGATGTCCTCGACACTGACGCCGTCGCCGGTAGCATTGTAGTTGGGAATGATGCGGTGGCGCAGCACCGGCTTCGCCACCAGCCGTACCTCTTCCTCCGAGGCACTCGTATTCCCGTGCAGCAGGGCCAGCGCCTTGGACGCCCGTGTCAAATTCTGCGAGGCCCGCGGGCCGGCGCCCCATTCCACATATTTACGGATGTAGTCGTTGGCATCCTCCGAGCCCGGCCGGCCGGCGCTGACCAGTCGCAGAATGTAGCTCAGCACGTGCTCGGGTACGGGAACGTCCAGAACCGCGTCCTGCAGGCTTTGAACGTCGGCCGGCGTCACCACGTTGTCGACGTGGGACTCCTGCCGCGTCGTCGTCTTGAGGACGACCTGGCGTTCTTCGTCCATGGTCGGGTAGTCGATATTCAAACAGAAGAAGAAACGGTCGAGCTGCGCTTCCGGCAGGGGGTACGTGCCTTCGTGCTCGATCGGGTTCTGGGTGGCGTAGACGATGAACGGCTCTTCCAGCGGCATGGTCCGGCCCGCCGCCGTTACCTGCTTCTCCTGCATCGCTTCCAGCAGCGCCGCCTGCGTCTTCGGCGGGGTCCGGTTGATCTCGTCCGCCAGGATTAGATTGGCGAAGACCGGGCCCTCATAAAATTTGAACTCGCGTTTGCCGTCGTCGTCCTGCAGGATCTCGCTGCCGATGATGTCCATCGGCATCAGGTCCGGCGTAAACTGGATGCGATGGAACTTCAACCCCAGAATCTCACCGAGAGTGCTGACCAGCAGCGTCTTGGCCAGACCCGGAACGCCGATGATCAGGCAGTGACCGTTGCACAACAACGCCACCAGCATCTGTTCGACAATCGCGTTCTGGCCGACGATGACCTTGCCGATCTCATCCTGCAGTACACTCGTCTTGTCAATGACGGTTTGCCATTGCCTGGCGCTATCCTCACTCATCGGCGATCCCTCTCTGAATTAGCGAATCCGGTAGGTTCCCTTACCGGCAGGCGCAGCAATCCCGGAGACACCTGTTCTCTTCCTGACCGTCCCGGCGGACGTCCCGATGTCCTGGTTCATTCCCGGTGCCGGCAATCCCGCCGCAACCGCAACCACGCGGCTGACAAGCACAACCTACTATGTCATAAGATGACTTGTAAAACAATAGCAGCTGCCGAAAACATCCGGGAAAGACGTATGTACGCCCGCGGCTGGGGTTTTGTCTGTAGCGGGCAAAAGGCAGGGGGGGCTTCCCGCGGGGCCGCGCAGTTGCGTGTTGCCCGGGTCTATTCCGCCGGTTTTCCGGGAGGCTTCGGGAGGCCGTACACGCTGATGGCGCCTTGGCCGATCACGCCGGCTTTGCCGCTGAGGACAATGTCGGTCTTGGCCCAGAAGTTCTTGCTGCCGTCGCGGCTGCCGAACGGGTGTTCCACCAGAAGATCCGCGTCCTCCGCTTCCGGCAGGGCATCCGGATCGTCCGGCGTCTTCTTTTCCTCTTTCGGGGTCTTCTTTGCTGCCGCGGTCTTCGCGGGCTTGACCTGCCAGTTGCCCTGGGCGTACGTCCGGCGGCAGTAAACGGTTGCGGTGACGAAATTGCTGCGGTCGCCGTACGCACGTTGCGTCATCTGCAGGATGGGGTCGCTCTTGGCTTCGGGATCGTCGATCGCCAACGCGCTGAAGTTGATGTCGACGCCGGCCCCCGCCGCCTTTCGCAGCACGGTTGCCCGCACCAGCTTGCCCTTGGCAACCTGTTCCCGCGACAGCTCGATCAATGCTTCGACCAGTTTCCGGGTCAACTGCTTGCCCTTGGCCTCCTTGAGCTCGGCCGGCAGTTCGATGTTACTGGTTACCTTCGTGATTTCGTGGACTGCGGGCAGGAGGTGTTTCTGGAGTTTTTCATCCTGGTCGTTTGCCGCGAGAGCCAGGATTTCCCCGAGCTTCAGCCCGGCCAGGGCGGGGCGAACCTGCTCCGGCGCCGTCGCCAGCAGTTTCTCGACCAGCGCCTTCCTGGCGTCGTCGGAGACTTTTTCAGGGGTCGGGAATTTGGGAAGTTCCGCATCCGGCTTGCCGGCGATCCGGGCGAGGGCGCGGTCGTGGAGGATGGCCAGGATGCGTTCACGGGCGAACTGGAAGGCCTGCCCCAACTGCCGCATTGCCATCGGGTTGCCGAACATCTGTTCGATGGAGACCGCGGCCATGTCGCCGACCGTCAGGCTCTGGCCCATGCCGCTGGGGTCCGATTGCTTTTTTACGGCCAGCAGTTGCTTCCACAACTCCGCGTGGGTTGTCGGCGAAATGGTCTGGGGCTTTTCGCCTTTCTGCTCGGCTTCCTCTTTCTGTTCGCGCAGGTGCCAGCGCAGGTACATCAACATCCCGAGGATCTGCTGCTGCAACGCCGGATTCTTGGCCGTCAGCGCTGCTTGCAGGACGGACTTCATGTTCTTGCTGGCATCGCCCTGACGCAGTTTGCGATTCAGGATGCTGCCCACTTCGTCAAAGCGTTTCTCGCCGGAAACAAGCTTGGCCAGCAGGTCGTCGACGGTCTCTTTGGAGTACATCGATTCGATCTGTTTGATGTACCGTTCAAATTCCTTCTTCTGCCAGGCCTGCATCCGGGCTTCGTCGCCCTTGGCTTTGTCGAGTTGGGCCACGAGTTTTTTCAGCCGGGCGATGTACTTGCGGGCAAACGCCTCACCGTCCTTGCCGCGGGTCTCCAGATATTGCTGGATTCTATAGTGCTGCCGCGAGAGATCGTCCGTCGTCACCTTGAGAAAGCGCGCTTCGATCCTGGCCAGGTCTTCCTCGGCGCCTTTGTCGATCAAGTAGTTCAGCGCCGCCGCCGACTGCTGACGTGAACCGGAGTCGAGCATCGCCCGGGCGAGTTCGAGCGGCTTTTTGTCCTTGTTGGCGGCATGCCATTTGCCGGCTTTGTCGATGACCATCGCGGTGCGGTCGACGTCCGCCTCGTCGTTGACGACGAGGTGGTCGCGATCGGAGACGATTGTTGCGAGCAGTTTTACCGCGATGTCGCCGCGGGTCAGCGGCCGGCGGAGAGCGTTGAACTGGCGTTGGGCCATGACTGCCGGGTCGACATCCGCGTCGGCGCCGCTTTGCCGGAATTGGAGCATGGACGTGACGTCATTGGTGTTCACCAGCGCCAGCATGAAGTCGTCGCGGGCCAGGGCGATCAGCAGGGGAATCGCCTTCATGCCGCGCCGGCAGATCTTGTCGATGACATTCGGGGTTTTCTCGTCGTCAGCTTCCGGGGGCTGCAGGACCCAGAAGGTCTCGCTGTATTCAAGCCGACTCAACGACCTGAGGACGTCCGCGGCGGCTTTGTCATTGCCGAGGGCGGCCAGTTCCGTCGCCAGCGCGTGGTCTTCGTCGGTCAAGCCTGCGGCCGTCAGTTTCGGGGCTGCGGGATTGGCGATGCGGTGGTCCAGGCGTTTCATCAGGATCGTCACGCCGGGAAGGCTGTCCCAGTTGCGGCCGAATCGTTTGCCGATGGCGCCGAGTTCCTGTTTCAGCGATTTCCAGTCCTTCGTGTCGGCGAAGGCGTTGATGGCTTCCCGATACTGGCTGTCGGCCAGGAGATTCAAGGCGTCTTTGATCACGTCGCGTGGTTTGCCGGACAACCGGAAGAGCGTGTCGACGACCTGGTTGGCTGCGGCCGTCTCGCCGGCGGCATGGAACTGTGCCGCCTGCAGGAACCAGGCGCCGTAGGCACCGCTGCGGCTCAGGCTTTCCAAGCGCCAGCGGTTGTTGGTCGTCGACTGCTTTTTCAACTCGGCCAGATGTTTGTTGAGTATCTCGATGTCTTTCTTGACGTCAACTTCCTGCCAGGACCCGGACTTGGCGTAAGCCTCCTGCATGTCTTGCATCAGCGCCATCAATTTCTTACGGTCGCCGCCGGCGGCTTTGACGGCTGCCTGCCGCTTCTTCTCGAGGGCCTTGCGGTCGGTCAGCGTCACGACGCGGCAGTTATCCACGAGAAAATCCCGGGTGCCGTCTTCGTTTTCTTTCAGCAGCCAGGCGTTGCCCTTCAGCTCGACCCGGCTGTGGCCGTAGAACATGGTCGACCGTGCCTGCCATTCCAGGTGGCCGTACCTGGCGCCGGCGGCTTTCGGCAGGCCCAGCTTATGCAGTTTCTCGAAGCCCTTGCCGTAGTCCTTCTGCTGGGCGCGGACAGAGCAGGTGAGGAGCAGGATGGCGAGCACGAACAGGCGTTTCATGGGCATCCTCCGAAATCGGTGGTGGACAGTAGTGTTGATGGTGACAGCCCCGGTTTTGGGTTGGCCTACCATAGCCGGAAGCTCCGGCGGATGCAAGAGATAAAGGCGTCAGTGGGCAATGCGTCCGTGACGGGGAGTAGCGTCTGTCGGCGTTCCACCCTTGGCAGGCTTGACCTGCCGACGGCAGGGGGGACAGGCCGCGGGAGCCGCTCCCCGTGACGACTGTCGCGTTACGTCAGTGTCATTCCGGGTCAGTCGGCCTTGAAGAGCATGGGGTATTTGGCGGCGACCTGATCGATGTTGTCCGGGGTAATCACGATGAAGCGGTTGTTGAACGCCGCATCTTCATCCGGCGGCACCGGGGCATTCCAGTCGTAGATCTCCGGCTTGTTCTGGAGGACGACGGAGATGTGGCCGGCCGCGATTGCCTGCTTCAGTTCGTAGGTATGAGCGTTGACCAGTACCAGCCTGGGTACGGCTTGCGGATCCTTCTGCGCCTGTTTCCAGTATTGCATTGCCTGCATGTCATACGGCAGGCCGACCAGCGAAACGACAACGTTGCATTCCGGGTTGTCGGCGAGCATGGCGTCGAAGCGCTCCGCCGTCAGCATCCCTCCCGGATCCAGCATGGTGTCGTTGTCGCCCGGTTGCATGACGCTGCTCAGTTCCTCCGTGGCGGCGATCGCCGTCTTGCCGGCCAGCCCGGCATTGAGCCCGTCCATCTGGGCTTTGGTCATGGATGTGGCCGCTTCAGCGTTACCGGCGGCATACCGGATAAGCAGGATCTTGCCGCCGGCATGGCGGGACGCGATTTCCTGACCCAGTTTCTTGTACGCAATCCGCTGGTATGTCTCTTCTTTGTGGCGCAGTTCCTTTTGGGTCGCGACGATATTTTTGCCGGTGCGCACAATGATCGCGCTGAGAAGGACGGCGGCGCCGACGCCGCACAGGATCAGACATCCCAGGACAGCGCCGACCACGCGCAGCGCGGTGTTCTTCGACAGGGCGGCAACTGCAAAACAGGCGATGATCGCCGCCAGTACAATCGCACCGATGATTCCCAATATCAGTACGCCGACAGCCATGTTGTCCTCCGTGTATTGATTGCGTCAGTCACACTGAGAACTATAGCAGGTTCCCGGCGGATTACGCGGCGAGGGCACCGGACCGCGGCGGCCGGAGCGAACGATATCGCTCCCGGCCGCCGGCGGCGAAGAAACGCGGCTATTCCGCCGGCAGGATGCGAAGGATCTCCTGCAGGCTGGTAATGCCGGCAGCGGCTTTGTCGATGCCGCAGCGCAGCAGCGAGCGCATGCCGCTGTTGAGGGCGGTTTGGTGCAGTTCCGCGGCACTTGCCTTGCGGGTCACATCTGAACGCAGCTGCTCGTTCATCACGAGAATCTCGTGGATGGCCGTGCGGCCGCGGTAGCCGGACTGCAGGCATTTGTCGCAGCCGACCGGTTCGCGAAACTCCGGGTCGGCAATGTCGGCGATCATATCGCCCACTGCCGACGACAGATCCAGTGTCTGCGGATCGATCACGCGGCTGCAATCCGGGCAGAGCCGGCGAACCAGTCGCGGCGTGACGATGCCGGCCAGACCGGCGTTTACCAGGAACGGTTCCAGGCCGATGTCCAGCAACCGCTGCAGCGCGCCGACGCTGGTCCCGGCGTGCAGCGTGGTGAACACCAGATGCCCCGTGATCGCGGCGTGTGCCGCAAGCGTCAGCGTTTCGAAGTCACGGATCTCGCCGACCATGATGACATTCGGCGCTTGTCGCAACATGGAACGCAGGATCATTGGGAAGCCAAGGCCGATGCCGAGGTTCAGGCGGCTCTGCGAAAGCCCGGCAATCTCGTATTCCACCGGGTCTTCCACGGTGATGATGCTGCGGTCCGGCGTGTTGATGCTTTGCAGCATGCCGTAAAGCAGTGTGGTCTTGCCGCAGCCCGTCGGGCCGTTGACGATGACCATGCCGTAGGGCAGTTGACTCAAGCCGCGGACGGTTGCCAGGTCGGCTGGATCCAGACCCAGCAGGCCGAGATCCAACTGCACGCGTTCGCGATCGAGAATGCGCAGGACCACCTTTTCGCCGAACAGCGTGGGCAGAGCAGACACGCGCAAGTCGTAGGGCTTGCCGTCGCAGCGGATCTGGATGCGGCCGTCCTGGGGCAACCGTTTCTCGGCCAGATCCAGGGCCGAAAGGATTTTCAGTCGGTTCGTGGTGCCGACGGCGTAGTCTTTTGGAATCTCAAAGAACGAGCGCAACGTGCCGTCGATGCGATAGCGGATTCGGAACTCGTCCTCATACGGCTCAAAATGAATGTCGCTGGCGTTCGCTTTGATGCCTTTGATGATCACCTGATTGACCAGGGCGATGATGTTCTCGCCAGTGGGTTCGTCGCCGATCTTCAGTTCGTCCATATCCTCGGGAACCGGCATCTCGGTGGGAAGTATG
This sequence comes from uncultured Lentisphaerales bacterium, assembly GCA_964384625.1. Taxonomy (GTDB): domain Bacteria; phylum Verrucomicrobiota; class Lentisphaeria; order JABSQK01; family JABSQK01; genus CAYLNH01. The sequence continues at coordinate 24,240 of CAYLNH010000035.1, forward strand.
ACTTCCTCTACAGGCATCATTTCGACTTTGGGTTCTGGCGGTGTGGGGTATTCCGCCAGGGTGTTCTCGACGTCGGGAACCACCTGCAGGATTTCACCCAGTGCCACCCGGCCGGTCGCCGCTTTGGCAATGCCGTTGTCCAGCAGTGTGTGCATGCCGTCTTTGACGGCCAGTTCCCGGATTGCCGCTGGATCGACGTCGGCTGTGACGATCTCGCGGATCGCGTCTGTGACGCGGAGTACTTCGGCGATGGCGGTTCGGCCCCGGTGGCCGGTTTGCCGGCAGTCGTCGCAGCCGGCGGCGCGATGGAATGTCGGGCTGTCGAGGGCACTGAGTTGCTGCTGCACCTCCGGACTGAGTTTGCTGCTGTCCGGCGTTTGCGGTGCTTTGCAGGCGGGGCAGAGTTCGCGCGCCAGCCGCAGCGAGACAACGCCGATGACGGTGGACTTCACCAGGAACGGTTCCAATCCCATATCCAGCAGTCGCTTGATGGCGTCCGCGGTTGTGTTCGTATGCAGCCCGGTGATGACCACGTGGCCGGTCATCGCTGCCTGAACACAGGTATTGGCGGTTTCGAGATCGCGGATCTCACCAACCATGATGACATCGGGGTCCTGGCGCAGCATGGCGCGGACCGAGGCCGTGAACGTCAGGCCTTTGCGCGGCAGGATCTGCAGTTGGTTGACCCCTTTGATCGGGAGCTGTACAGGGTCTTCGGCGGTGCACAGGCAACGAGTGCCGTCGTTGATCTCAGCCAGCAGCGAGTACATCAGCGTTGTTGTGCCGGAGCCCGTCGGGCCCGTGACCAGGATAATGCCGTTTGGTTGGCGGATGAGGTCTCGGACGGTTTCCAAATCCGCCGGCTCGAAGCCGATGTCTGACAATGGAATTTCAGACATGGCCTGAGTCAGTACGCGGAGAACCGCGCGCTCGCCGTGGATATTCGGCAGGATGCTCAAACGCAGGTCCACCGATTCATCGTCGACTTCGATCAGAATGCGAGCGTCCTGCGGCCGTTTTCTTTCGCTGATGTCGCAACCCGCCATCAGTTTCAGCCGCTGGATGATGGCGTCGCGGAGTTCCGCCGGCGGCGGTTCCATTTCTTGCAGCACACCGTCAACCCGGTGACGAACGCGGATGCCGTCGGGGCGCGGGTCAAAATGGATGTCGCTGGCGCGGTTCTTGACCGCCGTCGTGATGATGTTGTTGACGGTCTCGATGACGACCGAGTCGTTTGTTACGTCTCCGCTGACGTATTCGGCCACGCGACGCAAATCGCCGCCGCTGTAGCGGCCGGCGGCCAGCGCGTCGGCGATCTGCAGCACCACTTCAGCCAGATTTCGGTTGCGTTCGCCGGCAGCCAGCACCGGTGCGATCTGCGGCGGGAACACGGGCCCCATATCCGCCACGGTCTGGGCCATGCCGCGGCCGTCCAGGATGCCCTGCCGGATCGCTCGAGCCGCCTCCTGCAATGCCGGCCCGGCGGCTTCTTCGGCGGCCGCCTCAAGCGCGTTGAGAATCGGAACGCCCGTGCTCAGCAGCAGGCCGAGGGCCCGCCAGAAGAGGTGTTGGTCCTCATCCGATACGGTCTGGTTCCGGCGTGGGAACGCGCCGGACTGAATGCCGTCCGCCAGTCGTTTGATGGCGGTATCCACGGCCGACGAGGCCGCGCCCCCCTGCAGTATCAGCATGTCGCAGCGGGTAAACAGTTGCGGGAATTCCTGCAGCGTCGCGGCAAAGTCGTCGCCGGCGCGGATGCGCTTGATCATCTCTTGGATTGTCCGGCCGAAGTCCGTATCGGTCATGGACTCGCCGATTACCTCCAAACTCTTGATTAGAGGCTGACCAATATCCAATTGTTCGTACAGCGAATGCCAGAAGTCGACGTGTTCTTTCTGTTCAGCTTGCATCAGGCTACTCCCTGGTTGAATGCGTCTATGGAGGCGTGTGCCGACCAACTGGCGGCGGCACTGCTGCGATAGGCCCGCTCACGCTGCTCGATCCAATCGAGCAGGCGCGTGCGGCGGACCCGGATGTTGCCGGCGAGCTCGAAAGCCGGCAGGTCGTCGACGATATCGTTCAGGTCTTCTGCAGAAATCTTGAGGTATTCAGCCACGTCCTCGAGAGTCATGATCTCGGACTGCGGCGCCTGGCGGGTGGCGCCGGCAAGAGCGCGCCTGGTGTTCAGCAGGGCCTCGGCCGGTGGCGGCGTGGGTTTGGCGGCGGCGAGCAGTTGGTCAGTCAACTGCAGGGCTTCGATGCGTCCCTGGCACTCCTGGCAGCCTGCGGCGTGTTCGCGGATGGCGGCAGCGCGATCGGCATCCAGGTCGCCGGCGGCATAGGCGGCCAGTTCATCGTAGCTGATATCGCAAGTCATGATGCGGCTCCTCGCAGTTCATTAGCCAGGCGCCCACGCGCCTGATAGATCAACGTCTTCACGGTGTTCAGGGGGACCTCGAGAATCTCCGCGATATCCCGGTAGCCCATCTGCTCGAAGGCGTGGAGCGACAAGGCTTCGCGCTGGCGGTCCGGCAGCTTCTTCATCAGGCGGCGGAGCAGGGCGGTTTGATCGTGATGCGCGGCATTGTCCGCGGGAGTCGGGTCGTCGTCGACCGGATCGACGAATTCCAAGCCGCTCTGGACAAATGCGGTCCGCCGCCGGCGCTCCGACTCCAGCCGGTTCAGGCTGCGGTTGCGGACGATGCGCATGAGCCACGATTTGAACCGCCCTTGCGGCTGGTAGTTCCGGGCTGTCTTGGCAATGGCCATAAAGGTGTCCTGCATGATTTCTTCGGCGCCGCCGAAGTCGCCCAGAATCGAGCGGGCGAAGTTGTAGACAGACGTGTGATAGCGCTGGAAGAGAACGTCGAAAGCGTCTGCATCGCCGTCGCGGTACATCCGGATCAAATCATCATCAGTGATGTCGTTCATGCTTCTCCTCAGCACGTTCTACCATACCTAACAGATCACCTGGGGCACCGGTTTTAAAGACCTCCCGTCTTTTCCGCGTAATCGCGGCGGCCCGATCTGCTCGGATCCTGCCTCCTGCCGGTCACAGGCTGGCCCGCCGATGGCGGAAACCCGTGAGCCCTGCCGTGTTGACTTTAGTTTCCGCATTACTACCGTAACGAAACGCAAACCAAGGGGAACAAGAGAAAATGTCATTAACCAGACTGGAAGAGTGGGAAGACAAGCTGCAGGATATCTTCGACCGGATCGACGTGCATCTTGAAGAGAAATACGACGACTTGTACCCGCTCCATCCGGCGCGACCGGATGAAGGCGAGACCTCAAATCCGAGACATGACGGGCTGTTCGATGTGCACGCCGCGTTCAGCGCCGGTTTCGGCTCGGTCCACGGAGAGGGATATGTGCTCTGTGTACGTATGGTGACGTTGTCCCGTGTGCCCAAGGATGTTCGCGAAAAGATCGAACAGGAAGTTGTCGACCTTCTCGAAAAAGAGCTGCCGCAGGCATTTCCCGGAAAGAACCTGCGCGTTGAACGCGACGGCAACGTCTACAAAATCATTGGTGATCTCAGTCTGTTCGATTAAGGCCTGCCCGGTTCCCCGGTGAAATCCGTCACCCCGCGCCGACGGGGTAATCCTCAAACGCACCCCGCTTCGCGGGGCCCGACAACCGACCCCAAAATATGAAACCCAACGTCCTGATTATCCTGGCCGACCAGCTTACCTGGCGGGCGTTGCCGGCGTACGGCAACGAATACGTCAAAACCCCGAACATCGATCGCATCGCCAACCGTGCCACCAGGTTTTCGCAGTGCTATACGCCTTGTCCTTTGTGTCAGCCGGCACGCGGTGCGTTCTGGACCAGCCGCTATCCCCATGAAACCGGGAATCTGTCGAACGGCCGCAACCATCATGTGCCGCAACTGCCGCAGAGCATCCCCACTCTCGGCGACGCGTTTTCTGCCGCCGGCTATCACCCGGTCCATTTCGGTAAACGTCACGATGCCGGCAGTCTGCGCGGTTTCGAATTAATGCCCTTGGAACAAATCGAGGTGGAAGCCGAACCGGCCTGGCCGTTGAACGTCGACACCTTTCAGGATCGCGATACGACAGAGAAGGTCGTTGACTTCCTGCAGCGGCACACTGGGAAGCCCTACCTGGCCGTGGCTGATTTGAATAACCCGCACAACATCTGCGGCTGGGTCGGCGAAAACGTCGGTCCGCACGAAGACGTTCCGATGGATCGTGAACTGCCGGAACTGCCGCCGAATTTTGAGGATGCCGACTTCGAACAGCGCCCGAAAGCAGTGCAGTACATCTGTTGCAGTCACCGCCGTCTGAGTCAGGCGAGCAACTGGAACGCGGAGAACTATCAGCACTACCTGGCCGCTTATTACCACTACCTCGAACGCCTCGACGCCGAGGTCGGCAAGATCCTCGACGCCCTTGAACGGCGGCCGGATTCGGAAAATACACTGGTCGTCTTCATGGTTGATCACGGCGACGGCATGGCCGGACACCGGATGGTCACCAAGCAGGTGAGCATGTATGAGGAAACCATGCGTGTGCCCTTCATGTTTGCCGGACCGCGTATCGTGGAGAACAAAACGCAGTACAAAGCGTTGACCACGCTCCTGGACCTGGTGCCGACGTTGTGCGAGTATTGCGGCGTAGCCATTCCCAACGGCGTCCGCGGCGTCAGTCTGGTGCCCTGGCTGAAGGGCTGGAACAAGAAGGACCAGTTGCCGCACGACTACGTGGCGTCGGAATGGCATACGGAGTGGGCCTTCACGACGTCCCCCGGGCGGATGATCCGTACGGCCCGCTACAAGTATGTCCGGTACCTGGAGAACGACGAGGAAGAATTCTACGACCTCGAGTCCGACCCTTGGGAGACAAGGATCCTGGTCAATGATCCGGCCAGTCAGGAGGTCCTTGAGGAGCACCGGACACTGCTCCGGCGGCACCTTGACGAGACCAGTGACCTTTTCACTGATCTCGCCGTTGTCGTCGATCCCAAGTGGCGCAGTCACGCGCCCGGCTACCTGAACCACCAGGGTCCGTCAGCCCCGGAAGAAGAGTAATCGGTTCCGCAATTTGGGAGCTTCCATGCCGCGATTCCGACAACGTTTATCCCACCCGCAATCGTTGCGGGGACCGGAGTCGCACCCAGCATACCGTCAGGTCCGACAACGTAGGAGCGGCTTCCATGCCGCGATTCCGACAACGTTTATTCCACCCGCAAACGTTGCGGGGACCGGAGTCGGACCCAGCATACCGTCAGGTCCGACAACGTAGGAGCGGCTTCCATGCCGCGATTCC
>CAYLNH010000035.1:29630-37673 GCA_964384625.1 uncultured Lentisphaerales bacterium
GGGGACCGGAGTCGGACCCAGCATACCGTCAGGTCCGACAACGTAGGAGCGGCTTGTCGCGATGATGTTTCCCGCATTCGCGGGATCATCACCTCAGTGCGGCGATCCGCACGCGCAAACGTTGCTGGAGCCAGAGTTGACGTTGGCTAGGCAATCGCCGTGGACTTCTCTGGGCGCTTCGCCTGGGCACAGATCGGAGCCGCGGCGCGGCGGAATCGCGGCGTGGAAGCCGCTCCTACATTGAATCGGAGCGGCGCGGCGGAATCGCGGCGTGGAAGCCGCTCCTGCATTGGATCGGAGCCGCGGCGCGGCGGAATCGCGGCGTGGAAGCCGCTCCTACATTGAATCGGAGCGGCGCGGCGGAATCGCGGCGTGGAAGCCGCTCCTACATTGGATCGGAGCCGTTGCGCGGAGCTCACCCCACATACCTGCGCGCTACGCGATTGCCGAAGGAACAGATGATCTCGTAGGTAATCGTGCCTTTGGCTTCGGCCCAGTCCGCTACCGTGATGCCGTCGCCCAGGCAGACGACATCATCCCCGGACTGTGCGTCCGGCACGTCCGCCAGAGAAACCGCGGTGTAGTCCATGGATACCCGGCCGAGAATCGGACAGCGCTTGCCGCGAATGATGACTTCGCCGCTGCCGGACATGCTCAACGGCAGGCCGTCAGCATAGCCGATGGCGACGATGCCGACGCGGGTGGGCTGGTCGAGCCGACAGGTGCGGCCGTAGCCCAGGGATGCGCCCCAGGGCATCTCGCGTACACTGACCAGCCGCGACTTCAGCGTCAGGACCTCCTTGAGCGGGAGGGTTTGTCGACCTTCGAGATCGAAGCAGCCGTACAGGTTGATGCCGGTGCGCACCATGTTGAACGGCGGACGGTTGGCGCTCTCGATGTTGTGGATGCCGTCGCTGTTGGACATGTGAACCCGGTCGAACGTGATGCCGCGCGCGGCCAGCCGGTCCAGCAGCTGGGTGAAGGCCGTGACCTGGTGGCACGAAAAGTCATAGTCGCCGTAGGCAAACGGGAAGTGGGAGTAGATCCCCGTGCAGCGTAAGCCCGGGAGTCTGACGGCTGCCACGATGGTCTCTTCGGCTTGTGCCAGCAGGATGCCGAGCCGGCCCATGCCGGTGTCGATCAGAACGTGACATTCCGCTTCACGGTTCTGACGTTCGGCCTCGGCGCTGATCGCCTGCGCTGATTCCAGATCCGTGATTGCCATGATGATGCCGTGTTCGACAGCGGCGGCCATTTCGCTTTCCAGCACACCTCCGAGGATCTGGACCGGCAGGCCGAGGTCTTTCACTGTGATGGCTTCGTTGATCTCGGCCACGCCGATACTGTGGCAGCCAGCATCTTTCAGGCATTCGGCAATCGGCACAACGCCCAGCCCGTAGGCGTTCGCTTTCAATACCGCCATCACGTCCAGCGGCGCCACGGCTTCGCAGATCAGGCGGAAGTTCTCCCGAATCTGGGCCAGGTCAATTTCGAGGGTCACGCGGGGTTCCGTTGATGCAGCGCTCATCGGTCAGGGCCTCCTTTTTCTCCGGCGATCAATCTGACATGGCCAGCCCGGAGTTGCAAAGCGATTTCACCGCTGAAGCGGCTGGAATGACGGAATTCCCACGATCGCCCGCGCCTCGCGCGGGCCTTCTTGATATATCTTTTTTCAAAAAATATGAAACCTGCATATATCAGAGTTGTCTAAAGGAGGTATTGTTGAGGTGAAAACATCTTCCTTTCCTGGGCTTTTCTGCTTGCGAAAGAGCCGTGAGCAGGGATGCTCATGGTAGATTGTGGAGCCGCCGGTTGGCGGCGGATTGTTTCTGGAGGATCACAGAGAATGACTGCTGTTGCTGAGAAGATTGAGTTTCCGAATACCGCCATCGACGCTGCCGGCGCTGAGATCGCCGGCGATGTCACCGTCAGTACTGAAAAGACATTTCGCGGCGCTACCTGCCTGCTGCTGCAGCGCACCCGGGAGAAGATGGAACGCGAACAGACGTATGCGGCGTTGCCGCCGTTTTCGGTCAAGCCCGGCTTCTGGGATTTGAGCTTTGCCCTGCGTGGCAAGCTTCCGTCGGCCGACAGTTCCTACAACGGCACGGTGCGCCTGTTGGTTCTGGACGCGAACGGCGAACAGATCGAACGCCGCGAAGTGGAGATCCTCTGTGGCGACAAGGACTGGAAAGCCAGCCGGCATCGCATCGAGTTGGACGAGAAAGCGGCGCAGGCGCAGTTCTGTTTCAGCATCGAGAAGACGTATGGCGAGTTCGCGATTGATGCGGTTGCCGCGGAGTATGCCGGGCCGTCACGGCAGACCGTTCGCGCCATCACCTTCGGCAGCGAAGCCGTGGGCAACATGTTCCTGCCGGGGCAGCCGTTGGTGTTCACGGTCGGTACGCGCAACAAGAAGCCGCGGCCGCAAGAGGACCGTGTTGTCGAGGTGACAGTGCGCGACTATTGGGGTGCGGAATACGTCAGCCGGACTGTCGAGTTGGACCAGGAGTACACCGACCAGAAGGGTCGGCTGATCTACGCCGGGACACTGGACCTCAGCGACCAGAGCTTCGAGGAAGGACGCTACTACGAACTTCACGGCAGCATCTCCGAACCGGAACTGGACGAGCCGACGCGCGACACGTCGTCGTTCGCGATCGTCAAGGAAGCCGTAACCCGGCAGTACGAGCCGTTCGACATCCCGTTTACCGCGAGTTGCTGGAACCCGAATCAGGAAGGCGTCTTCCCGTTGATGGATCGTCTCGGCCTGCGCGTCACCAACATCTACACGCGCTGGAGTCCGGAGCCGCCGTTCGAACTGAACGATCCGCCCAACGTCGACCAGGTCATTGATCTGGGCATGGGCGCCATCCTGACGACGCCGATGGCGTGGGTCGAGCGCAACCGGCCGGAATGGCAGGTCGACCATGTTCACGAAGCCCTGCGTGAGGGTACGAAGAAGCTGATCCGCGAGTACCAGGACAAGTTTCCGATCGCCCTGCGCGTCGGCAACGAACCGCACCCGATCGACGAAGACGACTGCCGCCGCATGATCGAAGGCTACAAGGTGATCTACGAAGCGGCGAAGGAAGTGAAGCCGGACATCATCGTGACCGCCACCTCCTGCGGGCCGGAGGAATGGTTCTTCAAGAACGGCTACCAGGACTACCACGACGTCTACATCTTCCACCAGTACGCCGACGCCCAGGTGATCCATCACGACTTCCGCCGCTACAACGAGTTGGTCGAGAAGTACGGCAAGCGCAAGCCGGTGTGGTCGACCGAACTCGGGTTGAACAGCCAGGGCATGTCGCGCGCCGCGGTCGCGTCACAGATGTACAAGCTGTTGACCAACTTCTTCGCTTGCGGCGGCGAGAACGCGTCCTGGTTCGGGATCATGTGGCCGGATGACGAAGCCCGGCTCGTCGGGACCAACGGCGACAGCTTCGACGTCTTCAACTCGAAGTACTGCCTCTATTCGCCGAAGCTGACGGCGATCAGCGAGTACCACCTGGTCAACGCAATTTGTATCAAAACAATCGTTGAGCAGAAGACCTACCCGGACGGCGAAGTGCTGACGCTGTTCCGTGACAAGGAGGACCGTTGCCTCCTGGTCGCGTGGAACAACGCCGAACGCAAGCCGGTGCGCATTCCGCTGCCAACGGGCGCGAGGGTCAGGCTGACACGCTTTGACGGCGCGCTGACCGACTACGTCGCGGCGGACGGCCATCTCTCGTTGGCGCTGTCGCCGGAAGCCATGCTGCTGCAGTTCGAAAGCGCCGACTACGCCTTGCCGGAAACGCTCGAAGAATCAGTCGTGAAGCCCGTCTCGGACTGGTCCGGCGTCGTCAAAGGCTGCCAGGTGGAGCTCAAGTTGCGCGCCGACTCACCGGAACTCGCGGACGCCATGGACATGTGGATCCCGCCGTACTGGGAAAAGAGTAAGGAGGTCCTTGGCCACGACGCTGTGTTTACCTTGACTGCACCGGCCGACAGTGACGTGCGTGTCGCCCGGCTGATCGCGCTGCTGGGCGAGACCGTCGGCGAGCTGCAGCTGCCGCTGCCGGTCGAGGACGCGTTGGAGCTGCACTTCATGCCGGCGGTGCGGACGGAACGCGGCGCGGGTATGCAGGTGCAGTTGCGCAACCGCGGCGTGGTCCCGCTGGACGTCGACTGGCAGGTCGGCTTCCCGGAGCAGTTCCCGATGAGCAACGGCACGTTCGCGTTGAAGGCGCCGGTGCCGTTTCAGCCCGAGTTTGTCGACCCGGGGCAGGGCAGTCTGACCTTACAGCCCGGTGACGAGACCGCGATTGACGTACGTATCGGCAACATGGACCCGATCACGCTGTATACGACGCGGCTGCAGTGGACTTGCGCCGGCAAGATCCAGTCAACGCAACGCTACGTCGGCGGCTGTGCCGGCGTGCCGAAGGTCTCGGGCGGCGTCGAGTTCGACGGCAAGATGGGCGATCCCAACTGGAAGAAGGCGGTCGTCCTGGACCTCGACCAGCCCGAACAGTTTGCCATCGTCACCAGACGTACGGCCCGTTGGGACGGGCCGCAGGACTTGTCCGCGACGATGCATCTGATGTGGGACGACGACTATCTCTACATCGGTATGAAGGTGATCGACGACGTCTACTGCCAGAACGAAGAGAAGCGTCTGATCTGGCGCGGAGACGGCCTGCAGTTCCTGCTGGACCCCTGCCGCGGCGGCGGCGAGAAACCGGGCAAGTACGATTACCTCTGCGCGCTGACGAAGAACGGCGCTGAAGCCTGGTGTCACAGCTCCGCGGACGCTGCCAGAGCCCCGGCCAACGAGGTCGACGACTTCAAGCTGAAGATCACACCCACCGGCGAACAGGGCAACATGATCTACGAACTGGGCATCCCCTGGCATCGCGTCTCGCCGTTCGTCCCGAAGGTCGGCGGCAACATCGGGCTGGGCATGATCGTCAACAACGACGACGGCCAGATCCGCGACAGCTTCATGGCCTGGTTCGGCTGCGCCCACTCCAAGCAACTCGATATGAACGGGGACCTGATCCTCATTGATCATCAGTAGATGGTCTTCGGGGTGTTCACAGGCGTGCAAGGAAAGGGCAGTGACAGAGATGTCGAATAGCAGGTCCTCCCGAGCTCAACACGCCGTGTGAACAGGGCGATCACAGGCTGCTTGACAGTAACGAAAACCCAGTACCACCGCGTAACGGATGCAATGAGATTCCGGCGTCCTGGATGTAGCGCGGGTCTCTGCCCCGCGTTCCTGCAGGCCAAGATACGGAGACGCGGGGCAGAGACCCGCGCTACTTGTTGGAGACAGAAGACGCCTGTTGCATCAAGGCAGATCCACAATCGCGCCGCCTGACAAGACCAGGGACTATGGCCATCGGGTCGACCAACCATCCGCTAATGCTAGTCGCTAGTCGCGCCCTTTTTCATCAGCTTCAGCATGGCTTCGGCGTAGCGGTTGCCGAGTTCGACGATGCCCGCAGTATCGTAGTGCACCTTGTCGCCGATCTTAGAGGCACTGTCCGCGTCGATCCAGGCGTAGCCGTTGGCTTTGCATTCTTCCTGGGCTTTGCGGACCAGGTCGACATGGGCATACTTCGGCTTTGGCGGATTCACGCGGCCGGCGATAAAGAACATCTTTGGGGCGTCGAAGTCCTTACGCGCCGCCGCGATCAGTTCAGGTAAGTTGTCGGCGTAGGCTTTGGCCATCGCTCCATCGCGCGAGTCTTTCTCGCCCTGCAACCAGAGCATGCCGACGATTTCGATCTTGCGACTCTTGCGTGCCGCCGCGACCAGCTTCTTCAGTTGGCTGTAGAGCGGGCCGTCCTTCTCGGGATTCCATTGTTCCGCCAGATTGGTGCCGCCCTTGGAGTGTTTGATGATGCCGATCGGTTCCCCCATGGCCTTTGCCATCGTATGCGCGAACGAGACCTCCGGACCGAAGCCCTTGCCCTTGGCGCCGCCGGGCTTCAACGGCTTCCAGTTCTTGCGGTGGAACGCCAGTACGTTCTCGGCCGGCGTCTGCAGTTCCTTCGGCAGCCTGGCAGCAACGCTGCGTTTCCCCAGCATGTTGCTCTGGCCGGCGCAGATGAAGACCTTCAGCGGCTTGTCGCCGGCAGCAACGAGTGAAGCGAACAGGGGCAGGACCGAAGCAAAGAGGAGAAGTTGCTTGCGCATGGCGTTTCCTTTGTCAGTTTAGTAGCAGCTTACACTGCCGCCTGACGGCATTCACTGCAATCAAGGGATCTGATCAATCGCATGACCGCTGCAAAACCGAACATCATCTTTGTCTACGCCGACGACCTGGGTCGCGGCATGTTGAGTTGCTACGGCCAGAAGTGGTTCAAGACGCCGAATCTCGATCGCCTGGCTGATGAAGGCCTCCGCTTCACTTCGGGCTACGGCTGTTCCTTCTGCGCCCCGGCGCGAGCCAGTCTGTTGACCGGCTACCATGATTGCCACATGGGCCGATGGAGCTATACGACGGGCGGACCCTACAAGCAGATCTCCGAGGGCAGACCGTACAGTGAAGTCCGTGAACTGATCAACAGCACGAGTTTTGAGGAACGCGAGGACGAGGTCTTCCTGGCGACGATCGCCAAGCAGGCCGGCTATGTCACAGGCGAGATCGGCAAGCTGGAATGGGGGTTTTCGACAACGCCGGAGCGTCTACGCAAACATGGCTGGGACTATCACTACGGTTACTACGACCACCAGCGTTGCCACGGCTTCTACCCGCCCTTCCTCTTTGACGACGGCGAGATGTTCGAGATCCCCGGCAATACGCGCGCCAACTGCGGCGCAACCCCTGGACGCGAATCCGATGAGAACCGCGTTCTGCGTTACGACATGACGGGCAAGGCCGTCTACTCGCAGGACCTCTTTGACGAGAAGATCGTCGAGTTCATCGAAGCCAATCGGGACAAGCCCTTCCTGCTCTATCACCCGTCCCAGTTGCCGCACGGCCCGATCAGCATTCCGGAGATTCATCCGAGTCTGCGTGACGTCGATGGGCTGACCGACTTCGAGAAGGAATACGCCTCGATGGTCCTGCGGCTCGACGAGACGGTCGGCAAGATCCTTGACACGCTGGAGCGCTGCGGGATCGATGACAACACCGCCGTCTTCTTCACGTCGGACAACGGACATGAGACCTACTATCGCCAGGCGGGCCGCTGCTCCGGACGCGGCGCCGACCTGGCCGGTCGGGCGTTCGACAACATGGACCACAAGTTCTACTCCGAGCGCTGCGGGGACGTGTTCAACGGCAACGACGGCATGGCCGGCTGCAAGCTGTCGAGTCTCGAAGGGGGCGCCCGCATTCCGTATCTGGTGCGGTGGCCGGAGACGGTCGAAGCCGGAACGGTGTGCGACATCCCGGTGGCCAACTACGATGTGCTGCCGACGCTGGCGGAGATGGTGTGCGGCGAATGCCCGGCTTGGAAAGACGGGATCTCCTATCTCCCGGCGCTGCGGGGGAAGCCGCTGCAGCGGCCGCGCGACCACATTGTCTTTGCCGGCACGGAAGGACCGGCATTGGTAACGACCGCCGGCTGGAAAGTGCGCTACCTGATCTCGCAGCGACGCTTTGAGTTGTTCTTCCTGCCGGACGACTATCGCGAAGAGCATGATTTGGCCGCCGCCGAGCCGGATCGTGTTCGCGTCCTCGGCCAACGTCTCCTCAAGGAGTGCGACGGCGATTTCCGGCACGGTACCGCCGACAACCACAAGGCGATGACGATCGAGCAGTACCTCGACGGCGCCGCCCCGGAGGATACCTTCCCCGCACACCCGCACACCGCTCCGATCCGCGAGGCATTCGACTAGATGGTCTCGGCGGAAATCTTGCCGCCACGGATTGCCCGGGGTTTGCGGCTCGCGGCAGGCGGTGGAAGGGTTGTGTGCTGCAGCACATGACCATTTCGCCAACGCCCCCCGAGCCCGAAAACGGGCAACTCGGAGAGCGGGTCCAAGCATTCGGCCGGCGGCGTTGATGTCAAAACACGATGCTCGCATCGCTTATTCGGC
>CAYLNH010000036.1:0-3342 GCA_964384625.1 uncultured Lentisphaerales bacterium
CGCTGATGAAGAAAAAAATTACAGCCTCAGTTTGAGGCGCGGTAAACAGGTACTCCTGTCCTCAGGATTGGCCAAGGATTCCATCTAGTGCGGCGGTAGACCGCCGCAGGATTTTCTGCTTCCTGTCTTCCTCTCCGTCTTCGGCGGCAGAGCCGCCGACTAGCTTCAATTCTGCCTGTCCTGCCATAGCTCAGTCGACGGCGGATCTTCAGAATTGAAGGGGTAGATCCAGATGAAATCGGGTGCACTCGCCGGGCTCTGTCTCGCAGTGCAGCCGGCCGCCGTGGTCTTCGACGATGCCGTAGCTGATGGCCAGCCCGAGACCGGTGCCGCGGTCGCGCGGTTTCGTCGTAAAGAACGGATCGAACATGCGCTTCTGCACGGCTTCGGGGATGCCGCCGCCATGGTCTTCGACGGTGAACCGCAAGCAGCGATTGCCGTTGGCATTGTGGATGCAGGCTTTGACCAGCACCTCCTTGCGGGGGGCGTATTTCGGGAAGCGTTCGTTCAACGCGTCCCTGGCATTGGCCATCAGGTTGACGAGGACCTGCTGGAGCTGTTGGCTGTGGCAGTGGATTTCGGGGAGGTCCTCGGGAACTTCAATCGACAGTTGAATCTGGTCATGGCGCAGCACTGTGCGCATCAGCGACAGCGCCCGGGCGATGATATCGGTCGGGCGTGCCAGGCTGCGAACCTGTTCATCCTGTCGCGCGAAGGCGAGGAGGTCCCGGACCAGTTCCGCCACGCGTTCGGTCTCGCTGATAATCTCGGTGGCGAACTCCACGGCTTCGGCATTCGGGTCGGGTGCGTGGTCCATGATCAACTGGGCATAGTTCATGATGCCGTTGATCGGGTTGTTGATCTCGTGGGCGACGCCGCCGGCCAGGGTGCCGAGGGACTCCAACTTCTGCGCCTGCCGCACCTGCACTTCCAGGCTCAGTTTGTCGGTGACATCTTCAACCATCTCGATTGCCGAGATGACCCGGCCCTGGGCATCATGTACCGGGGAGGAGACGATCCGGTAGTTGCGGATGCCGTCCGGCGTCGGCGTTGTACTGGTTGCTTCATAAACCTGACCGCCCGCCAGTGTTTTGACGGTCGGGCAGTAGTCGCAGACCTGTGGCCGGGGAGGATCGTTGAAGGAACAATGACAGATCGGTTTCTCTTCGACGTTGATCCGCGGGAACCACGCGCGCATCTGGCGGTTCAACTCGATGATACGCATGTCCGGATCGATCAGCGCCACCCCGATGCCGATATTGTCGACCATAGCGCGATATTTCTCCCGGCTGCGCTGCAGTTCGGCCTCGCGTGCCCGTCGATCTGTGATATCCTGAAACGTGCCGAACAGACCAATGCACTTGCCGTTTTCAGAGATGGCTTTGCCTCGGGCTCGACACCAGATTCGCCGGGCGCTCGCGGTGTTCACCTGCAGTTCCAAGTCAAAGGATTCACCCTCTTCAATCGCCCGTCTGTAGGCCTCTTCGAGAACCGAACGGTCCGGTTCCGGGTAGTAGCCCAGATGTTCATCGACTCCGGGCGGCTCCTGGTCGTACGGCAATTCGATGATGTCATAGAGGGCCCGGGTCCAAGTCGCTTTGCCCGTGCGCAGATCATGTTCCCAACCACCGAAGTTCGCCAGACCCTGCGTTTCGGCGAGCAGCGACTGGCTGCGCCGCAGCTCCTCTTCAGCCCGGTGCAATTCCTCTTCCCGCCGTTTGTTTCGGGTGATGTCAATGTGTGAGCCGCGCATGCGCAACGGATTGCCGTCATCGTCATTGATGACGGATGCCTGCGCCAGGATCCAACGATAACTGCCGTCTTTATGACGGAAGCGGAATTCGGTGCAGTGATCCTGAAGACCTTCGGCGATTGAGCGATCCACCGCGGCCAGGATCCGATCGATATCGTCCGGATGGACGCGACTGCGGAACTCCTCGCGATCGTCGCCGATCTCGTCCGGGGCATAGCCGATCTGCTGCTTCCAGATATCGGAGAACTGCACTTTGTCGGTTTTCAGATCCCAATCCCAGAGCCCGACATTCGCGGCGCGCACGGCTTCGTCCTGCCGCCGTTGCGCGTCCTGCAGTTCGGCTTCCCCCCGTCGCCGTTCGGTGATATCCTCACCGGAACTGAAGGTGCCGACAATGTGACCGGCGTCATCATGCAGGACGGAGTTGTGCCAGGCGATCTGACGTTGTTCTCCGGCCGGCCGTACAATCGCCGATTCATAGTACTCGAGTTGCTCGAGCTGCCCGCCCATGATGTGGTCAAACACGCCGCGGACCTCTTCCTGGACCTCCGCCGGCAGGAAGCTGCCGAACCAGTCATGACCGATGATCTCATCGCGAGTCCGCCCAAGGATCTCACATCCCCGTGGATTAACCAAGGTGACAACCCCATCCCGGTCCAGCGCGATCAGCATGACGCCGGCAACATCAACGTACTGCTGGGCCAGGTCCCGTTGCCGGCGGGTCTCTTCGGCGGCCTGCCTGCGAAGGCTGATGTCGCGAGCGATCGAGAACGCTGTCCGCTGTCCGTCGATCTCTACGATCCGGCAGTTGATCTCCACCGGGATGTGCTCGCCGGATTTCGTCACCAGCGTTTTTTCGAACAGGGCCTGGCCCGTTGCGTTGAGGGCCTCGCGTTCCGCGGCGAAGTCCGGATGTTCCGCCGGCAGCACGACATCGTCCGGCGTCATCTCGAGCAATTCCGTGCGGCTGTAACCCAAACGTTGGCAGGTGAGATCATTCACGTCCAGGAACCGCCCGGATGCGCCGGCGCCCATGTACTGCTGGATAAACACCAGATTCCCAGCCGATTGAAGCAGCGCTTGATAGTACGTTTCGCTTCGAGTCAATTTGACGGTCCGCAGTTTAACGGTCTCGCGTAATCGGGCCTCCCGTTCTTTCTGTTCCTCCTGCAGGCGGTGGAACGTATCCCGGCGGGCCTTCTCCCCGGCGGCCCGCGCCACCACGTCGACAATCAGGTCCTTATCAACCGGCTTGGCCAGGTAATCGAAGACCTGCAGCCGGATCGCTTCGCGAGCCGACTGCACCTCCGGCTCGCCGGTGATCAGGATGATCTGGATCCAGTCGCTGCGCTGGCGAATCGCGCGGACGACGTCCAGACCGCTCTCGTTGCCGAGCAGGATGTCGACGACGGCGACATCAATCTCATTGGCGTCAAGGACCTCCTCAGCCGCCGCCAGGCAGTCTGCACGAAACGTCTCATGACCGGCTGCACCGAGAAACTCGCCGAGCGTCAGTCGGATGCTTTTCTCGTCATCAACTATCAGTACGTTTGCCATCAAATGCTTCGCTATGTAATCCGTGGTGCTTC
>CAYLNH010000036.1:3442-37245 GCA_964384625.1 uncultured Lentisphaerales bacterium
GCTATGTAATCGGTGGTGCTTCGCTATGTAATCGGTGGTGCTTCGCTATGTAATCGGTGGTGCTTCGCTATGTAATCTGCGGACGGATTCCATCTAGTTCGGCGGCAGAGCCGCCGCCCAGGGCAAATCCTGTCCTCAGGATTGGCCAGGGATTCCATCTAGTTCGGCGGCGGACCGCCGCAGGATTTTTTCCTTCCTTCTTCCTTCCTGTCTTCGGCGGCACAGCCGCCGACTAGATTCAATCCGGACCGCCGGATTGAATGGGTAGATCCATATGGAAGCGGGTGAACTTGCCGAATTCGCTTTCCACAGTGAGCCGGCCGCCGTTGTCTTTCATGATCCCGTGACTCACCGCCAGTCCGAGGCCGGTGCCGATATCCCGCGGTTTGGTGGTGAAGAACGGCTCGAAGATCCGTTCCCGGATCGCCGTCGGGATGCCGGTGCCGTGGTCTTCCACCGTGACGCGCAGCCATTGCCGGTCGTCGTCTTCCACGACACCGGCGTTGATGCGGATTACCTTGTCGTTGTCATGCCCTTCGTAGCGGTCGTTCAGGGCATCCCGGGCGTTGGTGGTTAGGTTCATCAACACCTGCTGCATCTGTTGGGCGTTACAGTGTGCGGCCGGCAGGTCAGCAGGCACTTCGACCTGCAGCGTGATCTGGTCGCGTTTGATCACCGTGCGGATCAACGACAGGGTGTCCTCCACCACGTTGGCCATGTGGCACGATCGCATCTCCGGTGTCTCCTGCCGGGCAAACGTGAGCAGGTTGCGGACGATGGTGGCGACGCGGTCGGTCTCGTGGATGATCTCGTCGGCATAGCTGCACAGCGACGGATTCTCCGGCAGGCGGTCCTTGATCAGTTGGGCGTAGTTCTTGATGCCGTTGATCGGGTTGTTGATCTCGTGCGCCACACCGCCGGCCAGTGTGCCGACGGACTCGAGCTTCTGCTGCTGCCGCAGTTGGGCCTCCAACTCCTCCCGTTGTGCTTCGGCGGCCTTGCGATCCGTGATGTCGTGCATGATGTGAACGGCGCCGCGACTGCCGCTCCGCGTCTCCAGCAGATCGGTGCGCACTTCGTACCACGCGTCACCAAGCTGCATCGTCAGCAACTCCTGGTTGCCGCTGGCCTTACTGCGTTCAAACGGGCAGCCCTCAATCGGCTGCGGTTGACTGTGTACCGCTTCGCAGCAGCGGCGGCCGAGAATTTCGGCCTCTGATTTGCCCCGCGCGGTCATCATGGCGGTGTTGGCCCGGATGATCCGGCCGTCGTGATCCAGGATGCAGACAGCGTCGGTCATAGCATTGAACGTGGCATCCCATTCCTCTGCCAGACGAGTCAGCTCTTCCTGAACCGCTTTGCGCTCGAATGCATAGCGAACTACTCGTTTGATCGACGATATGGTCAACTGCGTCTTGACAAGCAAATCCTGAGCGCCCGAATGGATCACCTGTGCTCCCAGAACAACATCCGGAGAATCGACGACAGCCACAACCGCGTGCAAACCGGGAATGCTCCGAATGGCTTTCAGCGGGTCCAATCCTGCGGCGCTCGGAAGAGACAAGTCCAGCAGAACGACATCTGCCTCCCGGTGCGCCAGAACTTCCCGGGCCGAAGAAATGGAATCAGCAACTTCGATGCTGCAGGAAATGTGTGTTGCCTGGTTCAGCATGCCCTCGATCAAATGGATGTCGTCGACATCGTTCTCAACCAACAGCAAGCGAACCCGTTGTGGACACTGCTTCGGGATCGTCATTCCTGCTACTCCTTTGTTCGAGTAGATTCAGTCTGTGACCTCGTTCCGACAAAGGCGTCGGTTCAGTTCTGTTCACGCAAGGTCGTCTGGACCGCATCCAGCAAGTGCGTCTTGCTTACCGGTTTCGCCAGCACCAGCAGCGGTCCGTGCCGCAGTGCCCGGTTCATCAGTTCACTGTCCGGATAGCCGGTGACGATGATCACCGGGATGTTGCGATCGATTTCCTTGATTTTGCCCAGCGCCGTGGCGCCGTCCATCACCGGCATCTGCAGGTCGAGCAGAATCAGATCCGGTCGGCGCTCTTTGATCAGCTCCAGGGCCTCGGCCCCGTTCTCGGCCGCCGCCGCATCATACCCCGCATCACTCAACAAATAGCCGACTGAATTCCGCATCGAACGGTCGTCATCCACGATAAGAATGTGCGCCGCTTTCGGTTTGGGCTCGTGGTTGGTCTCCGCCCATTCCAGCAGCGCAGCTTTGGCAAACCGCCATTGGCGCCCGACCTTCATTCGCGGCAACACACCGGTACGCGCCAGACGGCGGATGGTTTCCACATGCACGCCGAGGAAGGCGGCGGCAGCCTGCGCACTGAGCATTTCCGTATCCGACATCAGCACAATCCCGACTGAAGTTTCCGGCGGCCGTCCCGCGCTGCGCCGCGCGAGTCCGTTTGCGGCGAGAACACTGCGCTATGTTGCGATATGTTGTGTTCTGTTGCGTTAATATGGGGGTGGCTTGGGATTTGTCAAGTATCGTGGTGAGTCGGCGGGATGCCGCAGCGGCTGAGCTGCCCTGTCTCACGCCCCCGTCCTGCCGCCGGCGGCCTTGTGCCGCCGGAGCACCGGTCGGTCTGTAAACCCGATGCGTTGGTCGCGAGAAGATCCCCCGGCTGTGTTGGAAGGGAGGCTGACACTCCCCCGGCGTAGCCCGCGGCAGTCTTGTGAGCTACAGAGCGCACCGTTGACTTCCGGAGGAACATCGACTAGGCGCCGGTCGGAACGGCCGTCAGTGTGTCACACCGCGATGCAGCAGAACGGCCGGGATGGTCATGAGCATGATGTAGAGATCAAACAGCAGGCTTTGCTGTTTCAGGTAGACCAGATCATAGTCCGCCACTTCGGCCAGCGGCCGGCCCCGGGCCATGATCTGCTGGTACCCGGTGATGCCGGGCTTGGCTTTGACGCGCCGCCACTGCCAGGCGTCATAGCGGTCCACCAGCGCCGGCAGTTCCGGGCGCGGCCCGACCAGACTCATCTCCCCTTTGATCACATTGAGCAGTTGCGGCAATTCATCGAGACTGGAGCTGCGCAGGAATCGGCCGATCGGCGTCACCCGGGGATCCCCCTTGATCTTGAACCCCGGCACCGCCAGTTTGTCGAAGTCCACCAGGTCCTTCAGCCGGTCTTCGGCATCGACGACCATCGAACGGAACTTATACATCCGGAATTGTTTCCCGTGTTTGCCGACGCGGTACTGGGAGAAGAAGACCGGCCCCTTACTGGTGAGTTTGATTGCGACTGCAATCGCGACCCAAAACGGGAGCCCCAGCAACAGTACAGCGGCCGCGACGACCAGATCGAGGACGCGTTTAACAACGGCATAGAACGCATGCAGCGAGGCGTCGCGCAACTGCACCATCGGTACGCCGGCGAAACTGCCGATCTCATCGGCGTTCACCGCCACGTCCAGGGCGTTGGGCAGGATGAAAAGATCGACCCCGCGCGATTCACAGAAATTGAGCAGACTGATCAGCCGCTCCCGTGCCTCGCGGTCCTGTGCCTGCGCCGGCACAGAATGGCTCAGTACCAGTTTATCGAATGGCTGTCGCCGGTGTACCTCGGCAAAGCTGTCAAGATCGCCCAACACCGGCAGGTCGGCAAACCGCGGTTCTTTCGCATCCGCCGCGAGAAAACCAATGACCCGCTCGCCGCCGCAGTCCTGCGCCAGACGCTGAGCGAAGCGGGCGCTCTGGTCGTCCAGCCCCGCCACCAGAATCCGTTTGAGAACCACGCCGCGATCGGCCAACTCGCGATCGAGCGCGGCAAAGAGCAGACGCACAGCGACCATTACCGACGGCGCTATGACGCCGGTCATCAGGTAGACCTGACGCGACAGCAGGAAGTCCCGGTAGAGATAGGAGACCGCCATCTGCACGGCCAGGGCTTTAATCCCGGCCGACAGCAGACCGCGAATCCGTGTCAGCCGATCCGTCCGGCTGCCGCTGCGGTATTCGCCGGTGCGCCAGATGAAGAAGACCCAAATTGCCGTCAATACCACACCGCCCTGGAGATAACCGTCGATCTCGCGCGGCGACACGTGCTTGACCGCCAGAAACTGCACGTGGAAGCGCAAGTAATACGAAACCAGGAAGGTGGAGAAGATGGTGAAGGCGTCGAGCAACAGCAGGTAGACGCCGCGGTATTCCCACAGCGCCGCCGTACCGCCGGCAAGCTCTGATGGGGAATCCGATGTAGTGCTTTCGCCGGTCGTGGCCCATTCGCTCATGACGACTCCTCCAGTCTCGGTTCCGGCGCCGATCGCCGTGCCGTCAATACCTGCCAACCGGCAAGCACAACAAAACGCGGGTTGTGTTTGAGATATCGTTTCCACAAACGCCGCGGGGCAATCCTTCGGGACGATGCTCGAGAGAGCGTTGAGGGCTGAGTGATCTCAGCCATAGCGGATCTCGTTTTCTGGGGCATTAACATCGTTGGCGCTAATCCGGTGGAGGCGCAACCATTGCAGACCCAGTAACGTCAGGTACAGAGGATTCAGAAACAAGTAGCGCCGCCACAACCGACGGGGTTCGCAGGCGAGACGATAGGCCCACTCCAAGCCGTAGCGCTGCAGATGCGGAGGCGCTTGGGGAAGCAGACCAGCGTGGAAGTCAAACGCTGCGCCGACAGCCATCATCGGCATTGGCATCAGGTCCCGGTGTTCGAAGACCCAGACCTCCTGACGCGGACACCCGAGGCCAACGAAAACCATTCTGGCTCCAGAATCCCGAATCCGCTTGGCAGTCCTTTCTTTCTCAGACTTCGTGATCTTGCGAAAAGCAGATGGTTGCACTCCCGCAATGCGCAGCTTCGGGAAACGCTCTCGCAGATTCTCTGTAAGCGCCTCTAGGACCACTGGTTTGCTGCCGTAGAAAAAGACTGGAAGGCTCTCTTCAGCCGCTTTTGCCAAGGTCCGGAGGGTCAGTGTCGGGCCGTACACGCGGTCCGGCAGCCGAATGCTGTGCAGAAGCCGCAAGGCCCACCGCACCGGTTGTCCGTCGGGAACTACGAGGTCAAACCGGTTCAATCGATAACGGTGGATCCGGTCCAAAGCCGCGGTCATAACTCCATGCACCGCCAGCGCCGTGACTGCTAATGACCGTTGTTCGCGAGCCGCCGCGAGAATCCTCGAAACGGCGGCTTCGTAATCGACAGCGTCTATCCGAACACCCAGGATGTCAAAACGTCCTGCGTTGATCATACGGCATACTCCATGCTTGCCCAGCGTTCACGGTTGGCTTCAAAGATCTCCTGAAGAATCGCCTTAATCCCGTATCGCTGCTTCCATTGCGGATAGTGTGAGGCAAATTTGGCTGTGCTGCTGATCCACCAGATATGGTCGCCAATGCGGTTTTCTTCTGCGTAGGTCCACGCGAGTTCCTTCCCGGCGATTCTTTCGCACATCTCGATTGCTTCGAGCATGGAGCAGTTTGAGAAGCGGCCCCCGCCGAGATTGTAAACTTCTCCCGCGCGCGGCGCGCGGAAGAACTCCTCAAAGGCCGCAATCAGGTCTCGAGAATGGATATTGTCACGAACCTGCTTGCCTTTGTAGCCGAACACCGTGTACGGAATTCCCGTAGCCGTGCATTTCATCAGATATGCGAGGAACCCGTGCAATGGGGCGCCGCTGTGCTGCGGACCAGTCAGGCACCCCCCCCGGAAGCATGCGGTCTTCATGCCGAAGTAGCGGCCATATTCCTGAACGAGCACATCGGCCGCCACTTTGGATGCGCCGAATAGACTGTGCAGGGTCTGGTCGATACTCATCTCCTCAGTAATACCCGACGCAAAGGGGTGGTCATCGGCGATCTCCCAGCGTGTCTCGAGTTCTTCCAGCGGGAGTCGGTTTGGAGTATCGCCGTAAACCTTGTTTGTCGACGTGAAGACGAACGCTGCCTCGGGGCTTGCAAGCCGGCTTGCCTCGAGAATATTCAGAGTCCCAGCGGCGTTAATGCTGAAGTCGGTTCGCGGCTCACGTGCGGCCCAGTCGTGGGACGGTTGTGCAGCCGTGTGGACAACCAGTTCGATGGATTTGCCGTAGCGCCCAAAAAGCCGCAACGTCCCGTCTTGGTCACGAATATCAAGATCGACTTGGGTGAACCTGGAACCGAGTTCCTTTCGCAGGCGCTCGGAGTTCCATACTGTTGATGCCTCTGGCCCGAAGAAATACTCACGCATATTATTGTCGATGCCAACGACCTCCATACCCAGTTCGGCGAAGTGGGCCGCAGCCTCAGAGCCGATCAAACCCGATGATCCAGTGATTACTGCTACGCTCATGCACTTGTCTCCTGTGTTGAAGTGGTGTTCTCTCGCTACCGGCTGACCGGCGGGTTCGACGCACGTTTACCGTGGAACGATTGTCGAGCGTCTCGGCGTCCGTGCCGGCTGTACTGACAGGCAATGCGTCCCAGACGTGCGAGAACTCTCGGCGGATAAACCAAGCCGGCCAGCAAGGTCTTGGCCATTCCTGTCAGTCGTCGGCCAGTGAGGCCGTCGGCGACAGCTTCGCGGGCCAATACCCATGAAAACCCATTGCACCATGAAATCATCCGGTGAAACCAGGTTTCCTTGTGTTGCAACTTCAGGTAAGCATCCAAGCTTGGTTCCGGTAATCCATTCTTGCGACGCGAGGCACAGTGGTGCGCGTAATCGTAGGCTTTCACGACCTGTTGGACCGATCTGACTGTCACTGCGCCATTGTGGATCCTATAGGCGTAATGTACTTTAGGCAGATTTGCCATGCGGGTAGTTGTTGCCAGCCGCAAGAACAGGTCATAGTCCTCTCCGATGCCGTTGATTCGATAACCGCCGATCCTGCGCAAAAGTTCTGTTCTCATCATCATCGTTCCATGACACACCGCGTTTCCGCGACGGGACAATTCTCTAGTGATTTGCTCATGGGTTAGCGGCATTGGCACGGGTTTTCCGAAGAGCGAGCCGTTGACGGTGTAAACATAGCTCGTGCCAACGCATCCCACCGTCGGGCGGTCCTGCAAATAATTCAGCTGTGCTTCCAAGCGATTGGGCATTGAGAGATCGTCGGCGTCCATCCGGGCCAAGAACTCCGTCTTGGTCAACTCTATTCCGCGGTTCAGGGCGGCGCCCAATCCACTATGGGGCATTGAGACTACCTTAACACGATGATCATGTAATGATTGCAGATATTTCAGGCTTTCATCTTCTGATCCGTCATCAATCACCAAGAGCAGAAAGTCTTGGCATGTCTGAGTCAATATGGACTGGACAGCTGCAGGCAAGAATGGAATACCGTTGAATACGGGCAACACGATCGTTATCAATGGATTTGACGCTATAATCGACAAGCCGGGGTTCCCTGTTAGTATTTCTTTGAGTCTTTCAGGCGGAGTTGTTTCTCACTCTTCTGACAGATGCGGCAACTCGCCCAAGAACTAGATATCGGAGATGCTCTCGGCCACGCTGCAATGCGTTCATTTGTCTGGCATCGTTGTCAAGCAACTCAGACTTGCGCATATTTACCAAGGCCAGCGCAGTCCCACACCGTTCTCCACTGCGCCCGTCTGTAGAAGTGAACAGGCCACGCAATGCGTCTTCTTCAGAGCTCCATGCTGGCCTTGTGCTGCAAGCATGCCGAAGACATGCTAGCAGTTCTTCTTCCGTATTTGCCTTTTGAATTAATCCGGTTTCATCATCGCGCAGATAGCGAATAGTCTCTCCATGTGGATTGAAGTAGATCACAGGGCGCCCCAGCAGCAACGCCTCATGTGCGAGTGAACTGAATCGTGTCACGAGAACTGAAGCCTTCAGCAAATGCTCTCGCACGATGCCGGCGTGGGACGGCTCGACATTTTTGATCCCCTTCAAATCTGTTTCGTCACGTGGATGACGAGAGACGAAATAGTCTATGGCACATTTCTCGACGGCCCGAACTGCCGACTGGAGCCATGGCCGTGCGTGTTGAGTCAATACGCCCCATGAGAAGTTGCAGTTGATTGCCACTACGGGCTTCTCAGGTAGTGGATGTGGCCGGAGATTATCATAGCGAGGGTTGCCTGTCAGGAATGAGTAGCGTCGCTGCAGGTAACGCAAGGTCTGAGGTCCTTGAATGAAAGCGATATCACTCCAACGCATTCTGGACATGACCGGATCGTCCAAGTCAATTACGCTCTCTTGAAGGCAGATACTTGGTCGGCCCTCCAACCGGGATCTAACGCATGCGAAGCGTTCTTCATGCCCCCAATCCATTCCTGTCAGCGTTAGATCTACTTGACCAAAGGATAGATCCGGCCGATTTATCTCAAATTCAATCCCGGACTCCAACAGAGCAACCGCAGCGCCACTTTCGCGGGCGTAGCGAGTCACAAAACGGCCTTCTTGGCAGAAGTCCCTCAAGGGCAGGAAGGTTCGCACGTGCGTATCACTACTGGTAAAGAAGAGCACTCTTGGCGCGCATTTGACTAGCACAGCCAGGGACGCGATGCTTGCTTCAGTCAGTCTATAACAGCATTCGCCATTCTGATTGAATGATGCCACGCCCGGCCCAGGAACTATTTTCCCCGTGTTTTTCGGGAAGACCGTTTCTGGATAGATTCCTCTATCAACTAGAAACACACAAGTGCCGCTTTCCGGCACGGGATCTTCAGGTCCGAGTAGGTGGAGCACTCGATTGGCGGAATCGTTCATCCTACTTGGTCTCCGTCAGTATCATGATTTATG
Source organism: uncultured Lentisphaerales bacterium (assembly GCA_964384625.1). GTDB lineage: Bacteria > Verrucomicrobiota > Lentisphaeria > JABSQK01 > JABSQK01 > CAYLNH01. Next base: position 12,173 of record CAYLNH010000036.1, read on the forward strand.
CCAGGTAGAGAGTTGCCGCAGCAGAGTCGGGTACACAAACCTCCAAGCGCCACCAGGACCCAGAGCGATATAGATCGGGCGTCGAACAGGGTTTCCACAGGGCTCTGAATCAGCAGATAGACTGCGATACAAAGCCATAGCGCGCCGGCTGAGCTGCAGTCCCGGTGCGGATGGCGATAGGCTTTCCAAGCGCCGTAAGCGGCCACGCTGAGAAGCGTTGTCATTGTGACTAAACCGACAATGCCCAGATCGCACACCAAATCGAGCCAGGCATTGTGAGCGCTTCCTGTATAGAAACGACTGCGCGCCGCAATTGCTTCTTGGCGCCAACCAATCCAGAAAGTTCCGTAGCCGGCGCCAAAAAGTGTGGGAGGCGACACCTCCAAAATGGCTCTCCAGATCGGCAGACGATTCGTCAGCGTCGCGATTTCCTCCGATGTCGACAAATTTGGACAGTGGCTGAAATGGGACATGAACTTATCAAAGATTTCAACAACAAAACCCAAAGCAATCAATCCCACTGCCAGGATGCCGGTCACCAGGAAACCTGCTCGCCAACGGAATTGTCCCGTGAGAAAAGCGCCGATGGGCAAGGATATGATAAGTGCTAGGATGGCAGATCTTGAACCTGAGAGCACCATGCAGTAGGTCAGAAAGAGGAACACTGAAAACTCAAGAATTCGAAATTTCTGCCGCCGACGGACACAACCGGCCAGGAGAATAAGAAACAGCAGTCCAGCATTTCGTCCCATCATATTCGGGTATCGGAAGATCCCGCGCAAGCGATTCCCACTTCCGGCGTAGTCGGGGACCACGAGATACAGAATGATCCCGATGAAGAATGATAGAAGCAGTATCCGACTGAATATGAAAACTGTGTCCCAGGCCTCTCGACTGTTCCTGGGAATCGCCCCGACCAGGAAGGCAGATGCGAGGTAGACCCAGAGAGACAAGGTCCGGGGGAAGCACGTGCGAAGGCTTGCCGAGAGCAAACAGGAAACCGCGCTGCCGCCTGCGAACACGCCGAGTGCCCATGCAAGGCAAGCAAGGTCCTTCCCGTCCCAGCGAACTCTAAAACAACAAAAAGCAGTACAGATGGCCAGGAGAACGCCGCAAACATGGCGTAATGGATCGCCCTGGGCCAAAGCTATGGAGATTTCAGCGTTTCCGTAAGACCGGATCAACTCGGAGCTGCTGGCGACCAGCATTAGCGAGATTAGTATAGCAGACCACTTAAGACGCGAATTGGCGTACACCTCAAGTCGGTTTTGTGACTCTCTCGGGTTCAGTGCTGCATAGCAGGTCTTCACTACGTCTGCTCAGCTTTATTGTAGGTTTTTGATGCTTGGCTCATGTGTTCTCTCAAGCCAGAAAACGGCAATACATAACTGATTTACACTAGTCAGACAGATTGTCTGCTCCCACGGGTTGAAGAACGGCTCTCCACGGCAGAGGGTGCATGGTTTGAGCGGCAAGGGCGTTCCCAACTAGAAGCGTGAGGAAGCCTGCAATGCTTGCCAATGCGGCTCCCCACAGCCCAAGCCACGGAATCAGGAAGTGGCAAGATAACAGTTTCACAATGACCGCGATTCCGCTTGTCACGACAAGGATCCTCGTACGACCATGAAAGAACAGGACAAGTCCTACGAGAACTTGTGAACCGAGGAGCGCGTACGAGATGCTAAGCGGCAAGACCATATGTCCAGACGTTTGAAAACTTGCTCCCAAGAAGCTTGGTACAGCCAGTCGGCACGCTAGTCCATAGAAAAGCGCGCAGACAACGTAGAAGCCAGCAACTGCGATGCAACTTCTCGCGACTCTAAGCCCTTCATTGGGCTCTTTTAGACTAAACATGATTACAGGACGAATCGCACTGGTGACGCTTTCGGTGATGACCAGCATCGCCATTGCCAGCTGAAACGCAATGCTGTAGATACCATTCTTCTCAATGCCAAGATAGTGCGTGATGAAGTACCGCTCACAAGATAGGAGCAATCCCAAGAAGAATGCATACGGGATCAAGGGAACGCAGTAGTTCAGCAGCGCCCGGATGCGTTTGGGATTCCAGGTGATGACGAGAATGTGTCTGCGAATAAGGACCAATATTACTAGCAATGCAGCAAAGGCGTTTGCCCCCGTCACCCCCCAGACACAAGCCCACCAGCCAAGGCCGAGATAAAGCAAGGTGATCGTGATCGTCAACTGAACTGCAGCGCGAGAAATCCGTAGAGCTACGTAGGCAATGGGTTGTTGATGCATCTGGAAGATTTGTAGGCCAAGGAAGTAGCAGAAACTGAAACCGCAACAAAGAAGGCAAAACCAAAGACTATCCCACGGCACTGCAGCGATGTGTCGAAGAAAGCGGCCAGCAAGAAGTAGGAAAAGCGCAGCAGTGATTGTGCTGGCAACGCAAACTTGTACTGCCGCACTGACCGACTCTGGAAGCTTCGCTCTGGCTTCTTTTGCGCACATCACAGCGACATAGTCCATTCCCTTAATGCCAATCAATGGAATCATGACATATACTAAGCCTTGGAAGTTTCCCAATAGACCGAGTTCTCTCGCACTGAGAATGCGGGCGATAACGGGCAAGAGCAGAAATGGGATAGCGCGCTCAACTATTCCCCCAAAGAGGTAAATACCGCTTGCCTTGATCCAGCAATGATGATTGTTTGAATGGCCTCTCACCTTTGTATCACTCCTTGCCAGCTACCCGCATGGCCGGGATTCCCATGGTGCTCGTCTAAGCTGGAACGGGAGACCTCTCGGCAGGCTTGGACAGCCGGGATTGAGAGATATTCTTGGTTGTGGAGACAGAAGCGGGATTCACTGGAGCTTCGCCGGAAAGAACGCGGACACAATCCTCGGCTGCACCCATTTCCATTCGTATTCGCGACATCCGCGCACTGGCGGCGATGTGCGCAGTCAGCACCACGTTCTCGCAGCGAGTCAGAGGACCGGTGTACGGCTCCTCCTCGAAGACGTCCAAGGCTGCTCCACCCAAGTGGCCCTGCCGCACGGCGTCAGTCAGGGCTTCCTCGTCGAGAATGGGGCCGCGAGACGTGTTGACAAGCATCGCTCCGGTCTTCATCAGGGCCAGCCGGCGGCGGTTGACGAATTGCCTGTTGGCCTCGGTCAAGGGGATGTGAACAGTGACAAGGTCCGACCGCTGAAAAAGGGCGTCAGCGTCAACCCATTCTACATTAGGCAGGGCCTGCCCATACACTGTCGGATCGACGTCGTTGGCGAGAATTGTCGCTTGGAACGGCTGCAGCAGGTTGATTACCCGGCCACCGATTCGGCCGACGCCAAGAACACCAATGGTTACTTCACGAACCAAGCGACCGATCCAGCGGTTCCAAGCCCCCTCCCGTACTGAGCGATCAGACTGATGAATGCGGCGAAGCAGATTTAAGATGTTGGCCAACGTGAGTTCTGCCACGCCATCACTCGGGGCCTCCGGTGTATAGGTCACCGTGATCCCACGGCTCTTGCAGCAGTCCAAGTCCACACTGTCTAATCCAATGCCGATACGGCAAATGGCCTTGAGTCTATTGGCGTTTTCCAGGGTCTCAGCATTGTACGGTTCCGTCCCGGCGATGACCGCATCGATGTCCGAAAGCAGCTCGTTGACCTCTCCTGCTTTCAAGCGCCGGCGATACGGGTTGGGGACCAACTCGACACCCGCCTCCTGCAGCAGGATTCTTGACTGCGGATCGCAGGCGCCGAAAGGATAGCCGGCCAACAAAACACGCATGGTATTCATCATTCGTCCTCCTTTGTGCCGGCATAGAGAGCCAGCAGTTCTGCCAGGCGGAAGGTGAAGCTGTCGTCAATATCAATCGCCTCGATCCGCGGGATGGTCAGCATGAACGGTTTCTCTCCGATCCGGCGGGTGGCTTTAGCAAACGATTCCTTGGTGAAGATATAGAGACAGGAGTTCTCTTCGTAGAGCACGGGGAGATCCTGTGTGCGGATCAAGTTTTCAGGATCATGATTGACCGGGTTGCCGTCAACATCGTAGAACCGGGTTTGATGCGCCGTCACTGAGAACAGCGAGTCATACTCTTCCTCCTTCTCGAGGAAGGTCTGCAATGCCTCGGCAATGGTGACGGCTCGAAGTAGAGGATTTGTGGCGTGTGTCTGCAGATAAATCCCAGCATCGCTGTGCGCCAAATCGTGGGTGAAAATGCGATTGGTGCTGACGAAATCGCCGCACAGTTCTTCCGGACGTTCGACGACCCGGACTTTGGTAGACAATTTCGGAGCTTCCACCAATACTCGGGGGCTGTCCGTATCGATCAGAATCTCGTCGACGGCATAGGTCCGGTTCAGTGTATTGATGATATGATGGTAGAGAGGCTTACCACTGAACTCGCGGAAGTTCTTACCTCTCACCCGTTCGCTGTGATCCTTGATCGGGACCAGTGCTGTCACGCTTCTATTGTGTATCACGGTCGGTTCAGCCTATCGTCTTGGGTTTGCGGCGTCACAAGTGCGGTTCCCCCAGGCACGGAGGTCCTTTCAAGCCGGATTGGTTGCGAGCAGTGCACTCTGATTGGGGAGTCTTGTCTGGTGGCGGTAAGTGTTGGTTCTGGAGGAGCCAGTCGCAACTTCAGCTTGTTTTTCGACTCGGCCCACGGCAAGGCGACCGGCAAGGATTTCGGAGGCTGTGCGCTCCAGGAGCCGACGGTGAGCGTGAGGTACGGCAATTCCGCGGCTTCGGCCGGCAGGCGCCAACGTTGGATCAGAACTTCCCCGCAACGCGCGAGGTCCAACGGATACGGCTGCGCGTGTGGCCCGACGAAGCGGCTGCCGGTGCTGAAGCATGGGCGCCAATCCCCGTCGCAAAGCTGCAGATGGGGTCGGTATCCGGAGTACGTCCGGTCACGCAATTCCCAATGAATGGTGATCTCGATCATCGGATCCGACGTGGATGCCGGACGAATGCTGTATCCGAGGAAGCGCAGGCGGCCGCCGAAATCAACTCTGCAGTGAACGTTGGATGTCAGCATCTGGAGCTTCTCGCGCCATTCCGGGGCCGCGTTGAGCGCGACCAGTTGTTGCAGCGTGCCGCGGTGGTGCGGGACGAGTGCATGTGCTTTGAGAAAGGCTTTGCGAGCGCCTTGGTCGTCATTCCGTGCCCGGCGGGCCAGGCCCAGGTAGTACCAGAGCAAGTGCCGCTGCCGCCAATAGCGGACCTCATCGCCGGGCTGAGCGATCAACGCTTCGAGGATGTCAGCGCCTTCTTCTGAATGGCCGGCGAGCAAGGCGGCGGCGCCAAGGGCGAATTCCATCGTGACGTGTTTGCCGGTGCGATCACTCTGGTTTGCCAATCGGCAGACGCGTTGATATGCCGCCGGCGGGAGTTCGTCGTTGGTTGTCACCAGGCGGAAGAGGTAATCTCCGGCACTTTCCCAGTGCGGCGGGATTGAAGGACGTCCCTCGGCGTGGGCGCATTCGGCAGCAAGCAGGAGAGCTTCCGGCCACGCATGATCCCGGCGGAGCAAGCGGCGGCAGAGGTCCGCAGCCTCCGGATGCCGGCCGCGTCGGGCAAGGGCTTCGGCTTGACGCAGTTCGTCAAGATGTGCCGACCGCAACTGTTCCCGGTAGTCCGTAAAGGCCTGATTGCATGCCGGTTGTTCCTGCAGGAGGGCCAAGACTTCGAGACGTCGTGCGGCAATCCACAGGCGCCGCTGCTGTCGTTCCTTGACGGTCAGATGCCGACGATGTTGATGGTCGAGGTCGAGCGATTGGCCGTGGTTGGCCCTGGCCGGCGTATCAGGGCGCATAGTCCATGGTCGGAGTTCGGTCACGGCCACTCTGCTGTCATTGAGGCGGGACATTGCCTCCAGGCAGGTGAGCAAAAGGCGCCAGCGGCCTTCGCGCCAAAGCCACTGCGCCAATTCCTTGCGAGCAGCAAAGGTCTCGGGTGTGACCTGTCGGGGGCCGTCGGGACCGAGTACCGCAGCGGCAAGGGGATAGACTTCGCCGGCGGAGACGGGAGAAAAGCGTACGGCGGCGCGCAAATCGGCCACTGCGGCTGCACGCACTGCGTCCGACTCGTCACACTTCTTGCCGGCCGCCAAGAGGCGGAAGCGTCCGGTATTGAGCCGCAGCCGGGGCCGGCAGGGCGCCAGCCAGACTGCGCGTGCGGCGCACGGCAGAGCGCCAGTATACGACTGCTTTCTCAGCGTCCACATCAACTCGACGTGGTATGGAGCGGCAATCGGGCATTTGCTGATCGCTCTTCTCAGGTTGTTGGCGGCGCCGCTTTCAAATCGTTCTGAGAGCGGCTCCGGAGTCAGGCTCTGCTGTTGCTCCAGGGCCACTGCCAAGGCCGTGACCCTGCTGTCATCTACTGTGTGTCCGAGCATCTGTTGTGCGCGTTTGCGGGCGCGAGACTGGGCCAGTTTGTCGCGCAGTCGCCGGGCGTGGAGGGCCAGGGCCCAGTCCACCCGCGGGTCGGACGGATCCAGAGCCGCGAGGCGATGCAGGCGGCCAAGGGGGTCCTTGACCGGCCACCGGTGTACGGGCAGACAGAACGTCGGGTTGACTTCTCGCGGTTCGGCTTGGGCCAGACAGCGATGCAGTTCGATGTCGACGACCGCTCGCCGCAGGGGCCAGACCATGAGGGCCAGCGGCAGGCCCACTCCCAGAACCAAGAGAATCGGCCGTAATCGCGGCGAACCGGTCGGAATCCGGAATGCCGGGATTCTGTTCGCCTCCTCCGCTCCTACTTCCGGCCATTGTCGGGCCGCGAACGCCAGCGCGGCGATCGCGGCGAAGGTCAGGCCGTTAGCCATCAACCGCAGGATGCCGGCGTCGAAGAAACTGTGGATGAGCATAACGGCGACGCCGGCGAGAGCGCCGAGGCCAAGGTGCCTGGCTAACGCATGCGGGTGTCGTCGCAAGTGCCGAACGCAAACGGCGAAGTAGACTGCTGCGGCCGCGACGACCAGAACCAGGGCGGGCAGGCCATATTCGCAGGCGATCTGCAGCCAGTCGTTGTGCAGGTACTCTGCAATGCGATCGCCGAAACGGCCGGATTGATAGCGTTCGAAGGCGAAGCGGAAACTGCCGCCGCCTGTGCCGAACAACGGGAAGTCTCTCAGTTGGTCGAAGCCCGACGCCATGAGATCGACGCGATCCGCCCACGTCGCAGATCGCCCGGATAGAGCGTCTTCCAGGCGTTTTGCCACCGTATGCAGGCTGCCCACCGCCAGTGCTCCCAGCAGACAGAACACGAGCGCCGACAAGCCGATGGTTGCCCGACGCAAACCGCACAGAAGCCCGAGGCCCACAAGCAGTGCGACAGCGGCAACGGCGACCGACAGAATGCCGCCGCGCGACAAGGTCCCGCACAGACCAATTGTCAGCACGACCAGGAATCCCAGCAGGACCATTGAAAGAACTGCCGACCGTTTTGATAAAAGGTCGGGAAGCCCTCGGGTTGATCTTGATTCTTGACGTGCTCGGTTCACGAGACTTAAGGCTGAAACCAACGTCAGTGGAATCAGCATGCCGAGAAATTGGGCCAGGTGATTCTTGTTCAGGTAACTGCCCGTAACTGCTTTGAGATGGACAGTTCGCGCGTACCAGAAGACGTGCGGTGCGCCCGATGCCGTCTGCTGCAAGCCGTACAGACACTGCAGCACCCCCGCCGCCAGCAGAGCCCCGATGAGGGGCGCGGCGTGCCGCGGTGTGCGGACGGTGTGCACCACCAGAAAGAAGCAGAGCATCAACCCGGCCGTGCACGCGAGCGCCATGGCGCTCGCGTGCGGGTAGAGCGAAAGTGTCACCCAGCCGTCGAGGACCTCCGGCGCCAGACGTTCGTAACTCGCGAGCGTTTCAGGAGACAGCAGGCCGATCACGGCCGGCGGCAAGGGGACCAACTGCAGCGACTGCAGGAGCAGGATTGCGGCCAGCGGCAGCCAGAGCCAGGTCCGGACCAGGCGAATGCGCCCCCGCCGGACCTCGCCGGCGAGCCACACGGAAGCGGCAAGCAGGAGCAGCACGAGGCAAAGTGCGCGGCTCCAGTCGGCCACCGCGCCCATCGCCCACGGGGCGGCGAACAGGAGGAACGCCAGGATCCCGATCACGATCCAGTTGAGAGTTTCGGCAACTCGATCCCGCGCTTGTGCCATGCTACTGACCTGCTGCATGTTTGATCCGCGGCGGCGAGAGCCAGCGCCGCCAGAACGGCTTCCGATTTGTATCGGGCACGGTCGCAGCGATGAACTCCCCGCGCAGAATGCACAGGGGGCGTTCCTGGAACCATTCCCTGACGGCGTCGCGGCCGAGTGCGCGGCCGATCGGTCCGCGCGCGCGGCTCAGGGCCGGCGGACGTTCGGCGACGGAGTGCGCATCGCTGGCTACCAAGTGCGCCAAGCCGCGATTGAGCAGTTCCAGGGCACACTGTTGCGCGGCGCTGCCGAAATGCCCGGTGAAACTTGCAGCAGTCAGTTGCGTCAAGACGCCGGCGTTGACCAGGGGCTGCAGCCGTTCCGGGCACTGCTGGATGGCGCGATTCCGTTCGGGATGGGCGATCACCGGGGTCACTCCGGCCAATTGCAGATCGAACAGCAACTCCTGCAGGTGCGGCGGGAGGACATCGCAACCAAGTTCGAGCAACAGGTGAGTGCCGGCATCGCCGAGGGTCAGGACTTCGCCGGCGCTGACCCGCGCGGCCAAGTCCGGGAGAACCTGCGTTTCCGCTCCGGGCAGCACTCTCAATGGAATTGCCGTTTGCTCCAGCAGGCGGCAAAGCCGGTCGACGCCGGCGAGAATATCTTCGCGTGTGACAGCATGGGTCCCGAACATATGCGGTGTCGCAACCGCGGTGTCGACGCCGTCGGCTACGAGCAGGCGGCACATCTCGATTGCTTCGCCGTCGGTATCCGGGCCGTCGTCCAGTCCGGGAATGATGTGCGTATGCAGATCGATCATGGGGGTTATTTGAGTGCTGGTTCCTTTTTCGGCTTGCCGTTGCCGCCGTTGTCGTGGTAGCCGTAGCTGTGAGCGGAGTAATAGCCGTAGCCGTAGGCGCTCTTGGGAGCGGCGACGCCGTTGAGCACGGTCCCCAGGATTTTGACGCCGCCGCGATCGAGCACCTTGCGGGCGTGTGCCACAAGGCTGCGGTCGGAAGAGAACATCTGCACCACGAGGACGATTCCATGGAGGCTGGCGCCAAGAACGACGGCGTCGGTGACGCTGTGGACCGGGGGCGTGTCAAAGAGGATGCAGTCGTAGTCGGTCTCGATGTCGGCGAGAAACTCCCGCAGCCGCTCCCCGCCGAGAAGTTCGGCGGGGTTCGGCGGGACCGGGCCGCTGGCCATGGCGTCCAGGTTCTTGATGGGGGTGTTCTGGATGAACTCGGCCGGACAGATGCGGTCGGCGCCGGCGAGGATGTTGCTGAGTCCTTTGTTGGCGGGTAACTGCAGCGCTTTGGTGAGCCGCGGCCGGCGTAGATCGCTGTCAATCACGAGCACGCGTTTGCCGCTCTGCGCCAGGGCGATGGCGAGGTTGGCGCTGACCATCGTCTTCCCCTCGCCGGGCAGGGCGCTGGTGACGGCGAACTGCTGACAGGATGCGCCCAGCCGGGTGAACGCCAGAGCGGTGCGGACGGAGCGGAAGCTCTCGGCCAGTGCCGAATGCGGTTGTTCGGCGGTGATCAGGTCGGCCGCGGTGCCGTTCGCTTTGCCGTTCAGCGCCGGGACATAGCCGAGAATGGGACTCTCGAGCATGGCCTCGACTTCTTCCTGGCTCTTGATGCTGGTGTCCAGATGGTCGACCAGGAATGACAGCGCGACGCCGAGCAGCAGGCCGATCAACCCCGCCAGGGCGAGGATCCGGGCCTTCCGCGGCCGGACCGGACGGATCGGCTCGGTCGCGGGTGAAACGACAAATACGGTCTCATTCTTGGCGCCGGCAGCCATGGCGATCTCGATCTCGGAAATCCGCTGACTGACGGCGTGATAGCCGTTTTCCAGAATCTCGCGGGACTCTTTCAGGACGGCGTAGCGGGCTGCTTGCTTGTTGAATTCGAAAACAGCCTTTTCCTGTTCAGCCAGAGCCTGACGCAGTTGGTCTTCACGGCCGCGGGCCCTTTGGAAGTCGGCTTCGGCGGCTCCCAGAACGTTCTGAACTTCGTTATCGATACGTTCATTTGCCGTCTGCAGTGCGGCTGCGGCGGCGAGAACTTCGGGATGTTTCGCCCCCAGCCGGCTGGCCAATGAGCTGTGTTCCAGTTGCAGGCGCGCCCGTTCGAGCTTGAGATCGCGAATTACCGGATTGCCGACGATCTCGGGGAGCTGCCGACGCAGGGCAAGATCCTTCAGCGCCTTCTTGACGTTGTCTCGCCGGCTCTGGACACGAATCCTTTCGGTCTCGGCACCGGTGACACCGCGGCTCAGTGCTTTGAGTCGTTCGACAACAATGTCCTGTCCCTGCTCGAGTGAGACCATGTTGTGTGTTGCCATGAACTGCTGCAACTCTTCCGTCTTCGCCTGCAGTTTGGGACGCAGCTGATCGGCCTTGACCTGAAGTGCTTCGAGCCCGTCTTCCGAGACGCCGACGGAACGTTCGCGGGTGGTTTTCAGATAGTGGTTGACGAGCGTTTCGACAGCGCGTCGGGCCACGACCGGATCCGGCCAGTCGAAGGCGACTTCAACGACGTAGGTATTGGGGAAGCCGCGAACGTCGAAACGTTTTCTGAGGACGTCGATGGGGTCTTCGGCATCGCGAAACTTCGGCATGCGATTAAAGCCCAGATCCGGATCGTTGTAGGTCCGTTCCAGGTTGGGTCGGCTGAGGATGAGGGCCTGTTGTGTCTGCAGGAACTCGCGCCGCAGGGCGTGGCCCGCGCCGGCGCCGAAGGTGGGGTCATAGACTTCCTCCACATCCACTACGCGGGCCCGCGTCGGCTGCATGAGCAGATGGCAGGATGCCCGGTATATCGGTGTGGTTGTCGTTACGTAGACGACGGCGGCGAGGACCGCCAGACCGGTGGCACCAATCCAGAGCCATCGTCGCACGCTGAGCACCTGCAGGTAATCACGCAATTGCCATTGGCGTGCGGTCTCGGGAGTCGGAAGAAGGTCCATATCAGTCGGACTCCGGGTTGTGGTTTAATTCAGGCTGTAGCCGACCCCGAAGATGCCCTTGAACAGATCGGCAAACGCTACCCAGAAGCGCTTGCCGCCGGTTTGCCGGACTTCGATCACATCGTCCGGCAGGAGAAAGGGATCGGGCGTCGTCCCGCGGCTGATCGCCACCAGATCAATGGGGAGATTTACGGTGCCTCCGGGACTGCGGCGCTTGAGCACACAAGCCCGCGGCGAAGCTTTCCCTGCCGCCAGGCCGTGGGCCAGCGCGATCCCCTGCAGCACGGTCACCGGGCGGTTCAGGGGGAAACTGCCGGACTCGCGGACGAAGCCGATGACATAGAAACTGCGGGCCTCGGGGATGCTGACCACATCACCCGGCTGCAGCTCAATGTTCAACGTCAGATCACCCAGCTCCAACAGCTCGTAGAGGTCCACTTGAATAGTCTTGGCATCGTCGGGCTCAGCCGTCACTAATTTTTCCGTCTCTGTTGTTGTCGACGGTGTGTGACGCATGATGTGGCAGACCTGGCCGCTGCGTTCGGTCAGGCCGCCGGCCTGAGCCAATGCCTCAAGCAGACTCATGCTGTTGTGCTGCAGCGCATAGACGCCCGGCGTTCGCACCGTGCCGAAGACCGCGATCTTTTTGCTGCCGTATTGCTGCACGCCGACATTGACCCGGGGCAGCTTGAGGATCTCGCCGTCTTTAAGTCGCTTCTCGAGGTGTTTGCGGATTTCCGTCACCGTTAAGCCGGCAACTTCAATGTCGCCCAACACCGGCAGGGCAATGGTTCCCGTGTCTGCGACGCGGACCGCCGCGGTGAACGTCTCATTCCGGGTCTCCAACTCGAAGATGCTGACGTCCAGAACATCTCTGCCGCCGACGCGATAATCGCCCTTTGTTGGCCGTGACAGCGCGGTGCCGGTCAACTTCGCCAGCGACTTCCGATTGCTCAGAGACGTTCGCCTGGAAAGAATCGCAGTGTTGACTTCTTCGATTTCGGTCGACGCGCAGCCGCAAAACAGTATCAGGCCCGTCAAGCCCGGCAGCAATGCCGGCAGCATACGGAGGGTTGTCCGAACGATACTCATATCGCCGTGTTCTCAGGGGCTGACAGGCACATAGACCGTGTCGCCGTCATCTCCGGAACGCCGGATCAGCGGCACTGCGACGATTACCGAGACCACGCCGGCGCCGACAACCCACGGCACCCAGGCGCCGGCCCGTCGTTCGTCATCATCGTCGTCGGGCATCAGGACGAGCAGCTCGCGGGACACGGCCTCGTCGGTGGCGACCATGGTCATCGGCTGCATTTCGCCGACCGCGAGCTCATAGGTGCCGCGCGCCAGTTTCGTCAGGGTGCATCCACCCTTTTTGTCGGTTTTCAGTTGGGCCACCAGCTTCCCTTTTTGGGAAATGCGAACGACGGCTCCGGCGATCGGTTTTCGATCCGGGGTGAAGACCACACACTTGATCTTGCCGGCACGCACGTTGAGACGGGGTACATCCGGCGCCGCCATGGTTGCCGTGACGCCCATGAGTAGCGCCGTCAACGCACTGGCAAGTTTCGTCCACAGTCGATTCATCCTTCTCACTCCTTCACTTGTTCGGTGCTGAATTTCGCGGCAGATACAGGTTCACAGATTTTTCCTGGGGCGTCGGGCGGTTTCCGTTGAGCGGCAGCGAAACCGGCCGCAAGTCATCAACCGATTGTAAGGACCGGTTGGCCGCTTTCCACCGCGACTACGACCATGGTCTTATAGGTCTTTAGTCGTAGTCAACGAATTCGCTGAGGCTTGGGGAAGGCCGTTTGTGCTGCTGCCGGAGCCGGCAGTAACGAGGTGATACGCGGTTTCCGGTTGGGTCGGCAACACACCCAGGGCCAATGCCAGACACACGAGTTCGACGACGGATGCGGCTTTCATCTTGTGCATCATGCGGCCGCGATGCACCTTGACCGTCTTTTCGCTGATACCCAGGTCCGCGGCGATCTCGCGGTTGAGCTGTCCGTGGACAACCCGTTCGAAGACCTGCCGTTCCCGCGGCGTCAACGTACACGCTCGGGCTTCGAGCGCGGCCTGTCGTTGCTGTGCCCGGCGGCGTTTGCGGGATTCGCGCAGGGCTCGTGCCAGGGCGTCCCGCAAAGCGCCCTCCCGAATCGGACGGCACAGACAATCCAGAGCGCCGGCCTTCATGGCGCGGACGGCAATCGGACCCGCATGCGGCTCAATAACAGCAATTGCCGGCAACGAATTTGCCAGCAGGGCAAGCCCCGGATCGTCGCTGCCGGCCAGGTAGAGGACCAGGCAGTCCGGGGAGCCGGCGGGATCACAAGTGCGGCCGTCGCAATGTTCGACGGCCCGGCAGCCGACGGCCTGAATCGTGCGACACAGGAATCGGCGCAAGCCTTTGTCGGCAGCGATAACATCGACTCTCTCCGGGGGACTTGCGGGCATTGATCATCGGCGTTTGATTGCGAGTGTAGCGACGGCACTACGATGGGCAAGCCAGAGTGATGATCCAGTCCGAATACGACTAAGGTCGCATAGGACCTTGGTCCCCCTGACGCCGGCGCAACAGCCGGACCGGGCTATTCGGCCTCCACCCCCAGACGCACTGCAATACGAACGAGTTCCGCCACGGAGTCCACTTCCATTTTGCGCATCATCCGTCCCCGATGCACCTTCACCGTCTTTTCGCTGATACCGAGGTCCAGGGCGATCTGTTTATTAAGCTGGCCCGCCGTGACACCGCAGAAAACCTCATATTCCCGGGGCGACAGCGACGCCAGCCGTTTCTCGAATACCTGTTCCTGAGCGTCTTGTTCTTCTTCCCTGCGACTGTGTGCCAGGGCACGGTCAACCGCATCGATGATTGCCCCGATTTTGAGGGGCTTGGTCAGGAAGTCCAGTGCCCCGGCTTTCATGGCTTTGACGGCCATAGAGATATCGCCGGACCCGGTGATGAGGATAATCGGCAACTTATACTCTGGACACAACGCGTTCAGGATGTCCAGACCATTCCCATCGGGCAGGAAGATATCGAGCAGAAGACAAGCCGGCCTGGGAGGCGGGGGATCATTCAGGAAGTCCTGTGCCGAGCCGTAGGTTTGGACTGCGTAGCCGCGATCCCGCAAGAGCTGTGCGAGCGTATCTCTGAGCCCCGCATCGTCATCAACCAAAACAATATTCGCTTTTCCTGTGGTCGGCAAGGGTTCACGTCCTTCCCGCAAGCCCATCAAGGCAGGCCGGCATTCGATTGAGAATCCACCAAGATTGTCTTAATGTAACCTTTGGCACGCGCCACGCAAGCGCATATGATGCGGGGAGCCGGGATCTCGGGACGTTGCATAACGAAGTGAACTCTCGAGTATTGCCGACGGGGCCGCGGGACAGCATATCAGCTCCAATCCTCTGTGGTCCGGAAGAGATTCGTCAGCCGCGACAGGACTCCCCGGCGCGCGGTTCCGGCGAGGATCTGTTCGATCTGGTCGGTGATGTCCCGGCAGCTCTGGAATCGCTGGTCCGGCTCTTTCTTGAGCATTCGGGCCAGCAGCGCCTGCACGGCGCTGGGGATGGCGGGCGCCAGTTGGCGCGGCGCAACCGGGGGATCGACGCAGATGGCCGTGATCAGGCCCATCAGACTCTCGCCGGTGAACGGCGGCCGGCCGGTGAGCCACCAGTAGGAAAGCGAGCCCAACGAAAAGACGTCGGCGCGGTGATCGACCCGGGCCGACGCGAACGACTCCGGCGCCATGAAGTGCGGCGTGCCCATCGTGCGTTCCCGGATTGTCAGTTGCGAGTCCGGGGTCTGCACCAGGCCGAAATCGGTCAGCTTCGCCATGCCGTCCGGCGTCACGATGACGTTTGCCGGTTTCACGTCCCGGTGGACCAGGCCGGCGTCGTGAACCGCCTGCAGGGCGGCGGCGATCTGGCGGATGAGCGCCGCCTTCATCTGCCAGTCCCGATTGTTCCACGCGCCGAGCAACTGCTTCAGGGGTTTGCCTTCGACCAGTTCCATGACCAGATAGGGGACATGCTCATTGCAGGCGCGGCCGTATTCCAGGACGGAGACGATATTCGGATGGCGGATGCGGCCGGCAATCTCGGCTTCGCGGAGGAACCGTTGGTAGATTTCCTCGACATCGGCAGCGCCGACCGGCCGGACTTTCAGCGTTTTCAGGGCAAACTGTCGACCGCCTTTTTCAGCGCGATATACAATGCCTGTACTGCCTTCGCCCAGACGCTCCAGCAGCCGGTAGCCGGCGATTTCGGCGCCGACGCCGGCGGCGCCCGCGCGGTTGCCCCAGCCGGACAGCGTGGTCTTGATCAACTCGTTCAGGCGTTCCGCCGAGAAGGGCTTGGTCAGGTAATCCTCCGCGCCGAGCTGCAGGCATTCGATTGCGGTGGCCAATTCCGGGCTGCCGGTCATGGCCAAGGCGGGGAGATTCGGAAACCGCGATTTCACGCGGCGCAGCAGATCGACGCCCGACATCCCGGGCATCTCGATGTCGGTGAGGATCAAGTCGCTGCTGAAATGATCCAGAATGCGACAGGCTTCGCGGCCGGATGCCGCGGTCTGCACGGCATAGCCGCCGTCATGCAGCCACGCCTCGGTCAGCTCGCGCATTGCGGGATCGTCGTCCACCACCAGGATCGTCTTTGTCCCGGCGATCCTGCCCGCCAACTGCCTGCCCGGCTCACTCATTTTTTCTCCTGCCGCCGCAGTGTCGACTCTCTCGGAGGTCGGGACCCGGACAGCTGTCTTCACTCCTGCTGCCTCTTCCTTGCTATGCATCGCTGTTCCTCAGCATCTCAATCAGCTTCTGGGCGGCGTCGGCAATCTCTGCGTCACTGGCGGCAGTGGACGACGATTCCGATTCGGTTTGGGCGTCTTCTTCCGGCACGCTGAAAACGGATTTGCAGTGTGCCAGGTCAGGAACAATGAGGGTTGAAGGGGCGGCGGCGGCATCGGGGTCGTCGTCCTCAGCGGCGAAGAACCCGGGCGCGGCATTTCCTGCAGCGGGTTCGGACAGCAAAGCGGCGACCACGTCTTCTTTTGGGGCCATGGTGTTGCGCCGCAGGTTCAGCCGGACCGTATCGTGTTTTTTCGCGGTCGGCCGCGGCGCGTCACTTGCGGCGCCGGCCTCCATCTGCGGCGGCGGTTGACGTCGGGCGGCAGCGGGCCGCCGCTGCGGCAGCTCGGACAACAACGTGGTCATAATGTCCTCCTCCGGCAGGACCTCGCTGCCCCGGAGGTCGAGCCGGACGGTGTCGTGCATGTCTTTCGAACTCATTGTCGTTCCCTCGGCCCCGTTGCGAAGGGCCATGTTTGATCAGTTGAATTCAGATCCCCACGTGCTGACGTTGCCGGCCAGAACCATTTTGACCTGGCCGAAATCCGCGATCCGGTCGGCCATCTTGCCGTCCACCGGATCCAGGCAGCGGCCGTCTCCGAGTTGCACGACCGCGTGCAGATTGCGCTCGCGCGGCCGGCTGATAACGATGACGTCCGCCTGGATGCCGTGCTTTCGCAGTTCGCGCGCATAGCGGCCGCTCTTGTTGCTGCAGTCGTTGCGGCCGACGACGTTGCGTTCGCGGTGGATCGACCAGAAGGTCTTGGCCAGCGGGATATCGGCGGCCGGCCGGCGAACGACTCTGGAATGCGGCTTGATGCCGTTGACCGATAGGGTCAGGCAGCCGGGCAGGACGGCCATCAGACCGGTCAGGACTGCCGTGGTGACGATTGCTTTGGCTTGCATCTTCGGGCTCCGTGGTTTGGCGTTCCCGTTGCCGAACACCTTTTGAGGAGCACCACCAATGCCACATATCTTTCGACGTCCATCCGCGGGCCTCTACGTTGATATATATCCTTCTTAAGAAGAGCAGGTTGAGAAGGCCGGCGGCAGTTTCTGCGGTGGCCGCGAAACCGATGGGGCCGGCCGGATTGCGGCATCTATGTCCCGAATCCTGGCCCATCGGTTTCCCACCGGCGGCCGGTCCCGGCGGCGCGGCAGACAGGGCTCGCGCCGGCAAATCGACGGCGGCAGCGTGGCAATCCGGCGGTATTGCGGACATCGCCGCCGCCAGCCCGTGCGGGCGGGCCCAGATCCGTCGCAATCGGGACGTCGGTTCCCCGGTTTCCGGGACATCCACGTCCCGGATTTCCCCGGTTGCCGGCGGCTTTACGCTCACAGTGTCCGCCTGGCATGGGCTGTGCTCCCCCTTGGCAGCAACTGCAACAGATCAGAGGACACACCCATGAGTACTGCATCCATTCTTTATCACATCCCGCCGAAACTCACCAAGGAGACGGATCAGACGCTGCGGCTGATGATCCAGCACGAACACGAGATGGCCAAGCTCTACACCGTTCTGGCCGACAAGATCGAAGAGTGCGAGAAGTTCTGGCGGCACGTCGCCGTGCAGGAGATTCGACACATGCATCTGCTGGAAGACCTGGCCGAGGAAGTGCAGCTCGCCAAAGCGACTGTTGCCGATGATCCCAAGCGCCGTCGGGCGCTCCGCATTTCGCTGCAGTCGCTGACGCCTCGGATTCATCTCTGGGGCAGCCACGGCGTGGCCAAAGGAGAAGCCTTCCGTTACGCGCTCGTGGTCGAGGGCGGGATGATCGAGCGGTGCACGTTTGCCCTGGGCATGGACGATTCAAGCCACGCCCGGCAGGTCCTGCGCACGTTGACGAAAGAGACCAAAGGGCACGTTGAGGAAATTCGCGCGGCGACCCGGCGACACGGTTCGTCTTTCGGGTTCTTCTGGCGCTGCTGGGATGAATTCGTCGTTGCCTTCGGCCATTAGAGAGCTTTCACTGCAACACCAAAACCACAGAGAGGGAAACCATGAGAGACTGGCGTGACAACTTCTCACTCGTTGAGCTGCTGGTTGTGATCACCATGCTGATGCTGCTGGCATCGATGCTGCTCCCCACTGTTGTTCGCATTCGCCGTGAGGCGTCGCGGACCGCCTGTCAGGGGAACCTGCGGCAACTGGGCATCGCCTACAAACTGTTTGCCGACGAGCGCGGCGACTACCCCACGCCGTACTTCAACAAGCCGTTTCGGCGCTCGGTCCCGATCATGATGCACGCCGAGGAATACGACGCCATGCGGGACGAGTATAACTTCGACTACAACGATATGCGTTGCCCGGCGGCATCGTTGAACCACGCAACCTACACCAAGAAGAACAAGATGCCGCGTTACGGCTATCTGACGTACCCGAACTACGCCAACCTGAACCCGGTCGGCCGGGGCAAACCGAAGGTCGTCGGCGACTCCGCCCGGGGCGCGGACGACTCGGATGCCGACCACCTGCTCGCCGGCGATCTGGTGATGATGTATCGCAATCGCTGGAGTCGGTCGCTCACCTGGAACGGCGGCGCCGTCAACCATCTGGACGAGGACCTCCTGCCGGACGGCATGAGCGTTCTTTATGTCGATGGCCGGACGGATTGGCGTCAGCAGGACGAGATCAATATCTCCAAGGCCGCGTTCGAATATCGTGAAGGCCGGAACCGCTACTTCTGGTAATCGCTCGGTTCGACGCCGAAAAAGTAAAGCCCGGCGGCAAACCGTGTTTGCCGCCGGGCCGGTTGTTGTCTTCGTTGACCTGGTTTCGGGCTATTCGCTTGCTGCGCCGATCCGACGGCGTCGGTGCCAGGCCAGGAAGCCCAGCAGGCCCAGGAACGGCAGGTACCAGGCGATGGCGCCTTCCCAGCTTCTGGCGCCGGCGGACATCCGGCAGCCGTCGTCGCTGTCATCGAGGAAGATCAGCGGGCGCTTCACCTCGATCGTCACCGTGGCTTCGTTCGAGAACGAGGTGCCGTCGAAGACGCGGAAGGTGAACGTATCGGTGCCGACGAAATCCTCATCGGGCGTGTAGGTCCAGTTCGGACCGGCGCCGACAACGATGCCGTTATCCGGCTCGCCGCCGGGGGCAATGCCGTAGACGAGCGTGCCCGCCGGCGTGTCGATGTCGGTCGCGACCAGCACGATGTCGACCGGTTTCTTTTTCCGAGTTTCCACCATCTGGCCGTAGGCGACGGGCGGATCGTCCACCGCGGTGACGTTGATGGTCATCGTGTTGTTGGCCGCCGCCAGATCGATGCCGCCGTTGTCTGTACCGCCGTCGTCCTGCACCTGGAAGGTGAAGCTGGCGTACGGCACGCCGTTGGCATTGGCCACCGGCACGTAGGTCAGCAGGCCGGCAATGATGTCGGCAGCACTGACGGCGGCGTCAACACCGACATCCGTGCCGTCCAACTGAATCCGGCCGGTGGTGGCCAGGGACCGGATGTGGACGTAGGCCAGGGCGTCGTCCGGGGAATCCTGGGGATCCCGCAGGCCGAAGTCGGCTACGGTGAACGTGTAGGTGGTGTCCTCCAGCGTGGTAACACTGCCGTCCGTGCCTTCCGGGGCGTCGTTGACTTCCGTCACGGTGACGGTGAAGGTCTGCTCGCCGGACGTGTCGACGCCGCCGTTGGCGGTGCCGCCGTCGTCGTGCAGGCGGACGCGGATGGTGGTGGTACCCGCCGCGTCGTCGGCGAGGGTGAAGGACAACTCGCCGGTGGCGTCGATGGCCGGGCCGGCGCTGAACATGTCCGGGTCGTCGGCGCTGACAATGAAGTCCAGCGTCTGGCCGCTCTCATCCGCGGCGCCCGCATCCATGTCGTCCGACACATTGTAGCTGTGGGCGCCGGAGTCTTCCAGGATGCCGGTGATCGGGACGTTGATGAGCGAGAACGTCGGCACGTCGTTGACGGCTTCGACGTTGAATGAGAACGTGTTTGGACTGGGGTCCGTGTTCTCGTTATCGCCGCCGGCGGCGCCGTCGTCTACGACCGTGAAGGTAAAGGAGTCCGGGCCGTTGTAATCGGCATTCGGCTGGTAGGTGAGGTTGGCGATATCACCCACGGCGATGGTGACCGGGAAGCTGGTGATGGCCACGCCGCCGTCGCTGAGGACGCCGTTGCTGACGTCCGTTTCGATGATCACCTGCAGGAAGGCGTCCGCCGGATCGTCGTTCGGATCGGTGAAGCCGAAGTCGACCTGGTCAAACACGTAGGACTGGTCTTCGGCGAGATCGACGTTCTTGTCCGTGCCGGCCGGGGCATCGTTGACGCTGTTGACGTTGATCGTAAACGTGTTCGGCGTCGGGTCCAGATCAACGCCGCCGTTGTCGGTGCCGCCGTCGTCCTGCACCTGGAAGGTAAAGGTGGCGTACGGCGTGCCGTTGGCGTCGGCCGCGGGGATGAACGTAAGGTCCGTGATATCGGCCGCGTCGATCATGTCGGCGGCGGCGACCGGGGTGCCGTCAAGCTCCAGTGTGCCGGCGGTCGGCAGCGTCGTGATCTTGACTGCCGCCAGGCCGTTGGCCGGATCATCGTTCGCGTCGGTCAAGCCGAAGCTCGCGCCGGTGAAGGCGTCGTAGGTGGTGTCCTCATCGACGGCAACCGCGTTGTCCGTGCCGTCCGGGGCGTCGTTGACGGTGGTCACGGTGATGGTCATCGTGGCTTCGTCACTGAGGTTCTCGCCGCCGTTGGCAACGCCGCCGTCATCCTCGACTTTGTAGGTGAAGGAATCGGCCGTATCGCTGTCGGCATTCGGCGTGTAGACCAGCAGCGGCAGGTCGCCGACGTCGATGTAGTCGCCGGCCACCACGGCGCCGCCGCCGTAGGTCAACGTGCCCGCCGCCGGCAGGCCGGTGATCTGGACGCGGTTGAAGTTGTGGCTCGGGCTGTCGGTCGGGTCGCTGAAGCCGAAGTCCGACTGCACGAAGATGTGGGAGTCATCCTCCAGTACAACAATGGCGCCGGGGCCGGCCAGCGGTTTGTCGTTCACCGGCGTGATGGTCACCGTCACGGTTGCCGTATCGGTGTCGCCGTTTTCGTCGGTAATCGTGTAGCTGAACGTGTCCGTACCGTTGACGTGTTCCGCGGGTTCGTAGGTGACGCTGTCGGCGTCGAACGAGACATCGCCGCCCAGGGCTGAAGGGTCGTCGGCGGCAGTGACTTCGAAGTCATTGCCGTCCGGATCGCTGTCGTTGTCCAGGACGTCGATGGCTGTCGGCGCGGCGTCTTCGAGGACCGTGATTTCGTCGTCTGCGGCGACGGGCGGGTCGTCGGTATCATCCATCAACACGATGATGATGCCGTCGTCCGCGGCGGCCTCGGCGCCGGGCGGCGGTTCGGCAGCGGGGATGATGGCATCGGGAGCCGGCGGCAGGGGCGGCTCAAACTCCGGTGCCGCGTTTGTCAGGGAAACGGTAATGTCGTCGATGCCGCTGAAATTCTCGTCGGGGACGTACAGGATGATGCCTTCGTAGACGCCTTCCCACAGGTCCTTCAGGTCTTCCAGAGAACCGGCGATCGAAAGCGTCTCGGTCTCGTCGCCAAAGACCGCAAAGTCGTCGTCAACGAGGGCTGCGAGCACGCCGTGTTTCACGGTCAGCGTGAGGAGGAAGATTTCTTCGCCGTCTTCCTCCCAGTCGCGGTCGGGATCGGTGATCTCGCCGAGTACCGGTACGGGGCTGTCTTCCAGCGTCAGGATGGGGGAATACACGAGTATGTCCAGGGGGTCATCAACTGCAACGACTTGAATGGTTCGGGTAACCGGATCGCTGGAATTGTCGCCGGCGTCGGTCACAACGACGGTTGCCGTGCGATCTGTGGTGTCCGGGTTGTCGCCGGCGTTGGCGTAGGTTACGGCGCGCAGTGCCGCTTCAAACTCGAGCAGGTGCGCGGCATCGCCGGTCGCCGGCGAAAGCGTCAAGGTGCGGGTGCCGGAGTCGTAGTCAGCTTCGATCGAGGTCGGGACGCCGACAGCGGCCAGGACGTCGTCGGCGTCCGTGCCGTCGATGTGCACAGTGATTTCCGAGATCATCGGCGTCGGCAGGTCGAACATACCCAGACCATCCACAAGCTCATCCGCCAGGTCATGCGCCAGGTCCGTCGGCAGGGATTGCAGGAATCCCAAATCGATGACAACCGGTCCGAGGGGAGGGATAAAGATCTCGACTTCCTCCGGCAGGTTGAAGACCTGCGCATTCGGGAAAACCTCAACCGCCGGGTCATTCTCGGCATAGACCACCGGGGTCAGTTCGTTGGTGATCGCCTCCGGTGAGATCGTATCGATGTCGATCACATCGGTCGCAGTGCTGCTGGATTCAAGGCTGTTGCCTGCTTCGTCCGTTGCATTGCCGACGGTGATATCGATGTCCTCGACCTCGACTTCATTGTCGCTGAGATCGTAGATCGCTGTATAAACTTGATTGTCGACATCGTAGCTGCCGGAGTTGAAACTCAGCGTCTCAGCGTGGTACGGGTCAAAACTGATGGACGGGGACGTGCCCATTGCTTCGCTGAACGTCACCGCAATCTGGAGTTGGCCGGGGATTGCGGCGTCATTGATCGTCGCCGGAGCAACGGGGGTCAAATCGATCGAGGTGATGGTCGGTTTGACGGTATCGATGTCGAATTCGGCTTCGGGCGTGTAGTCCTCCTGGTCATTGCCGGCGGCGTCTTTGGCGCCGGACACATCGATGGTAACGTCGGCGATCTCTTCGTCGTTGTCGGTCAACACGAAGGACTCCGTGTAGGTTCGGTCAACGTTGCTCCAGGCGCCGTCGCCGTTGCTGGTCCACGTGCCGTCGCTGAAGTCGATGGTGGGGTCTGTCGCGGTATCCATCGCTTCGCTGAATGTCACCGTCACCATTACGGTCAGATCGCTCTCATAGACGGGATCGGTATCGGAAGCCACGGTGTCAACCGTCGGTTTGACGTTGTCAACGGCGAACAGCTCGGACGCTGATGTCGTGGTGTAATCATTTTGAGCAGTGCCCCCGCCGCTCGTTGCTCCACTGACGGTCACCCCGACGGTGGCATTCTCCGTCTGGCTGGTCAATGTGAATGTCTGGGTCCACACGGTCGCAGTCGCCCAGGATCCTGTCCCGGCAGTCCAGGCGCCCGAGGTGAAGGTAATGGTCGGCGTCGACGCGGCATCCATCGCCGTGTCGTAGGTCACGCTAACCTGCTGCGTCAGGTCGCCCTCAAAAACCGGGTCGGTATCGTACGCCACGCCGGTGACATTGGCCTGCGCCCAGACGGCGCCGGCGGACATGAGCAACGCCAGGGTTGCCAGGATTCTGGTTAACGGACTCGTTCGCATCGTGGTTCTCCGTGCGGTTGGTGATGTGGTTGCGTGTGTGGTGAAAGTGGTTGCGGGAAACCGGGCAGGCGGGAGCGCAGCGGTGCGAGGAGTGCGGCCACCGGTTCAGGGATTCTGCGGCGAGACCCTGAGGTCACTGGTTCTTTCTTCCCGGATGTTCGGCCGGTGGTCCGGCCGTGATTCTACGTTCTTATCCGATATGCACCATACGGTGCGACAGAGGGAATGAATCAGACGAGACCGATCAACGGCAAGATCTGCGGCACTTGCGTTGACTGGAGTCGGATCTTATCCCTGTTCCACGTGTTCTCTAGTTGGGAAACACCGGAAGAGACACCATTAATCTCACCATTCCGCGGGAATACAAGTAAAGTTCATGCAAAAACATGCTTAAGGGCGGGTGAACGTCTGGCCAGAACGAAAGCGCCGGAGCTAAATACTCCGGCGCTTCGGTGGGTCAATGTGATGGGAGGAGAGAGAACTATTTCCGGCGGCGTTTCCTTTTCCTGCCGGCGGCGCGGCCCTTGCGGGCCTTCGCCGCAGCTTCGGCTTTCTCCTTGCGGGCCTTCGCCGCAGCTTCGGCTTTCTCCTTGCGGGCCTGGGCTGCAGCAGCGCTTCGGCTGCCCTTGATGTCGGCGTGGAAGCCGTCTCCGGTTTTGGTGATGTCGGCTTTCCGATGCCAGTTGATCGGTTTCTTGCCGTCAACGCTGGTTTTGCCGTGGACCATGCGGTGAGCGGTGCCGCTGCCGGTACGGACGAGTTTGCCGTTCTTGTCCGTTGTCCACGTATGGCCCTTGGACGTGCTGCCGTCGGTGGTGGAAGACCAGGTGCGGCCATTCTCTGTCTTCTGGCCGCTGCCGCTGGTTGTGCTGTCCCAGGTGACGCCGTTGGCTTTCGTACCTTCGCGGTCCACCGTCCAGTCGACGCCGTCGCCGCTGCGGGTGGCCGTGCCGTTGGCGCTCATGGTCGAGGTGCCTTTGGGGCCCGTGCGCGTGGCTTCGGTTTCCCAGGTGCGGCCGTCGTCGGTCTTCGTGACGGTTGTGGTCTTGCTGGTATCAATGGTCTTGCCGTTCTTCAGCGTCTTGGTGCCGTCGACAGTGACGGTTTTGGTGCCGTCTTCATTTTTGGTGACGCTCGCGTCTTTCTCGCCGGTCCAGGTTTTGCCGCCGCCGGTGGTGCCTTCGGTATTGACCGTTACAGAACCGGGGCCGGTGCTGGTGACGGTGCCGTCGACCTGCGCGCTCCGCTGCTTGCGGGGATGCCAGTTCTTGTAGTACTGCCGCCAGTACGCCAGGCGTTTCTTTTTCTGTTCCGGAGTGAGTTTGCCGCCGGCAAGTGCCGGGGTGACCATGGCGACGAAGACAACCGCCAGGGCGGCACTCGTCAGTTGCGTGATTCTCTGCATCATCATCTCTCCGTATGATGGTTTTTGTTGCTCCGGTTCCAGCCATCTAAACGGGGAGGGCAGGGCGTTATTGTGGCGTGCTGTGAAAAAAACGGGCCGGTGTGGAGGTTTGCGGAATCCGCAGACTTCGCTGCAGCCTGTCCGCCGCGCTTACCGACAGGGTTCGCGAAAAGATCTCCCAGGCGGGGTTGGCGGTGTGTGGCCACTGTACTGAAGGGGGTGTAGACACTCCCCAAGCTGAGCTTGGGGCTTCTTCGCGGAGCGGAGAGAGCCGATTCCGCACCGTTTTCGTGCCGGGCGGCGCTAGCCTGGAATGGCGCTGAATCAAGATGATCTTGGGACAGGCAATGTCTTTTCCGTGTATGAGTGCCGGCTTCAGCC
>CAYLNH010000037.1:0-36557 GCA_964384625.1 uncultured Lentisphaerales bacterium
TCCAACTCCCAGGCAGACGCTTGCAATTCCCAAAAAGTCCCCGTCCCTTATCTCCCCTGTCAAAAAGTCCCCGTCCCTTATCTCCTCCTCTGTCAAAAAGTCCCCGTCCCTTATCTCCCCCTTCCTCAAAAAGTCCCCGTCCCTTATCTCCCCTGTCAAAAAGTCCCCGTCCCTTATCTCCCCCCCTGTCAAAAAGTCCCCGTCCCTTATCTCCCCCTTCGTGCCGAACTCGAACAGTACGACGCGATATCGTTTTCGACGGGCGGATCGTCTGCTGCAGCGGCCAAGGAGATAAAGTCGTGAAAAGGGCTACGAGTCCGCGGGCGTCAGCTTCCACTGCTTCATTTTGCGCCAGACCGTGGTACGGTCGACGCCCAGTCGCCGGGCCGTTTCGGAACGGTTCCAGCCGGTCTGGTCGAGGACTTCCAGCAAGGTGGATTTGGTGAGGCGTTTCGGCGCGGCGCGGGTGGCGCGGCGACTGCATTCGAGCCGGCGTTGGCTGCCGCTGCGCAGTTCCGCCGGCAGATCATCGAGTTCGATCCGGGAGCCATGGCAGATGACGAAGGCGTGCTCGAGTGCATTCTCAAGCTCGCGCACATTACCGGGCCAGCAGTAGTCCACAAAGGAGTGGGCCACTTCCGGCGACACCGTTGTGATTGTCTTGCCTGTGCGCTGATTCAGCTTGGCAATGAACGCTTCGCAGAGCAGCGGGATGTCGTCTTCACGATCGCGTAAGGGCGGCACATTGATGGCGAACACGCGAACGCGGTAGAAGAAGTCCTCACGGAACTCACCAGCTGCTACGCATTGTTTGAGATCACGGTGGGTCGCCGTGATGAAACGGACATTGGCATGCCGCGGCGTCGATTCGCCGACGCGTTCGTACTCGTGCTCCTGCAGTACGCGAAGCAGTTTAAGCTGGATCATTGGCGTCAAGTCACCGATTTCGTCGAGGAAAAGCGTACCGCCTTCCGCCATCTCGAGCCGACCGATCTTGTCCGCCGTCGCGCCGGTGAACGCGCCTTGCACATGGCCGAACAACTCGCTCTCGAGCAGATTCTCCGAAAGCGCGGAGCAGTTGACTTTGACGAACGGTCCCGAGGCGCGACGGCTGGCATAGTGGATCGCGTCGGCAACGAGTTCCTTGCCGGTACCGGTTTCGCCCGTGACCAACACCGTGGCATCCGACCTGGCGGCCAGGTGTATGCGTTCATAGACGGCCTGCATGGCGGGGCTGGCGCCGACCAGCCGGCCAAAGCTTTGCTGGGCCTGGTGGCCGCGGTCGGTCAATACCAGGTCCTGCAGCCGTCGCAGCGGCCGGAGGTCGGTTAAGGTTGTAACCACGCCGACCGGTACATCCCGGTCATCCGTCAGCACCCGGGCATTCTTGAATACCGGGATCTGCTGGCTGTCGCGCGTGCGCAGGCGGCATTCGACGCGGCGCACGGCAGGCTTGCCGCCCACATGCTTGAGGATGGCGCAATCGGATTGCGGTTCGGAACTGCAACCATCCGCGGCAACAACTTGAAGCAGGCCGGAAGCGGATTTGCCGATCATCTCTGCCGCTCGCCAGCCGGTCATCTCTTCCATCGCCTGATTCCACAACACGATTGAGCAGGAATCGTCCAGCACAAAGACGCCTTCCGCCATAGTGTTCATGACGTTGGCGAGACTGATGTTCTTGTTCAGCATTACAGGCGGCGCCGGTGATTGGCGGCGCTATTTCTCGCGGGCAAACGGCCAGGCCATGATGCCGCCTTCCATGACCTTCACGTTGGTCCAGCCGTTCGCGGCCAACAGGCCGGCGGCTTCGTAGCCGCGCAGGGAGATCTTGCAGAAACAGATGATCTCCTTCGACTTGTCCGTCGGCAGTTCATCCAGGCGGCCGCGCAAGGCGCCGAGCGGCATCAGCACCTCACCGATGCCCAGACGCATCTGCTCATATTCCGCGGGGCCGCGGTTGTCGAGGATCAGGACATCGTCGCCGTTGTCCACTTTCGCTTTCACTTCCTGCGCCGAGAGCCCGACCATGCGGCCGGTCATCTTGTTTTCCAGGACGTGGGCGGCGGTGATCAGGTTGTCGACGGCCGGCGAGAACGGCGGGGCATAAGGCAAATCGGCAACTGTAAGATCCATTACCGCGAGCTTGCCGGTCAGGGCCATGGCCGCCGCCGCGATGCGCTTGCTGACGTCACCGGGGCCGATGCACTGACAGCCGAGGAGCCGGCCGGACCGGCTGTCGGCCACCAGTTTGGTGACGACCAGTTTGCCGCCCATGAAGCCGGGCTTGTCGGGGGCGGCGTGGACGACACTGACAACGTCATAGCCGAGGGCGCGGGCGCTCTTCTCCGAGAGCCCGGTGGTGCCGGCGACATAGTCGAAGACTTTGCAGACGCCGGTCTGGATGGTGCCGGGGAACTTGACCGAGTTGCCGTTGACCAGGTTCTGGGCGGCGACACGGCCCTCGAGATTTGCCAGGTCGCCGTATGGGGCATGCACCTTCGCGCCGCTGATCAGGTGCGGCAGCTCAACGCAGTCGCCGGCCGCGTAGATGTCCGGGTCGGAGGTCTGCATGAATTCGTTGACGGCGATCCCGGCGGCGCCGATGTCCAGGCCGGCGGTTTTCGCGAGGGCGACGTTCGGGCGGACCCCGGTGGCGATGACTGCCAGTTCACAGTCGAGTTCGGTGCCGTTTTTGAGTTTGACGCCGGTCAGTTTGCCGTCGGTCCCGAGGAATTCCGCCACCGGGTTTTCGGTGATTACCAGGGCGCCTTTGGCTTTCATATGGTTCTGGATCAGCGCGGCCATTTCCCAGTCGAGGAACGGCAGCAACTGCGGCAACATCTCGATGACGGTGATCTCGATGCCGGCGAGGTTCAGGGCTTCGCAGGTTTCGACGCCGATCAGCCCGCCGCCGACCACCACGGCCTTTTTGACGTTGTGTTCGTCCCGGACCTTTCGCAGATAATCGGCGTCGCGCATCGACTGCAGCGTGGTGATGCCGTCGAGATCGGTGCCGGGGAGCGGCGGGACAATGGGGCTGGCGCCGGTAGCCAGGACGAGCTTGTCATATTCGATTTGTGATTCTTCCCCGGACTCCAGATCACGGCAGGTCACGGTTTTCGCCCGGCGATCAATCGCGGTTGCCTCGGTCAGGGTCCGGGCTTTGATGCCCTTGGCTTTCATGAAGAAACCCGGGTCCCGAACCACGCCCGTCGGCGTGCACAGCAGTTGATTGCGATCGTCGAAAAAACCGCCGACATAATAGGGATAGCCGCAGGACGCCATAGACAGATCCGGGCCTTTCTGGATGATGGTGACTTCGGCGTGCTGGTCCAGGCGGCGGGCTTTGGCGGCGGCTTTCGGGCCGGCGGCAGAGCCGCCGATGACGACGATCCGGCGTTTCTTGCTCACGTGACGATTCCTTTTCGTTGAGCTTTCAGGATTTGATCTTCTGACGTTGTCCGGCGGCATGGGATCACGAACAGCGACCTGTCGACCGAGGTGGAACGGCAGGTGCGGACAGTCGCCCCGGTTCAGTCAACCTTGAGAACCTGCCGCAGGTGGATGCGGAGGCATTCGAACAACTGCAGAAAGTCGCGCGTTCGCAATGAGCAGTACTTTGTTGTGCCTTCTTTACGGCACTGGATGAGTCCCTGATTCTGCAGGGTCTTGAGTTGCGTGGACATGGTTGACTGACTGCAGTCGAGCGCCTCGTATAGCTCGGTCACACTCATTTCGCCGTCAGCCAGGAGTTCAATCACGCCAAGCCGAACGGGATGTGCCATCGCTTTGAGCACTTGGGCGGCCACTTCGCGTTGTTCGCGGTCCATGGATCTCCTTGGGATTCGCAGTTATAGTACCGGGCAAGTTATCTGCAATTCGCAATATTTCAATATTTCAATATTATTATATTATGGCGACGAGTGTGATGGATACGGATCGTTCCTTGAGTACGGGCTATATCAGTTTGGACGGGGTTTTGCACGGTCTTCTGCCGGGAGACAATCTGGTCTGGCGCTGTGACCGGCTGGAGGACCTGCGCCCCTATATCAGCACGTTTATTGCGCGCGGCATACGGGAAGATCGCGAGGTGATCTATTTCCGCTTCGCGGACCATGCGCCGTTCGTGGCTTCGGACGAAGCGGGTGTGAGGACGATAAAGCTTGATCCGGCGTCGGGTTTCGAACCGTTTGTGACGGCGATTCAGGAAGTCGTCGTCGGCGGCAGCCGGGATTGTGTGTATGTCTTTGACTGCCTCTCCGAGCTGGTTGCCGACTGGTTCAGTGATCGCATGTTGGGCAACTTTTTCATGTTGACCTGTCCCTATGTTCTGGATCACGGCGGGGCGGCGTATTTCGCCCTGATTCGGGATCACCATTCTTTTCACGCGACCGACCCGATTCGCCAGACCACGCAGATCTTGTTGGATGTTTATTTGTATGAGGGGCAATACTACGTTCGTCCGGCAAAGGTACAGGATCGCTATTCCCGGACGATGTGTACACTTCACGTCCACCGCGGGGAGACGTTTGTGCCGGTGCCGCGCAGTGCCGAAGCCGCCCGCGTCTTTTCCGGGAGTGCGTGGCAGCGGTCATTGGCGCATCGCCTCGGATTCTGGAGCAAAACGTTTGCCGAAGCGGAAGAGCTGCTGATCGAGGCGTCTGCCGGCGATGTCCCGGCGGCCGCGACAGAGGCGGTTGCCGATCAACTGCGTCGCATGCTGATCGCCCGCCGCGGGCCGGTTCTGGAACTGGCCCGAAAGTACCTGAGGCTGGCCGAACTTGTTGGCATCCGCCGACGCATGATCGGGACGGGACTGATTGGCGGGAAATCTGTGGGGCTCGTCATTGCACATGCCGTGCTGCGGCAGCACGAACGCGATTGGGATGAACTGCTGGAACCCGCGGACGCCTTCTTCATCGGCGCGGATGTCTTCTATACGTTTCTGGTACAGAACGGTCTGTGGTGGCTCAAGCAGCATCAGAAGGACCCGAGATCATACCTTGACGGCTTAACTCTGGCCCGTCACCAGATCATGACCGGCCGGTTCCCGGAGTATCTGGTGCGGCAGTTTGAAGACCTCCTTGACTACTATGGGCAAGTGCCGATTATCGTGCGGTCGAGCAGTTTGCTGGAGGATGATTTTGAGGGCTCGTTTGCCGGCCGGGCCGAGAGCGTCCTGTGTCTGAATCAGGGCTCCCGGGATCATCGCCGCGAGCAGTTCCTGGATGCCGTCCGCCGGGTGTATGCCAGCAACATGAGCAAAGCGGCGCTGGACTATCGCGCCAGTCGCGGCATGCTGGACCGGGATGAGCAGATGGCCATCCTCGTACAGCGGGTTTCAGGTGTGACGGATGGTCGGCTGCAGTTCCCGCATGTTTCGGGTGTGGCGCTTTCTTTCAATCCTTACGTCTGGGACGAGCGCATTGATCCTGAAGCCGGTGTCGTGCGGCTGGTTGCCGGGTTGGGCTCTCGCGCGGTGGATCGCGATGTCGGCGATTATGTGCGGCTGGTGGCGCTGAATGCTCCGGAACTCGTTCTGCAGACCGGCGGGGACGCTGAATATCAGCAATATGTCAATGTGCTTGATCTGGACGTCGAACGCGAAACGGTGGTGGCATTCCCGGACCTGGCTCGGAAAACGTCGCTGCCGCTGGAGTTGATGACGGAGCGGGATGCCGCCCTGGCCCGTTCGGTCCGCGACATGGGTCTGGACGACATCTGTGCGCGCGTGCTCAGTTTTCGGGGAATCCTGCAGGATACCGCCTTTGTCCCGCGGTTGCGTGAACTCATCCGTGTCCTGGCGGATGCCTATGGAGCGGCAGTGGATTGTGAGTTCGCCGCGAGTTTCTCCGAGACGGGTTCGTTTGATCTGAACCTGCTGCAGTGTCGGCCGTTTCTGGCCGAGGCCCTTGGGGCGCTGCAGACCGTCCTGGACAGTCTGGAAGAGGCGAACATCATTCTGCAGTCCATGGGCCCGGTGATCGGCAGAAGTCGGTCGAGGCCGATGGATTGCGCCATCTTCGTGGTCCCGGAAATCTATGGCACGCTGCCGGTGAAATCGCGCTATGAAGTGGCTCGCGCCGTTGG
Source organism: uncultured Lentisphaerales bacterium (assembly GCA_964384625.1). Lineage (GTDB taxonomy): Bacteria > Verrucomicrobiota > Lentisphaeria > JABSQK01 > JABSQK01 > CAYLNH01. The sequence goes on from CAYLNH010000037.1 coordinate 6,094, forward strand.
CGAGCGCTTGCGTCAAGGCGCTGCCGCCGGCCAGTCGACAATCCTGATCGGTCCCGGACGGTGGGGCACCTCCAGTCCGTCTCTTGGCGTGCCGCTCTCCGTGCCGGAGGTGTCGCAGGCTGCTGTCGTCTGCGAGTTGGCGGCCATGCACGAAGGGTTGACTCCGGACCTCAGTCTGGGGAGCCATTTCTTCAATCAACTGGTTGAATCAAAGGCGCTGTACTGTGCCGTTCATCCATCTCGCGAGGGGCATTGTCTGGATGTCGCCAAACTCTGCAGTGCGGGGGAGGTAACGCCGCTGGGCAAGCAGGGCGAAGCGGTCCGATGCATTCTGTTCAAACGTCCCGTGTATCTGACGGCGGATACCCGACGGCAACGCGCGGTTCTCCATGTTGTCTGACACCGCGGCTCCCGCGGCGGCAATCGGGCAGATTGCATGTCTTTCGATGCGTTGATCTTGCAGATTGCATTGCCTCGGACGGGCGTTGTGCCGGCGGTGTGTGTGGCATCGATGATGCTCTCTATGTCAGCGTGTTTTTGGTAAGCAATACTCAGCCGCAAGGAGGTCTTTCGATGCGGGATTCCACCCCCTGTTGTCCACTTCCGATCGAGTCGACCATCGACATGTACTTCATGGAGCATCGGGCCAAGCTTCTTGATGTTGCCGCCTTTCTGGATCGTCTGGATCGCTGTGCGGGCAAGTCGGCGGAAACGGATTTTCGTCTTCGCGCGCTGAATCAGGCGATCGCCGTTCTGGGTGACGGCAAGCCCGGCCGGACCTCACGAATTCTGACGTTGCTCAGCGATCCAACCGTGGATTTGATCGCGTCGGCTGCCGGCATGAAGGGCGCGACCGGTGCCTGGCCGGGACGGGACGGTGATGCGGAGGTGACGGTATGAAGTGGATGGATCCACATATTCACATGGGGTCACGAACGACCGACGATTATGAACGGATGGCGTTGGCCGGTTGCGCGGCGGTGACGGAGCCGGCCTTCTGGCCGGCGTTCGACCGGAAGACCACGATGGGGTTTCGCGACTATTTCGAACAACTGACGACGGTGGAACCGGCCCGGGCGGCGCGTTATGGAATTCAGCATTTCTGTTGGTTGTGCATTAACCCGAAAGAAGCCGAGGACGTTGTGCTCGGTCATGAAGTCGTGGCGATGATCCCGGAGTTTCTGGACCGGCCGACGGTGCTTGGTCTGGGTGAAATCGGCTTGAACAAGAACAGCCGCAATGAAATGCAGGTTTTGGAGGAACACGTCGAGCTGGCCGTTGCGAAGGATGTCCTGATTCTGGTGCATACGCCGCACCTGGAAGACAAGCTGAAGGGCACGCGGCTGATTATCGATTTACTGCAGAGCCACTCGGGGGTCAAGCCCGAACGGGTCATCATCGACCACTGTGAAGAGCACACGGTTCGTTTGCCGCTGGATGCCGGCATGTGGGCGGGGTTGACTCTGTATCCGGATACGAAGTGCACTCCCCAGCGCGCGGTGGACATTCTTGAGATGTACGGCACCAGCAGAATCTGGATCAACTCGGCGGCTGACTGGGGTGTGAGCGATCCATTGGCGGTGCCGAAGACGCTGTCCGAAATGCGTCGCCGCGGCCATGGTTTTGAGACAATTGCTGAAGTTGCCTGGGGCACACCGGTGACGTTTTTGTCGCAGAGTCCCCGCTTTCGAATTGAGGAAGGAGACTGATTATGCCGCAGCGTGACGGCACCGGCCCGTCCGGCAAAGGTGCAGGTACGGGTCGAGGACAAGGAAATTGCAGCACAAAGAAGAGCGGCTGTCTCGGCGTCCTGGTATTCGGATTGGCCGGTCTGTTTCTCTGGCTGGCGACGCTTGGTTGAGATGAGCAGTCCCCGCGAGTATCTCTTTGGCCCGGTTCCATCCCGACGGTTCGGTCGATCACTCGGGATTGATCTGCTGCGCCGCAAAACCTGCAGCTACAACTGCGTCTTCTGCCAACTCGGACCGACGCCGCAAAGCACCCTTGAACGTCGTGAATACGTACCAACAGACGCGGTTTTGGATGAGTTGCGGCGCTGGCTTGATACCGGGGAGCAGGCGAATTACATCACGCTTGCGGGCAATGGCGAGCCGACTCTTCATTCGCGATTCGGCGAGGTGCTGCGTGAGATACGCCGATTCTCGTCGATACCTGCGGTGTTGCTCACCAACGGCTCTTTGTTCGGCAGCCGCCGCGTGCGCTATGCCGCCGGTGAAGCAGACGTGGTCAAGATCTCGCTTTCGGCTTGGGACGAGGAGTCCTTCGGGCAAATTAACCGTCCGGCCCCGGGACTCGATCTGGATGTCGTTGTCGAGGGCTGTCGACTGCTGCAGCAGAGCTGTTCGGCGGCAATCTGGTTGGAGGTGATGTTGATCGACGGGATGAACAGTGAACCGGCGGATGTGGCGAAAATCGCTCGTCTGGCAGAACGGATTCAGCCGGAACGAATCCAGTTGAACACCGTGGTCCGCCCGCCGGCTGAAGCCGGGATCAAGCCGGTAGCGGCCGAGAAACTGGAGGAACTGGCGGTGCTGTTCACGCCGGTTGCCGAACCGATCGCGGCGGTCGCGACACTGGATTCCGGGACGGAACGAATGACCGCCGACGAGTTGGTGGCGATTGTCCGGCGCCGGCCGTGCACGGCGGCCGACCTGTGCCGGGTCAGCGGCCTGCATCCGAACGAACTGGCAAAATATACCGCACACCTGCTGCAAACCAGGCAGCTCGTCACTGAACTGCAAGGCGGCCGGCAGTTCTTTGTCGCGGTCTGACGACGCCAGCCGCGAAACGGCGTAGTCCAGAACGCGGACCTCGGAGATTCCGGCAGTTTGCGATGTTCCGCCCCAGAAGAAGACCTCCATCAGGCCGTTGTCTTCGCCAACGACGCACGGTCGTCTGGGGCCGCCGGGGATCGTACTTGCGGACCACGGCGACATTGTCCAGCCCTGCTGCGCAGCCGCACAAGACAACGCCAGTGACAAACCGGTCGGTGCACGCCTATTCGCGCGGCAGTTGATTGCCGGGCGCAACGTTGACGATCCGGGCCGACGGTATGGCTTCGGTGTCGACGGCGTAACCATAGGCGAGTATGGTCAGCGAATCTCCCGGCTGTCCGCGCCGGGCAGCCGGGCCGTTCAGGACGATCACGCCGCTTCGGGCCGGGGCGACAATGGCATAGGTGATCAGCCGACTGCCGTTATGCAGATTCAGCACGTGGACCTGTTCGCCCGGAACGATGTCCGCCGCCTGCAGCAGGTCCTCGGCAATCGTGATGCTGCCGTCGTAGTGGAGCTTCGTCGCGGTGACCGTGACGTTTGTCAGCTTAGACTTGAGCATGATACGATGCATGGTCTGTCCCATCAGCCGGCGGAGCCTGCAACAAGGGTGATCGCTTCGTTCGGGCACTCGTCGACGCAGGCGCCGCAGCCGGTGCAGACCGCGGTATCAACTTCAGCAACATCGTCAAGCGTGATTGCATCGACGGGACAGACATCGACGCAGATTCCGCATCCAGTACACTCGTCACGATTGATTCCGGCTTTCTGTTCCTGCGTGCCGGTTCCTTTGAGAGCAGCCAGTCGCGCCTGAATTTCATGCAGTTGCTGTTCCAACTGCCGCACCTCCGCCGTCGCTGCCTGCTCCGGCGATTCCACTGCCGGGCTCCGCGCTTGCCCCATGCCGCGCCCGCCGCCCATGCCGCGCCCGCCGCCCATGCCGCGCCCGACCGGCGCCGCACCATGGTGGCTGTCGACGTTCGCCCGGGCTGCCGCTGTCAGGCGCCCGGCCCGGTAATCCTCAACGACGTCCTGGATGCTGCCGCCCGCCACACCGACGACCACCTGGATGCCGGCCGCCTCCAGCGTCTGATAGGCGTTCGGCCCGCAGTTGCCGGTGATGACGACCTGTACCTGATTGTCGGCCATAAGCTGGGCGGACTGGATCCCGGCGCCGCCGCCCAGAGCGCTGTTTGGGTTTTCCAGCGTTTCGGATTTGCCGGTGTCGGTTTCCACCAGGACAAAGAACGGGCATCGTCCAAAGCGGTTCGAGATGCGGTCCTGAAGGGTTTTGCCTTCGGCTGAGACTGCGATTTTCATTGCTGCTTTCCCTGCTGTCAAATGAGCTGTTCGGCGCCGCTGTAGAGGTTTTCCACGCGCAGCACGGCAGCGGCATGCCCCGGGTGTTGCTGCATGTGCCAAATCTGCATGGCGTCGAAAACCGGACCGTCCGTATGGTATTCGAGCGTGCCTTTGGCCTGGTATGCCTTTTTGTCTTTGGTGAGGAACAGAACCGCTCCTCGCGAGACGCCGTTCCGGATGTTCTCACGGGTCTTGCAAAAATAGTTGTCGGCCATGACAAAGCCGGTATCAGGTTCGAAACGGAGGTCGCCGACGTAGATGATGTTCGGCAATCCGTCGGCATCGACGGTGGCCAGCACCGCCGGGCCTTCGCGTTCTTCCCAGGCCTGTTTCAGGATGTTCAGTGGATCAGTCAAGGCAGGTTCCTTTTCATGTTGTTGGTGCCGGTGCATCTGCCAACAGAGCGTCACGTACACGCTGCCAGATCCGGCGGATGGCTGTTGTTGCGGGGCAATCGATCGCAAGCACGGTTTTGCCGGCCATCAGAGCCTGGTTCACGTGCGGATCAAACGGGATGCGGCCGATCACCTCGGAATGGTGGGCGCGGGCGATCTCGGTGATGCGCTGCGCCTGCTCGGCATTGAGATCGGCTTTGTTAATAACCACCAGTGCCGGTACGCGGAAGTGCGCGGCCAGTTTCAGGACGCGGTCCATGTCGTGGGCGCCGGAGACCGTCGGCTCGGTGACGATCAGGACGAGATCCGTTCCCGAGACCGAGGCGATGACCGGGCATCCCGTACCCGGCGGGCCGTCGTTCAACAACGATTCCTGACGGCATTCGAGACTGAGTTCCCTGGCTCGCTGCCGCACTTTCGCGACCAGTCGTCCGGAGTTTTCTTCCGCGATCCCGAGCCGGGCATGGACCATCGGCCCCCACTGGGTGCGGGACACAAACCATTGACCGGTGACCGCATCGTTCCGGCTGATGGCGTTTTGCGGGCAGACATAGGTGCACAACCCGCAGCCTTCGCAGGCGAACGGATCGATGCGGTAGGTTCGCTCAACCAACTCCGTCTTGGGGCCGTCCCAGCAAACGGCATTGAAGTGACAGGCTGCGGCACATTGGCCGCAGGCAATGCACCGGACCGGATCAACCGTTGCCTTGACGCCGCCGACAAAGTCGTGGACTTCGCAGACATCGGGTTTCAGCAGCAGATGCAGGTCGGCGGCGTCAACGTCGTTGTCGGCCAGGACGCCGTGTTCGGCCAGTTGGGCCATGGCCCCCATCAGCGTTGTTTTGCCGGTGCCCCCTTTGCCGCTGATAACGCTGAGTTCCCGCAGACGTTCGGCAGTGCCGAGGCTGAAGTCCGCGGTGTGCGACAGTTGCTCCGGAATGCATTCCTGAGCCGGAACCGGCGGCAGCGACAGAGCGAGATTGTCAAACATGTGCAACAGGTAATCGCCGAGTTCGGGAAATTCTTCAACCAGAATCTGCCCCCGGGAGTAGGCTTCGGCGTACTCCCGCTTGAATGGAATCCGGCCGCTGACCGGGATATCGACCGCGGCGCTGTAATCAGCAATCAACTCGTCTTCACCGGTGGAGCGGTTGATCACAATGCCGGTCGGTACGCCGACCGTGAGAGCCAGGTTCGCGGCCAGTTTCAGATCGTTCAAGCCGAACGGCGTCGGCTCGGTCACCAGGAGTACCGCGTCTGCGTCCTGAACGGCTTCCACGACGGGGCAGGCAGTGCCGGGTGAGGCGTCGATGATCGTGATCACATCTTGCGAGGCGTATGTCTTCACCTCCCGGACGACGTTCGGCGCCAGTGCCTCGCCGATGTTCAGCAGACCGTGGGCAAAGAGGAACGGCGCGTTCTCAACAGCGCCGTCCGGGGTGCCGTTTGCCTCCACGACGCCGATTTCAACCTCTTCTTCGTGCAGCGCGTCCTCGGGACAGACATGGGTGCAGACACCGCAGGAATGACACAACTCCGAGAAGATAAGAACCTTGCCTTTGATCACGCTGACGGCGTTATAGTTGCAGGCATCGGCACATTTCCCGCAACCAGTGCAGCGGGCCGCATCCCACACAGGTTTCGGCACACAGACAGGGCGTTGCTCGACAAACTCCGGACGGACAAACAAATGATCGTTCGGCTCTTCACAGTCGCAGTCAAGGAGCCGGACGGTTTCGCCGCGCCGGGCCAGGGCATAGGCGAGATTTACGGCCAGGGTCGTCTTCCCGGTTCCCCCTTTGCCGCTGGCAATGGTGATGATCATGATTCAGCTTTCCAGATGGCTACGTTCGTTTCGGACTGTGTTCGCACGGCGTGTCGCGCCCGCAGCACGGCTGCGGGCGGTCGCACAATGTCGGGCTGTCGCCGGCGCCGTCGGATGGACCGCCGCCGGCCATGAGAATTCCGGCGCCGGCGCCGATCAGGCGCCGCAGGGTTGTTGCTCCGCAAGTCGGGCAAGTCTGCAGGCGGGCGGCCGTCATCGCCTGGAAGTGCTCAAAACGACGACCACAGTCCCGGCATTCATATTCATAGGTCGGCATTTGCTGCCTCCGGCGTTGCCGCGGCCGCCGCGGTTTCCGGCATTGCTGAAAGCGAAGGACCGTGATCAATAATCAACTTGCCGTGCAGGTGGTCGACCTCGTGCTGCAGAACCCGGGCCAGCAAGCCGTCGAATCGGCGTTCGAACAGGCGGTTCTCAAAATCCAGCGCCCGAATCCAGACTACCGCCGGCCGCTCCACTTCAACCACTGCCTGCGGCAGGCTGAGACAGCCTTCTTCCATGTGGTCGCAACCGTCGGTTTCAAGCACTTTCGGGTTGGCCAGCAACAGACGCTCGCCGTCGGCTTCGGCAACGATCAACTGCTCGAGCCGTCCGATCTGGGGTGCGGCCAGGCCGATGCCTTGCCACCGCTGCATGTTGTCGAGCATCTTGACCAGGAGCGTCTGTTCCGTTTCCGATACCTGTTTCACCGGTATCGCGGCGGCCCGCAGAATGGTGCTCGGGTATGTCTCAAGTTGCATTATCGGCAGCTCCAGGGTCCGTCCGGACCTTCTGTTTGCGGGCCAATTCCCGCAGGCGGCTGTGGGCCGCGGCAAGCTGTTTCTCCAGGCGACAGCGCTGCGCCTGCAGTCGCTGCAGCCACAACGGCAGCAACGGCGAGGCGACACAATGGGGCCGGCAGCGGGTCAACTGAAACCACGGCCGGGAAGCGGCCGCAGCCGCGGATGACTGGCGGGGCAGTGTAACGGGGGTCCCGCGCTGCCCCGCAAAGCCGACAAGGGAATTGCGCTGCCCGGCATTCGTCGCGAGAATGCACATGCCGCCGCCGCGGCCGGTCAGCGGGCCCCGGCCGGCAGGTCCGGTACCGTCTTGTCCCGGCATGATCAACTCCTCCTTCGTGAAAATCATCTATCGATGAGCAACCTTTATGCCGAAGTCCCGGATTCGCGGTGTTCCCGGCCCAAACGCCTCTGCCGCTGCGGATCCCGGCCGTTCCGGCCCCGCCTTTTTCGTGCAATCTGCACTGATTTGCATGGCGGACTGATGCGAAATGCGCGAATCGGGAGGCGGCCGCCGCAGGCTGCAGGCTGCCCGGGCGGCGATACGGCCGCCTGGGCGGCGGCACGACGGCTGGCATGGCGCTTGCTCCTCTGTCCGGGTATGCCTGTGCGACCCAAGGCAATCCCCGTTTGCCGGTACCGGCGGGCCAGAGAAAGGAAACTCATATGTCCCCATCTTCGTGCGACAGCTGCACTCAGACGAATTGCTCGGCGCAGGACCGGCGGCCGGATGAAGACGAACAGACGTTCATCCAGCGGCAGAACCGGCAACGACGGCTGTGCCGCATCAAGCATAAGATCCTGGTGATGTCGGGAAAAGGCGGGGTGGGCAAAAGCACGGTGGCGGTAAATCTGGCGGTGGAGCTGTCGCTTCAGGGCAAGACCGTCGGCCTGCTGGACATCGATTTGCACGGGCCGAGCATTCCCACCATGCTGGGCCTTGCGGGCAGGACAGTCACGGCCGACGGCGAGGAGATCTTCCCGGTGATTGTCGGTTCTTTGCGGGTGATGTCGGTTGGTTTTCTATTGCCGGCAGACGACAACCCGGTAATCTGGCGCGGGCCGATGAAGGCCGGCGTGATTGATCAGTTTCTGACGCAGGTGGAGTGGGGTGAGTTGGACTGTCTGGTGGTCGACCTGCCGCCGGGCACCGGCGACGAACCACTGTCGATCTGCCAGCTCATGGACGATGTGACGGGCGCCGTGGTGGTAACCACGCCGCAGGCGGTGGCGACGATCGACGTGCGCAAGTGTGTGCGGTTCTGCCAGCGGTTGGAGGTCCCGTTGCTGGGGGTGATCGAGAACATGAGCGGCTTCATCTGTCCGCACTGCGGGGAGACGACCGAGATCTTGTGTCGCCCGGGCAAGGCGGAAGAATGGGACGCAATGGGCGCGCCGTTCCTCGGCCGCATTCCCATGGCGCCGGAGATTTCGGAGTCCGGCGACAGCGGCAAGCCGTTTGTCTATCACTACAACAAATCACCAGTCGCGGCGCAGTTCAGCCAGACGGTTGCGCCCCTGCTGGAAAGGCTGAACTCGGCCGTCCCGTAGCTTCATCCTGCGCGAGAAGGTCTCCCTCTGGCTGTGCCGGGGAGTGGTCAGCCGCCCTTCTGTTTCGCCTTCAGCCCCGGCCTTCCGCCTTTTTCGTGGTCAAGAGCGACGGCATGATGGTCCGGGATTCGGCTTGCGCGGCAGTTGTTGCCATACTATCGTAGGCTCGGCTGCAAGGGGAATTGCAGCCACCGGCGCGGTATTGATTTCCCGCTCCACTGAGGTTATACTAGTTCCGGAGTCGGAGAGAATTGCTTCGCCTGGTTGCGAGGATCGCTGATTCCGGGATGCGATCACGGATTCGAGCATGCTGACGTCCGCCCGAAACCACGGCGGCGAGAAGAGGGAAACAAGGAATGAACACCGTATATCGTCTCACCTTCTGGAGTTGCGCCTGTGCTTTGGCCTTACATAGCCTGATCCTGTCGGCGGCGGTGCCGCCCGACAAGAAACTGGCGATCGAACGCAAGATCAGCGACGAACTCAAGCAGACCCTGAAAGAACTGGTCAAGGAGGAAGACGTCGCCAAGCGCCTGGGGTTCGAATACCCCGTGAAGGAACCGCGATTGACCTTGTCCGCGGTGAAACGGCTGTCCGACCGCGCCATCCGCGAACTCGCCGTCGAGAAACATCCGGACTCCTGGGTGGACGAACAGCTCAAGAAGATGGCGGAAAAATACGAGCAGTGGAAGATCGGCGACGACGTCGTCGTTTATACCAAAGGCCAGCAGAAATTCGACGAGAAACTCCGGCTCAATTCGACCCACTATATTCTCGTCGGCCCGAACAAGATCCGCAAGGAAGACATGGAGACGCACAGCCTGCTGCACGTCGATCCCGTCAAAGCGGCGGAAGTCAAGCAGCAGGACAAGAACAAGCTGCGCAAGCAGCTCCTGGCCCGACGCGAAGCCTATATCCGAGAGATCCGCCTCGACAAAACGCGCGAGCTCTACCTCGAACAGGGCTATATCCTGATCACCGGTCGCTGGACGCCGAAGCACGAGTACTTCCGCAAGGTCCTCGAAGCGGAGCGCGAACGGCTGACGACGATTATCCAGGAGCCGCTGGAGTACAAACACTACTACCATGCGGGCTATCGCAAGTTCAAGGACGAATGGTACACGCCCGAGGAAGCCGCGCGGCTGCGCGAGATCGAACGCATCGAAAACGAACTGCAGCCGCCCGCGTTCATGGCTGAGATGGACAAGCTCAATGCCGAGTACCTCGCCGGCGCCGGCACCACGTACGTCGAAGACGATACCGGCGGACTGTTCGATGACGACACCACGACCGTGCCTGAGAAAAAGGACAAGACCGAAGAGAGCAACCCCTTCGATCAGTAGGATTTGGTGTCAAGCGGAATCGAATCGTCAACCGGAGAACAGAGATTGTGAGTATCGGCGTTATCGGCGGCAGCGGCCTGTATGATATCGAGGGGATCGAGGATCTTCAGGAACGAACGGTGGACACTCCCTTCGGCAGTCCGTCCGACTGCTTCATCTGCGGGCAACTGGGCGAGGTCGAAGTCTACTTCCTGCCGCGCCACGGACGCGGCCATCGCCTGCTCCCCGGCGAACTCAACCACCGCGCCAATATCTATGCGCTCAAGGCGCTGGGCGTCAACTGCATCATCAGCCTGTCGGCCGTCGGCAGTCTGCGCGAAGAACTGCGGCCCGGCGACATGGTGTTGGTCGATCAGTTCGTCGACCGCACCAAACGCAACGCCGACCACACGTTCTTCGGCAACGGTATTGCCGCCCATGTCTCCCTGGCGCATCCAACCTGCAACCGCACCCGCAAGCTCCTCCTGGAAACCATGCAGGACATGCTCGCCGCAGACAACCCCCACGGGATCTCGGTTCATGACGGCGGTACCTATGTCAACATGGAAGGCCCGGCGTTCTCGACATTGGCCGAATCCAAGCTCTACCGCTCCTGGGGCATGGATGTCATTGGGATGACCAATCTGGCCGAGGCCAAACTCGCACGCGAAGCCGAAATCTGCTATCAGACCGTCGCGATGGTGACCGACTACGATTGCTGGCACGAACAGTTCGGCCCGGTCAATGTCGATCAGATTATTCAGACGCTGATGCAGAACGCCGCCTTCGGCAAAGACCTCGTGAACACCGTCGTCCCCCGGCTCGACGGACTGGACGCCTGCGAACAGTGTTCGTCGGCGCTGAGCACGGCGATCATCACCAATCGTGATGTCATCCCCGAACAGGTCAAACAGGACCTGGCGCCGATCATCGGCAAGTACATCTCGCCCTGACGGAGACGGCGTAACGCTGCCGTCAGTCCCGGGCCGACGACCGGGCCCGGATGACCATGCGGGTCGGGTGCAGTTCGTCTTCGAGACACAGCGGCATGGGCGTACCGTCAAGAATCTCGTCAACGACGCGATCGAAATAGTCCGGCAGTTGCGCCGCCGTATCGATCGGGCCGCAATCCTCGTCCTGCAGTACCAGCCGGGTTTTCGTCCCGCCGTCGGTGCTCTCAAGGAATCCCTTGGTGCCGAAGATGCGGACGTGTTCGTTGCCCCACGAACCGAACGCCGGGGGGTTCAGGTAGTTCGCTATGATGCTTGCCACGCCGCCGTTCTCCAGGCGCAGCAGCATGGCCGCCGCCACCCGCAGCTCACCCGGTTTCGGATTGCCGAGCTGCGTTTCAACCGCCTGCACCGCGGCAACCTTGATGCCGGTAATGTGTTCCACGAAACGCATGGCGTGCACGCCGTTCTGCATGGTCAGCCCGCCGTCGACGTCTTCGTCCTGCGGTCGCCCGTCATGCATGGGATAGGACTTCTGCGCCAGCACCTGGATGACCGTGCCGAGGGCGCCGCTGTGCACCAGTTCACGCATCGCGTAGTACGGCTGCTCAAAGACGGTGCCGGACATCTCATGGAAGATCCGACCGCTCTGCGCCGCGGCCGCGATGATCCCGTCAAGATCGGCCTCGGACATGGCGCAGGGTTTCTCGGCGTAGACGTGTTTGCCGGCCTGCAGCGCCCGGATTGCTTCAGCGGCCTGATCGGCACGACGCGGCGCACACAGCGACACCAGTTCCACACCGTCGTCCTGCAGCAGATCGTCCAACGTCTCATAGCGGCGGATGCGTTCGTCCTGCCGCAGTGCCTCGGGCAGGCGCGAGGCGTCAAAGGCGCTGACCGCCGCGAGCTGCGCCCGGGGATGATCAACGAGTTTGCCGGCAATCTGGTGGCCGTTGGTGCCGTGAAGGCCAATCTGGAGCTTGCTCATGAACCGTTGTTCCCGTTGTTGTGCAGGTCTTCAATTACAATGGTCGTACCGCTGCGTTCGGCTGCCGCCATCGCCTGCAGCACCCGTAATGCCGCCGCAATCTGCTCGGGCGTCACTTCGTCCGGAATCGTCTCGCCGTGGATGGCCCGGTGCAGCGATTCCCATTGATACGCGCCGCTGGTCTGTTCGAATTCCGCTTCCGCCACAACGTCGCGGTTGCCGTCGTTGGACCCCATGACCAACGCCAGTTCGGCAACGCCGCCCTTGGGATACTTGCGCTGCGGCCCGATATTGCGATACACCGTGCCGCGTTCGAAGCTGAGGGTCATGCCGTTGCGGTAGAGATCGCCGTCTTCGATGCAGAACGATGCGAAGATGTTGCAGATCGCGCCGTTCCTGAACAGAATTCCCAGTTGGCCGTTGTCGGCGGTCGGGCGACCTGTAAAAATCCGGCTGCCGAAGGCCTGTACTTTCTCCGGCTCGCCGATCAGCCGGACCATATCGTTGATCAGGTAGATGCCCAGCCGGAACACCGGCGCCACCGGACACAATTCCGGGTCGTCCAGCCAGCGGCCGTCGGGCTCTTCCTGATACCGAACCCAGACGTTGAGATTGGCGGCGATCGGACGGCCGAGGTCGTACTCCTGCTGCCATTGCTTCACCTGGGCCAGGTCTGCCGGCCACGCCGGCGCCGGTGAGTTCAGATGCACAACGCGACCCAGTTCCTGCGCCCGGCGCAGAACCGCCAGCGCCGCGTCGGGGTCCGTCTCAAAGGGCTTTGTCGTCATCACGTCCCGACCGGCGTTGATGATTGTCTCGATCAACTCGGCGCGACCCGCCGGACCGGTGAACAAGCCGACAACCGGCAGCGTGTCCTCGGCCAGCACCTCCTGCAGGTCGTAGTACGCCTTGACGCCGGCCTTCGCCGCGACGGCGTCGGCCTTGTCACGGTCCATATCGCACACCCCGAGCAGTTCAAAGTAGTCGTTGCCGGGGCTGCTGATCAACTCGTCGACAATATGCTTGCCGAAGTTCAGGCCCAACACGCAGATTCCTAAGCGCTTCATCGCAGTCTTTCCCATATGGTTCGCCTTACACTGAACCGTGACGGCTGAATCGCAACCGGGTACGAACAGAACGCCGTGCGCCCCGGCCCCGCAGGGCCGCTGCGGGAGGTCCCGCGGTTGCCTTCAGGGCCGGAGATCCTGGAACTCCGCGAGAAAGCGGCGCATGTCATGCATCACGACGGCGTCCGGATTACAGCGCAGCACCATGCCGTCGAGGTACATCAGGCTGCGGATGATCGCGAAGATGCCGCGTTCGAAGACCATCCCGCTGTGGACACCCAGCTTGATCGTGTGCATCATCTTCGTGGTCAGACTGATTTTGGACACCTTGGCATCGGTGAAGTCGGCATACAGTTCGATGAACTTCTCACGGAATCGATCGAAGTCCTCACCGGCAATCTCGTTTTCGGACATGCGGTTCAGGGCGACCGCGCAGGCGGGATAATCGTACTTGCTCAGCGCATCGAAAAAGGCAAACAGCCCGGTGCGCAGCTTGTCGTTGACCTGGCCGATGTAGCCGGTATCGACGAAACAGACCTTGCCGTCGCGAAACAGGATATTGCCGGGGTGGATATCGCCATGGAAGGTACCGACGATGAACATACAGAACCCGTGGATCTTGAACAGGTCCAGCAGGCGTTCGTAGGGGAGTTCGCCGCGTTCCAGCAGCTCGTCGTAGCTGTCGGCGGCGATATACTCGGAGACCATGACGTTTTCATTGGAGAGATCCTCGTAGATCCGCGCGAACCGCAGCGCCGACAGATCGAACCGGTCCCGGTTGTCCTCATAGATCTGTCGCAGCGTCTGCTGGCCCTGGACCTCGTTACGCAGGTCAAGCTCTCTGCCGGTATACTCTTCGATGTCATTCAGGATGCCCACGGGATCCCCGACCTGCCGCAGCTTGGGATAGAAAAACGTGACGAACCGGAACAGCCGGCGGACGCTGGCGACATCCCGGAAGAAGCGTTCGCGGAAATCGCCTTTGACGAGTTTGACGACCACCTCCTCGCCGCTGTTCAGGCGGGCACGATGCACCTGCCCGACCGAGGCGGATGCCAACGGTTCCCGATCGATCTCGGCAAACTTGCCGCGCACCTCCGCAGTCAGGTTCTGTTCCAGCAGCCGGTCCAGTTCGGCCGTCGGCAGAGCCGTCGTGTGACGGTACAGCTTTGCCAGTTCCTCGCAGGTTTCGCGGTCGAGAAAGTCAATGCGCAAGGCGTGGACCTGACCGATCTTCACGGCCAGCAGCCCGAGTTTCTGGATCCATTCGATGTCCGGCTTGCCGCTGCCGTAAATCGAATGCATCAGCCGGATGAATTGCAGCCAGTTCATGGGCGTTTCCCCCGCCGCCGCGGCGTCAGGTCATGATGTTCTTCGACAGAAACGAGATTCCGAAATCGCGACAGAGCAGGTTGGCGGAGATGCGCCCGGATTCCAGAATCGTGGGGATGCCGCTGCCCGGGTGGGTGCCGCCGCCGGTAAGGTAGCAGTTGCTGAATTCTTCGAACCGGTTGCGCGGGCGGAAGTAGAGCATCTGGCCGATGTTGTGGGCCAGATTGAACGTGGCGCCGTTGTAGACGCTGTACTTGTCCCGCCAGTCATCCGGCACGATAACCAGCTCCTCCTTGATGTGGTCGGCGATATCTGTCATCGCCGTCCGTTCGGCGATGGCTTTCAGGATCAGGTCGCGATAGCGTTCGCGTTCCTTCGGCCAGTCGACCGCCGCCGTGGTATTGGCGCACGGCACGAGGACATACACCGCACTGTGGCCATCCGGCGCGAGCTTCGGGTCGCTGATGCTGGCATTGCGCACATAAAACGATGTGTCGTCGGAAAGCCGGCCTTCAAAGATGTCGTTGACATTGGCGTGGTAGTCTTTGGCGAAAACAATGGTGTGGTGCGGCATATCGTAGACCTTGTCCAGCCCCAGGTAGAGCATGAACGTCGAGCAGGAGTACTTCATCGCCTGCAGTTTGCCGTCGGTGTATTTCCGGCGCTTGGCGGCCGGCACCAGTTCACTCATGGCGTGAGCGAAGTCGGCGTTGATCACGACCGCATCAAACGCCTCCTTCGAGTCGTCCTCGAGCAGGACCCCCTTGGCCTTGCCGTTTTCCACCAGGATCTCCTTCACGGGGGTGCCGAGCTTGAGGCGGCCGCCGTTTTCCTCAACGACCTTGGCCATGTTGACGGAGATCTGGCTCAAGCCGCCCTGGGTATGCCAGACGCCGAACTGGTGCTCGATGTAGGAGAGGATGGCGAACGCCGCGGGACAATTCCACGGCGACATACCCAGATACTTGCTCTGGAACGTGAAAGACAGCCGCAGCTTTTCCTCATTAAAATAGTCGCCGAGAACGCCATAGAGCGTTTTCCCCAGTGACAGAATCGGCAGCGCCTTCAGCATCGGCGCCGACACCATCGACAGCAGCGTGGAGTAATGCTTCTGCAGACAGGGGATCATGCGATCAAAACGGACCTTCTCCTTGCTCAGGAACTTGTCGAGGTTCTGTTCCTCCCCGGGAAAAACGCGCTTGATCTCCGCGCGCATCTTGTCGTGATCAGCGCTCGGATCGATGTGATCTTCGGCAAACTGCAGGCGGTACATCGGATCGAGCTCAACGTATTCGAAGTAATCGTCTGCCTGCTTTCCGGCCTCGTCGAACACTTCCTCGAGGATGAATTTCATCATCAGGAAGGTGGGGCCCAGGTCGAAATGGTAATCGCCCAATTGGACGTCGGCGTTGCGGCCGCCGACATGGTCTTCCTTCTCAAAGACGGTGACGTCCAGCCCGCGGTGGGCGAGAATCATCGCCGCAGTCAAGCCGCCCGGGCCGGCGCCGACGACGGCAACCTTCTTGTCGCTCTTGGTCGAAGTCATTGTGCTCCCCTTGATGATTTGCTGCAATGGCCGAACTATATCGCAACCTGCGGCGGAAGTCACGTCCGGAAAGAAATCTGAGGTAATGCTTCAGTCGCGGGGAGTGGCCCCCGCGTGCTGCTCTCCTGCCACCAGCACGCTTGACCTGCTGGAGCAGTGGTCGGCGCGGATCATCTCGGTGGCGCACGAGCGCCGCAGCGTATGCGGGGTGATCTGCTGGTCGTTCTCGAACTCGGCGGCTTTGGCGTAGCGATGCAGATACCGCCGCATGCTGCCCCTGTCAGGAAATACGTTCTTTCAAGGCCCGCCCTGGAGCGGCTCAAAGCCGCTATTTCTAGCAGTACGTGTGACACCCTGCCGAAGGCCTTGCACGCGATTCAAGATGCAGGATGCAGGGTCGAGTGCAGCCGGAGCCGGCAAGATGCCGGCGTTCCAGCGGTCGAGATGGCGCCACAAGCGGCTTACTGACCTTCGGCTGACGCCGAAACGCGGGAATGAGCAGGGATCAGTCTCCGCCTGAAGGCCTCGCCGCGACACGTGCTCATGATACAGCCCGAACAGCGACGGACGCGGCGTACAGGGGGCGCCAGGCAGATGCCTGTGCCGATTGGAATCAGTCCCGGACCTGCTCGTCGTAATACGGCAGCTTGTTCTTGGAGAAGATCCACTGCACCGGATCGTCCGTCGCCTGCATCCACTCCAACAGCCGCCGGCGCATTTCCTTGCCGATCTTGTCGTAGCCGGAGATGTGCAGGCGATTGGTCGTCTCGTGCGGGTCCAGTTCCAAGTCGTAGAGCTCGTCCTCGCCAAAGCAGTTGTAGCCGTACTTGTAGTTCTGCCACCGCAGGGTGCGCTGGGTCAGCGGAATGCTGTTGACGCCGTTGAACTCGGTGACGACGTGCTCGCGCCAGCCGTCAGTATCGCCGTCGACCAGCTGCAGGAGGGACTTGCCGTGGGCGGTCTCATCGGCATCGGCGCCGGCCAGTTCAAGGATGGTCGGATAGACGTCGGCCAGCGAGGCGAAGGACTCAATCGTCATGCCGGCCTGACGGCCGTCGGGGAAGCGGATGATCAGCGGGATACGATGGGTTTCCTCGAAGTGGTGATACCCCTTGTCGGTCAAGCCGCCGTGGCTGCCGAGGGTTTCACCGTGGTCGGCCGTGAAGATGACAACCGTGTTGTCGGCCAGGCCGGTGTCTTCGAGGTGCTGCAGGATGCGGGCGAACTGGTCGTCGATCAATTTGGTGAAGGCATAGTAGCAACGGATCTGTCTGGCCCAGTCGTCCCAGCACATGCTCTCGTGCTTTGGATGGATCTTGTTGAAGTGCGCGCCGGGCGTGGTGCGCGACGGCCAGTGGTAGTTCGGCCATTCCGGGATCTCGACATCACGGAACTGATCGACGTATTCTTTCGGCGACAGGTACGGGCCGTGCGGGCCCCAGTTGTTGTGCCAGATGAAGAACGGCTTGCCTTCGTCCTTGAACTCGTCCATCAAAGATATGGTGTTTTCCGCCAGAAAGTAGGGCACGGTAGACTCGACCGGACCGTCCAGCCAACGGCTGACCTGGTCGTCGCCCTCGACAACCTTATGTTCCCAGCCGTTGGCCTTCAGGTACTCCTGATACTCGGGATAGCCGAAGCCGCCGCCGCCATGACCGGGGAAATTCTGACCTTCGAAGCCGCAGTCCCTGGGCAGACTCGGCGTATTGCTCTGGCCGAACGAAGTCGTGTTGTTCGTACCCAGGTGCCATTTCCCCGAATAGCCCAGGGCATAACCGGCGGCTTCGAGCCGACGCGACAGCAGTTGCGGGCGATCTTCGAGTTCGTGGACGGAGCAACCCATGTTGTGAACGTTGCTGACGACGCCTGTCGTGTGCGGATAGTGCCCGGTCATCATCGTACTGCGCGCCGGACTGCATACGGGACATACGGTGTAGGTCGTCTCGAAGCGCACGCCGTCCACGGCGAGCTGGTCAATCGTGGGGGTCTGGCACGGCGTTTTGCCATAGCAACTGACGGCGGAAAGTCGGTGTTGATCCGTGAACAGCAGCAGGATATTCGGGCGGTCGGCAGACATGATGGTTCTCCTCAAACGGTTGGTGCATTCATTTCACCATGTCCCGGGTAGTTGGTTTGTAAACTGGAAACACGCGCGAAATGCAAGCGCTCAGCCTTGCCTATCCGCATGCTACCACCATTGCGACGACTCCTCGGAGCTCGCCCCGAATTACACTGAGACTGGTCCGATACATCCATCTCCGCAGCCCGAAGTGGGCGGCTTCAACCTAGCCCAGGCCATCGGCTGGGTAACCGTTCCTCTGCCCAGTCGGAGGCCTGTAAGAGGCGGATCTTCTACCCAGGCCGTTGGCCTGGGCTAAGGTGGAGCAGCCCCGTTGGGGCGCCAGGAACGGCCATTGAGAACTCGACCTCAGTGCCTCATGAGGACAGGCCCCGTGGAGGCCGGAATTGCGCCCACTGGGTTGCTGGCAGTTCCCACGAAATTCGCTTGACACCGGCGCCGGGCCAACTATTTTATATTTAGCCGCCTATTTGTTATGTAGATTCAAATGTTGGAGTGCTGGAGTGTTGGAGTGCTGGAGTGTTGGAGTGTGTTGGAGTGCTGGAGTGAGTGATCAATGAACGCACCATCGAAATACAGTGTACCGAATCTCGAGCGGGCGCTCGAGATTATGGAGTACCTGGCCGGGCATCCGGACGGGTTGGGCAACAGCCAGATTGCGGACGCGCTTGGGTTCCCGCGCAACAGTGTCTTTCGGATCACCGCCACCTTGTGCGAACGCGGCTACCTCCGGCGTGAGGAGAGCAACAAGACCTACACACTGACGCCAAAACTCCTGGCGGTCGGGCATACGGCTCTGAATGACGCGAACCTGATCGAGCGCTCACTGGACGTGATGCGGGAGTTGCGCGACGCGGTCGGTGAAACGGTGTTGATCGGATCGCTGGCCGGCCACCAGGGCGTGGTTCTCGACCAGGTCGCCGGCCGTGGGCCTGTGAAGGTTCTGGTTGAGGTTGGCCATCTCTTCCCGCTGCACACCAGCGCGCCGGGCAAGGCGATGCTGGCCCAACTGCCCGAAGCGGAATGCGAGCGGATCCTGGAACGGATGAAGTTGGCGCGGTTCACAGCAAACACGATCACCAGCAAGGCCGCGTTCCGCAAGGAACTGGCTCGTGTCCGCCGCACAGGCTACGCCGCCGACCTGGGTGAGGAAATGGAAGGACTGCATTGCGTTGGCGCGCCGATTCTCGACTTTCGCGGCCATCCGATCGCGGCGATCTGGACGACCGGCCCGAAGCCGCGACTGCCGAAGTCCGGGATCGCCGGCGTCGGCAAGGTGGTCATCGCCCATGCGCAACGGATTTCCGCCCGCTACGGGGCGGACTAGGAACCGGAGACAACCGATGGCAAGCAGACCAACAATTCGATTCACTCTGATCGAACTGCTGATCGCGATATCCATCATCGCGATTCTCGCAGCGTTGCTGCTGCCGGTCCTCGGTCGCGCCCGCGAGACCGCGCAACGGACCGTGTGCCTGTCGCAGGTCCGGCAGATCATGCTGGCCTGCAATGACTATGCCGACGACATGGACGGCGCGTTCCCGTCGGGTTGGGACGGCGGCGCGCCGAACTTCCGCTCCGGCCAGACCGACGTCTGCACGAGCGCAATGGCTTACTGGGGACCGGGAATACTGACGTACACCGGGTATCTGCCGAGCGCCGAGTTGCACTGGTGCCCGAACCGCGATGACGATCGCTGTTCGGGCCGCAACCACAAGCCGTACGGGATCACCGGTTGGGGGACCTACGCGGTGGCCGGCTATTTCCACCGCAACAACAACGAGCTGTCCGGGTTGGGATATGAGTGCCGCCAGGACCAGAATCCGGGGAAGGCGTGGATTGCGGATCTCGGCTTCTTCTACAACCAGCACCCGGTCTGGCCGCAGTGGAGCCGCTGGTACAATCACGAAGAAGGCTACAACGTGGGCTACTTCGATGGTTCCGTGCACTGGTTTGCGGACCCCGGCAACAGCCGCCACAACAATGGTGACGGCGGCATCACGATGTGGCCGACCCTGGATGCCGACTACTGAGCCCGCCGCAGAATGGATCTGTAGCCACTGGCGTGCCAGAGATGAAACAACACCTTCAGTGTTGCCGGGCGCAGGCCATCACACCCAGGGTAGGCCTTCCGGCCAACCCCGGGCTGAATGAAGTCAGACGTTCAGCGTGAGGATGGCAGATACAGTTTCTGAAAAATGCTGTCGCGCGGGGGTATTGGGACGGCGCCCAGGTGTAGCTGCACGGTCCGCGAAAAGGGTTGCCGGGGAGGTCCGTCTCAGGAATCTCGCGGATTCTGCTCCTCGAGTCCGAGAGAGACCCCCGTTAGCTTGTCTGACGGGTGAATAAGTTGTTTAGAGTCTGTCCCGGACCACCCCGTTCTCCCCACGTGTTCAGCGGCTTTGCGAGTATGCTTGCAAAGCCGTTGAACACGTGGGGATTGAGGCAGTAGCAGCCGTGTCTCTAAACAGCTTATTCACCTGCGGCACAAGGCCGCAGGGGTCTCCAGAAGGCTTTTCGCGAACCTTGTAGCTACCAATCTTGGTCACCCACGACATCCGGATGTGGGTCCTGGGCCTTCCCGCACACCGTGTCGTCAGAGCCGCTCCAGCAGTGTAGCTCGCAGCCGTTCCTGGTCTGCCGGCGGGCCGATCAGCATGGCCGAGAGCTTGCCTGTGCAGATTGTCCCCCAACTGATCATCACCACACCCGTCCCGGTTGTGGCGTCGTACTCGAGGCCGTCGAGGTCGAGGTCGACCAGGGAGCGCCGATCGGTCTCGAAGCTGTCACACACCCATTCCCGGACAGCCAACCGCCGGGCGGCTACAACCGGGTAGGAAGACCCGTTAAACCGCGGGTTGCACTCAAGCACCAGCCACTGCCGGCCGTCCTCGACGAAGGCAACGTCAAAGGCGAAGTGCTCGCGCAATCCGTCGGCCGCCAGTTGATCGGCGAGCGGCTGCAGCGCGTCGCCGATGCTCCGGCTGCAGGGGTGTCGATTGCCGCAGTGCGCCCGGTTGCGGATGACCTGTTCGGTTTCGGCAAGCAATACAGCCCTGTCGTCGTCAACACTGTAGAGGACGTTGGTGTAGGTCGCGTCAACGAGTTCCTCCTGCAGCTGGAAGGCGCCGGCGTAGGCAGAGACGGCGTCCCGCAATTCCGTTTCGTCAGCGCAACGGCGAATACCGTAACCAACGGCGGAGACCGAGGGTTTGGCGATGCAGGGGTAGACCAGGTCTGCAGGCGGCGTGAAGCTCTCCGGCGTGGAGAAGCACCAGGTTTTCGGTGTTGTGATGCCAAAGCCCTGCGCCCACGGGATGAAGTTGTTCTTGGCGTTTACCCAATCGGTGGCGGCAAAGCGCACGGGATCGACCCTCCGCAGTTGCGGATTCACCTCCGGGCCGTAATCGTGCCCCTCACCAAAAAAGAAGATCGAGCGTTCTGCGGCCGGATCCACGGCATCCCAGGCGAAGTCCCAGATTGCCTCGCGCGCAACCGGGAGACCGACCGTGTCGTAGTGACGCAGAACCGCGTCCCAGTCACCCTCCAACTGCGGCGCCAGCTGCACAACATCACCCGGCCGCGTCAAGACAACCGCTCGGCCGCAGAGCAGCAATGGCCAGTTGTTGACGTAGTGCTCGGACCTGACGTAGGGCACGACGTGGCTGTAGACGGTCATTCGGCAAAGCATCCTTTCTGAAGGGCCAAACCTACGGGCTGGCGACCCGGATTCAAGCCGGCAGTCTTGCGTCACGGATTCGAGGGGCTAGGGTCACGCAGAGAACCGGAACTAACGCAGGTGGATATGATGACTGAACGAATGAATCTCCTCTTCGTCTTCGCTGATCAATGGCGCGCCCAGGCTTTCGGCTATGCCGGCGACCCCAATGTATCGACGCCGAACCTGGACGCGTTCGCCGCCGCGAGCCTGAATTTCCCCAACGCCGTTTCCGGCTGCCCGGTGTGCAGTCCCTACCGCGCCTCGTTGATGACCGGCGTCTACCCGCATCGCCATCGCATGATGGTGAACGACCAGAGCCTGCCCGACCTCTATGCCGGACCGTTTCTGGCCGACTGCCTGAAGGATGCCGGCTATGCCACCGCGTACATCGGCAAGTGGCACATCAACGGGAACGGCCGGCTGGCATTCGTACCGCCGGAACGCCGACTTGGTTTCGACTGGTGGAAGGGCTTCGAATGCACCCACAGCTACCAGGACTCCTACTACTACTTCGGCAACGACCCGCGCCCGCACCCGTGGCCGGGCTATGACGCCGACGCCCAGACCGACGCGGCCTGCCGCTACCTGCGGGAAGATGCCGGAGACCAGCCGTTCGCGCTGTTCCTGTCCTGGGGGCCGCCGCACAATCCCTTTGGCAACGCGCCGCAGCCGTTTGAGGACATGTACACGCCGGCCGACATCCGGTTGCCGCCGAACGTCTCCCCGGAGATCGCCGACCGCGCCCGCCGGGAACTGGCCGGCTACTACGCCCACTGCTCGGCCCTGGACGCCGCCTTCGGCCGCCTCCTGGACACCCTGCAGGACACCGGCCTGGACGACCGGACAATCGTCATTTTCACCTCGGACCACGGCGACATGCTCGGCGCCCAGGGCTGTTTCCGCAAACAGAAGCCCTGGGCCGAATCCATCCGCGTGCCGTTCCTGGTCCGCCACCCGCAGGGCGCCGGCCCCGGCACGGAGACCGCGCCGATCGACGCCCCTGACCTGATGCCCACACTGCTGTCGCTGTGCGGCATCGACCCGCCGGCACAATGCCAGGGCCGCGATTTCTCCCGGACGATCGTCGCCGGCTCACCGGCCGACATCGATGCCGCCCTGCTCGCCCTCTACGTGCCCTTCCATGAATGGCGTCGGGACAACGGCGGCCGCGAATTCCGCGGGCTCCACGACGAACGCTACACCTACTGCCGGACGCTGGCCGGTCCATGGCTGCTCTATGACAACCGGGAAGACCCCGGCCAACTGCAGAACCTGGTCGATCACCCGGACTACGCCGAACTCGTTGCCGACCTCGACCGGCAACTGACAACCCGGCTGCAGGAAATCGGAGATGCCTTTCTGCCCGGCGACGAGTACATTGCGCAAGATGACATCGCCCTCAATGAGAACGGCGACATCCTGATCGAACCATCTGTCCTGCCCGAGCCCTGCGACGCCTGACGCAGCCAGAGTCTCCCCGCACGCCTCACCAGCCAAGAGGAGCCGAGACGCCGTCGTTTCGCGGCCCCTCAAAGCGTCGCTCGAAACCGGCTCGGCGCCATTCCCACGCGCTTGCGAAACGCCGTGCTGAAGTACCGTTGATCATTGAACCCGCACTGCTCCGCCACGTCCCGAATCAAGAGCCGGCGGTTCCGCAGCAGGATCTTCGCGTGGTCCAGGCGCAGCGCCGTCAGGTACTCCTGGAAGCCCCGCCCGCGTTCCTGGAACAGGTGTGAGATATAGCCCGGCGACAGCCCGAACCGAAAGGCTGCCGTCTCGCGGTTGATCGCGTAACGGAAGTTCTCGCGCAGGTAGTCGCAGATGTCGCGGTAGACGCGGTCGGCCCGGCTCGAAGCCGACGCCCGATCAGCCGCCAGCTCGCGCCGCGCCAGGCGCAGCAGCCCTTCGCACAGCAGGACCTGCTCCCGTTGGCTCGCGGCCTGCGGGCGCAGCCAGATGAGCGCCGCCGCCAGATCAAACAGCGCCGGCGGCGGCGCGCGGCCGGTGGCATACCAGAGGTCCGGGCCGCTGCCCGGCTCCCAGTCCGGGTGCGTCGTGCTGTGCACCCGCAGGTACTCCCGATGCAGATGGATGCCGACATACACACAGGACACGCCAACCGCAGGAGCATACCACGCGCCCGGCTCCAACAGCACCGCGTTCTGCGGCGTCAACTCCAGACGCTGCGGCCCCGACGTCCCCTGACAGACAAACGGACGGCTGCCCGAAACCACCAGACAGACCTGCAGTGCGGCGGCGATCCGCGCCGCCGCCGGCGGCGCGCCGCCCGGCAGCGCCGGCAGGACTTCCTGCAGCGTCCGGCTCCGCAAATGCTCCCCCAGCCGCCGGCAAAGCTCGTGTTTCGCGTTCATAACAGCACAATATCAAACATCATAGCAGACTTTTCAACCTGTTTGCCCGGAGCAATCGGCGTATTGTAGTGATGTAATCGAACACAAGGAGACGATGGCATCATGACTACGGTTCACCTTGCGGCTCGAGATGTGCCGGTCTTCGGCAGCTACGATGTCTGTGTCGCCGGCGGCGGCATGACCGGCATTGGCGCGGCGCTGGCGGCCGCCCGCAGCCGGGCGTCGGTCCTGCTGGTCGAGCGTCTCGAGATCCTCGGCGGCCTCGGCAGCAGCGGCGGGGTCGGCAACTTCTCCTACGGCGAAAGCTGGGAAGGCGTCGGTCAGGGAAAGATCTTCGATGACGTTCTGGACGGACTCAAGGCGTTGCGGGCGATCGGCCCGGAAAACGGCTGGCGGGCGCATGAAAACGAGTTTTTCCACAACCGGACGTTTGATCACACCGCCCTGCCCTGGGTCCTGCAGCAACTGTTTGATGAAGCCGGCGTCGATGTGCTGTTCGCCACCGACGTTGTCGGCGCCGTCGTCGAGGACGGCCGCTGCACGAGTGCGCTCATTCACAATCGTTCGATGCTGCAGGCGGTGTGCGCGGCGGTCTTCATTGATGCCACCGGCGAGGGACTGCTGGCGCGCCATGCCGGCGCCGCGACGATGCCGGTACGCGATCCGAATCTGCCGGAGCTGATCAAGCCGAGCAACATGGTGTTTCTGCACCACGCAAGCCGTCCGACGGCCTTGCCGGAGTTCCCGGGTGAGACCCTGGATCCGGCCCGCCCCCCGAGCTACAGCGTCTGGCCCGAGCCCAACCGGGTCGGACTCAAGACCCGATTGTTCGACCGCGACTACGACACCGGCGCGGGCCGCGGCTATTCCGATGCCGTGATCGCGTTCCGCAAACATGCGCCGACGGCCGTTCGGCATTACCTCGCGTGCGTCGACAGCCGGGACCGCGACCTGAGCTTTGAATACATCGCGCCGCTGCTCGGGATTCGCGAAGGCCGCCGGGTTGTCGGCGATTACGTATTGACAATGGACGACGTCCTGAACGGCAGGCGTTTTGCCGATGCGGTCGCGTTCGGCACCTCGTGTCTGGATGCGCCGAAGTTCCCGAAGCGCAAGACCAGCCCGTACCAGGTTCCTCTTCGCAGTCTGCTGGTGAAAGGCTTGAGCAACGTCCTGGTCGGCGGCCGCTGTTTTTCCGGCGACCGGGCCGCACTGGCGTCGACGCGCGTCATGTGCACGGGTTGTCTGATGGGCCAGGCCGCCGGGTACGCCGCGGCTTTCGCGGTCCGGGATCAGCATGCTCTGCGCAAGTCCGATCCGGCGGCGATCCGCCGGGCCATCATGGCCGGCGCCAGATGTCAGGACTACCTCGAAACCCGGCTGGCATCCGCATGAACAACATCCTGATCATCATGTCCGACCAGCACAGCGCCCGCTGGTACGGCGCCGGCGGCAATGCTGTTGTGCAGACACCGAACCTCGATCGTCTGGCGGCGCAGGGCGTCTGTTTTGAGAATGCCTACTGCAATTCCCCGCTCTGCGTACCGTCAAGGATGTCCTTCCTGACCGGACGCCATGTCCAGAATATCGGCATCTGGGACAATCACACGATCCTGCCGTCCTCCACGCCAACCTGGATGCAGGCCCTTCGCGACCGCGGCTATGACGTTGTGCTCAGCGGCAAAATGCACTTCTGCGGGCCCGATCAACTGCACGGGTTCCGCCGGCAACTGGCGCGCGACATCGCCGCCAAACCCGATGTCTCCACACACGGCAGCACGCCTGTCCCGCGCTGGCGCGACGGCGGCCGGGTGCCGGGCCACAGCCTGCCCTCGCTGCCGGCCGCTGTCGGCACGTCGCGGGCCACAACGGCGGACGACGCCGCCGTCGACGCCGCCGTCGACTACATCCGCCAGGCCGACTCCCGCCGGCCCTGGGCGCTGGTTCTGGGCATCTTTGCGCCGCACCGTCCCTGGACTGCGGAACCGGAGTTCTGGGATCTTTACGACGCCGCGGACATCCCGCTGCCCCGGCTCATCGAGGGATATCCCGCGGCCCTGCACCCAACGGATCAGCGCCATCGCGCCTTGCATCAACAACCCGAGTTCGACGCGGCGGCGATCCGCCATGCCCGCCACGGCTACTTCGCCTGTGTGTCGCGGACCGACATGTTGGTCGGCAAAGTCATGGCGGCGCTCGATGCGTCGGGACAGCGCGAGAACACGCTGGCCGCCTATACCAGTGACCATGGCGAGATGCTCGGCGAACATGGACTCTGGATGAAGTCGTCCGTGCACGAGGCGGCGGCGCGCGTGCCGTTGATTCTCTCACAACCGAAAACCCTGCCGGCCGGGACGCGGCCCGGCCGGTGCGTCAGCCTCGTTGATCTCACCGCCACCATCCTGCGGCAGGCCGGCGCGGCAGACCAGCACCAACTGGACGGCAAGGACCTCCTTACCGGAAGCACCGACGAGGCCTTCTGCGAGCACTACGCAACCTGGGTTGATCGACCGCTCGCCATGCTGCGTCAAGGCGATCACAAACTCATCAGCAGCCTGGACGAACCCGACCAGCTCTTCAACGTCGCCGCCGACCCGCTGGAGCTCCGGGATCTCTCGCAGGACCCCGCGTCCAAGGAGGTCCTTGCCCGGTTGCGCGCCCGACTCGACGAACTCTGGCCGGCGGCACAACTCAACGAGACCGTCCTGCAAAGCCAGCGTGCACGCACAACGTAACCCCGCTCAGGCGCGGGAACGCCGGAGACCACGCGCGCCACATGCTTCCGATCCCTGGTTTGCGTCAATATTGACGCGCCCGCGGCGCGGCGTCCTCCCGGCGGGGCCGGGACAGAATCGGGCCGCCCCCTGCGTCATCCCCGGTGGAGAGACCCTTGACCTCCCGCGCCTTGCATCTGCGGGGGGATCACGCATATTGTTCCGACCGTGTTCAAGGGAAATCGGTGGAACCAGAAGGGGAACCTGAATGGCGGAAATTGCCGAACTGATCCAGATCCTGGAAGATCCCGCGCAGCGCAGCTATAAGAAGCGCGATGCCCTTACCCAACTCAAACGACTTGCCCCGCCCGAGCTCGCCGACATCGTCGCCAAAGTCGTTGCCGACGAGGATCGCTATGTCCGCGAAGAGGTGGTTCGTATTCTACGCGGCCAGCCGGCGGAGCGGGCGGTGCCGGTCCTGCTCGGCGCGGTCGGCGCCGAAGAGGACTACTACGTCCGCGAGGCGATGATCACCGCCTTGGGCGGGTTCGGCGATCCGGCGGCGATTCCCGTGTTGAAACCGTTCCTCGAGGACTCGTCGTATTCCATCCGGATCGCCACGGAACGCGCTTTAAGCGATCTCGAGAACGCGGCCCCCGAGCCGGAACCCGAGCCCGAGCCGGAACCCGAACCCGAACCCGAACCCGAGCCGGAACCCGAACCCGAACCCGAGCCGGAGCCGCCGCCCATCCCCGACAGCGTGACCGCAGCCGACGCTGAAGCAGAGGACCACGAAGCGGCGGAAGCAGAGAGTACCGCCCAAGAGGACACCGAGGAAGAAGCGGCAGCGCCGCTCACCTTCGACGAACTGCCTGTGCCCAAACTCGACTGGTCCCGGGCCAGACGATTTGAGATCTTCTTCGGCAGCGAACTCGAAGACGTGAAAGAACTTTACGAGCACTACCTGGAGTACGCCAGACGGCTGCCGAAACAGGAATACCTGTCCTCCAAGGCACTCAGTGAACTGCGCCTGATCCACGCCGACAAAGACGACGATGTCGACGTCCTGGGCAAAGAGATCGACGAACTCTCGGCATCCATGCAGCGCGAAGAACGCCGCTGTTCCATGCTGCGCCGGCGAATCGGTTCGTTGCGACTGAAGGAGCAGTCCGCCGTCACGCAGGTCATCGGCGCGGTGTTCTCCGGGGTCAGCGCCGGCATTCGTGACAAGATTGCCGCGGCCGAGAAGGAGTTGGCGGAACTGGAGGAACTCGTCACCACCCAGAAACAGAAGATGCGCAAACTGGTCGTCACCCGAAAATCATTCAGCGACAAGATCGGCGCCGTCGAGAAGGAGTCCGAAAGCAGCCGCAAAGCCGCCGAAGAATTGCGACGCGCGGTGGCGGACGCCAATCGCGAGATCAACAACCGCATTCTGCATGTGCTTTGCAGCCGCCGGCCGAACGCACTGAGCAAGGTCTTCGAGGATCTCGGGCGGCATGCCGTCGACTCGGAGTTTCTCGCGATCTGTCAGCGCGAAATTCAACGCGAGCTGCAGGAGTTCCAACAGAATTCCGACCTGCTCAAACCGGCCCGGGAAGGATTGACCAAGAGCCGGAGCGCCTGCACCGCGGCGACGGAAGAACTCGGCCGCGCGATTGCCGGCGGGTTCTCGGTGCAGGAGCGGGTCGAGGAAATCCGAGTCAAGCTGAAGGGCTCACTGCACTTCGAAGAAGAGCACGGCTTCTGGAGCGGGTTCTCCAATGCCAACGGCTCGGCGACCGGCTCCGGCGCCGCCAAAGGCAAGTACAAGGTTCAGCATCTGTCATGGCATCCGGGGGACGAGACCGACGACGCCGTGAACGCCTACGCCGCCGGCTGGCGCGCGCTGGGCGAAGGCCTGGCGAAAGTGGAGTTCCTCGAAGCCCTGTGCCGTTCCAATCAGACGGCGATGCTGGATTATGTGCGCTTCCTTCGGGCCGAGCTCGAAAAGGACTTCGCGGAGGCGGACCATGGCTGAGCGCCTGTTTGAGATCTTCTTCGGCAACAAGGCCCATACCGTTCTCGACAGCTACCGGCAGCTCTCGCAACTGCAGCAGAACCGGCAGTATCTGCAGGCCAATTACGCCCAGATCCAGGACGATCTGGACGCGTTCTCGGAGACGAAGGGCAAGGACCTCGAAGCAAACCGCCGGCGGCTGGAGCAGCTGACCGCGGCGGCAGATGAGGATCAACAACAGCTCAAGGACCTGCGGGCGAAGGCCGCTGAAGTGGATCACACCCTGAACAACGGCCTCCGGCGGCTCTGGGCGAACTTCATGGCGAGCGTCAGCAGCAGCTACTCCTCCACCCGCGTGCTGCAGGCGGCCCAGAGCCAGTGGCGCCGGGAAATCAAAGGACTGGAAAAGCGTCTGTACAAGACGCGCAAGACCATCGGCCGGATGTACTCCGGCGTCAACCGGGCATCGCGGTCGCTGGACAGCATTGAGTTCGCCTTGAACCGACTCAAGGAGGACCTGAACGCCATTGACCGGCAGATCGCCGAGATCGACGAGGCGATCAACCAGTACATCCGCAGTGTCGCCCGCTACTCCGCCCTGCAGGCGTTCATGCTGCGGCATCGCCGTCTCGAAACCCAGGTGGGCCGGCAGACGATCGAACGCGCCATTGCGCTGCGCCGGGCGCTGGTCCGGCAGTCGGCATTTCGGAGCTTCCCGGCGGTCGAGGTCTCTGAGCGCGCCGTGCCGTTCGGCATTGTCGACGTGGTCAAAGGCGTACAGCGCGGCTTCCGGCAGGTCCGTGAGAACGTTGCCGGCCGAATCCCGATGCGCGGCCGCGGCACGGCACACAAGAAGGTCTCGACCGGCAAGTCGACCACGTGGAAGCGGATCAACGTCGACTTCTCGGGTTCGGTGCATGCGGTCTTCACGGTCGAGGCCCCCGAGTGGGAGAGCCGGACGGCCGGTGACGTTCTGGAACACGAGGCCGTCGGCCTGCTGCACGAAGGCCTGGCAAAGGCCCGCGACGCCTACTCCGGCAAACTGGCCGCCGACCTCCGCCGGCAGGTCCGCGACCTGACCGCCGCGGTCCGTGCCGATCTCGAGGCCTCAATCAACTTGCGACGCCAGCCCAGGCAAGACGAAAGCAGATAGAGGATGTTCCCGACAGAAGTCGGGGATGCGCGGTCGAGACGACCGCGGCCACGCTCGGAAGCAGACCGTCTGAAACGGCCTGCAGGACTTCTGTCGGCGGCATCATAGAGCATTTTCAGAAAACCGCGGCCGCGAATCCAGCAAAGCCCACTGCAGCGCGGGCGCCTGTCAGTTCTGCAGGTCATCCCTTCGTGTTGCGGCAAGAGCCGCACCATAGCGCCGGAACGTTCGCCGGTCCAGCCACCGGCGGCCAAACGTCGCAAACACGTCGCAATTCAGCGCCATTCTTCGCTGGACCCCGGGTCGCTCGTCGGCCCGGTGAATGAGTTCATCAGGGCAGGAGACGGCTCCACGATCCTGCTTTTCGGGCGCTGGGAAGCCGGCTTCCCAGCACCCGAAAAGCAGGGTGAGGGCTTGCAGCCACTACAGCATTTCCCAAGAAACCATAGCCGCTAACACGGCAGGGCCTACTACAACGCCTTCAGCGTTGAACCG
>CAYLNH010000038.1:0-36288 GCA_964384625.1 uncultured Lentisphaerales bacterium
CGGCCATAAAGGCTTGCCAATCAACATGCCAACTGAATATTGTGGCCATAGCGATCGCGATTTCATTTTCTGGACCATGATGCCGCCGGGCAGCTTTGCCGCCGACGCATTGACTGCGGCAGCCGACGTATCCGAACCGTGCCTCGACTTACGCACCGGCGGGGCCGCCTTTTGCCGGCGGGTTCTCGGCCAGGCCGTCGAGTCGGCGATTCCCGGGCTTACCGTCTTTGTTGATGATCCGGAGTTGATCCAGCCGCTTGCCGGGCTGCCGGCAGGAAGCCGCGTCATCGTATCCGGGGCGGGCGCCGGCCGTCTGCGGGATACGGCGATCTCTCTGCATCGACACCGGATTCTCTGCGGCATCGAGGTTTCGGACGTACGGGGTCTGCACCTGGCCGACAGTGAGGGAGCGGATTTTGCGGTGGTTTCCGGACTGGAAGCCGGCGGCCCAACCGCGACCAAGACGTCGCTGGTTCTGCTGCAGGAGCTCCTTGGTCAGTCCGCGCTGCCGGTAATTGTCCGCGGCAGTCTGGGGCCGTTGGGAGCGGCGGCGGCCTGTCTGGCCGGAGCCGCGGGGTGCATCCTGGACACGCAGCTGCTGTTGCTGGACTGGTCGCCGATCCCGGACGAGCTGAAAGCCAGACTGACAAACGTTTCACCGCTGGACACGAAGATCCTCGGCAACCTCGTTGGCTGTCCCCATCGCGTCCTGTCTCTCACCGGGCCTTCGCGTCTGCGGGAGCTGTCCGCCAGGGAATACGAGGTGTTTCTGGAACCGGCGGCCGCCGCCGAACAGCAGGCGGCGTTCCGGGCGCTGCTGGGCGAGGATGAGATCGGGTTTGCGGACAACTCCGGCCTGCTGCCGGTCGGCCAGGGAATCTGCTTTGCTCAGGAGTTCGCGGCCGAACGGCTGTCGCTGGCCCGGGTCGTGGCGCGCTATGAACAGGTTGTGCGCGAGACCGTCGACAGCGTCAAACGGGACTTCCCCCTGGCAAAGGGATCCCTCCTGGCCCGGGAGCATGGCACCGAGTACCCGCTGGTCCAGGGCCCGATGGCGGGGATTTCCGATAAACCCGGCCTGCTGCAGGAAGTGGCCGATAACGGAGCGATCCCGGTCCTGGCGACAACCGGCCTCAAGCCGGCGGGGTTGACGACGGCCGCCGCTGCGGCCCGCGCGGCAGTCGGCGAGCGGGGGTTCGGCGTCGGCATCATCGGTTTTGCCCCGGCAGCCGAAACGGAGGAGAAGTTTCAGGCGGTACTCAACGCGGCTCCGGCCTTCCTCGTGATTGCCGGGGGTGACCCGGCCCTGGTTGCCAGGTTTCGTCGGGAAGGTGTGAAGGTCTATGCCCACACGCCCTCGGTGTCCCACCTGCGGATGCTGATCGAGGCCGGCGTGGAGGGTGTGATTCTGGAAGGCCATGAGGCCGGCGGCCATGTCGGCGGCATGTGTTCTCTGGTGCTGTGGGAACTGGGGACGAAGGCTGTTCTGGCCGCCGATCGGCACACTCCGACGGTTCTGCTGGCCGGCGGCATCGCCAATGCCCGGGGCGCCGTGATGGCAGCTGCGATCGTCGCGCCGCTGGCCGAGCGCGGCATCCCCGTCGGCCTGCAGCTCGGCACGGCTTACCTGACAACGTCCGAAGCCGTTACCTGCGGCGCCGTCTCCGAGTCGTACAACCAGGCTCTGCTGCAGGGCAACGAAACCCTGGTTGCCGGCACGACCGTGAATCTCCCGGCCCGTTGGCGTCGTGATTCGCAGGCAGAGGGGGTCGTCGCCCTGGAATGCCGCCTGGCGGCGGCAGACGAAGACCTCGAAGAACGCAAGCACCGGTTCGAGGCGGAATGCCAGCGGCACTACCGTGCCGCGGCCCGGATGGAGCCGGCCGCCTATATGTGCGGCCAGGGGATTGCCGTTTCGAATACCCGGGTAACCATGGCCGAACTGCACAAGGAACTGACAACCGCAGCGGCAGAACTCGTCGCCGCCTCCCACCGGCCGGAACCGGAATCCGTTTCCGACGACGCGATTGCCATCATCGGCCTGGGCGGCGTCTTTCCCGGGGCCGACAACCCCGACGACCTCTGGGCCAACGTTGTTGCCGGGAAGTCGGCGATCATCGAGGTCCCCCCCGACCTCTACGACCTCGATCTCTTCTGGAGTCCCAGCCGGGAGAATTCCCAGGGGAAGAGCTACTGCAAATACGGCGGATTCATTCAGGACTTCACTCCGGATCCGATCAAGTTCAAGATTCCGCCGACGACAGCGGCGAAGATCGACTTCGGTCATCTGTGCGCCCTGGAGGCGGCCCACCAGGCATTGACCGATGCCGGCTGCTTTGAGAAGGACTTCCCCAAGGCGAGGACCGGTGTCTTCATGGGATTTACCTCTCCGGTATTCGGCGGCAGTGAGCGTGACTACACGGCCCATGTGCTCTGGCCGGAGATCACCGAGGCGCTTGCCTCCTCGCCGGAATTCGCGGCCCTGCCGGCGGACCAACAGAAGCAAATCACGGATCAACTGGAAGCGCAATTCAGCGCCGAACGAACTTCGATTGATGCGGATTCCTATCCGGGCGTCTGTTCCAGCCTGGTCGCCGGCCGGATCTGCAACTGCTTCGACCTGGGCGGCGGCTGTGCGGTTACCGACGCGGCTTGTGCGTCGTCCCTGGTCAGTGTCGACGCGGCCGTAACGGCGTTGCGGGGCGGCCGACTGGACTTGGCCCTGGCCGGCGGCATCTCCATTCTGGGGGGGCCGGTCCTGCACATCCTGTTCAGCGGCATAGGCGCCCTTTCCGCCACCGGCAGCTGGCCGTTCGACGAACGTGCGGACGGCTTTCTGTTCGGCGACGCAGCCGGCGTGGTTGTGCTCAAACGCCTGGCGGACGCCCGCCGCGACGGCGACCGGATCTACGCCGTAATCCGGAACTGCGGGATGTCCACCGATGGGCGTACCGGCGGGATCACCGCCCCCGATGTCGAGGGCCAGCTGCGCGCCATTGAAGCAGCCTACAAAGGCGTACCATTCTCTCCGGCCACGATATCGCTGATTGAGGCACACGGAACGGGTACCTGGGTCGGCGACATTACCGAACTGAAATCACTGGATACCTTTTTCCGCCGTCATCAGCCCACCGCCGGCGCCATCGGCCTGGGCAGCATCAAATCCATGACCGGCCATTGCCGGGCTGCCGCCGGGATCACCGGACTCATCAAGACCGCCCTGGCCCTGCATCACCGGACGCTGCCGCCGACAATAAACTGCGAACAGCCACGGCGGGAGTTTGACTGGGAACACTCGCCGCTCCGCTTGATCCGCGAAGCGCAGCCCTGGGATTCAGACGGCCCCCGGCGGGCAGCGGTGGAAGCCTTCGGATTCGGCGGCGTCAACGCTCACGTCATCCTTGAAGAAGCACCGGCAACGGCAGTTGCCGAACCGGCAATCGGGTTACCCGCGGCAGCGATCATCTTTCGCCGTGAAACGCGGGCGGAACTGCTGGCCGGAGTGCAAGAGGAAGCGCAACGGCTGGACGCAGACGGAAACGTCGATTTGTGGCGATATGCTCGTGAACAAAGCTCACGGAATGAAACGGCCGGGGCAACCCTGGCCGTCGTCGCCGTCTCGGTCGAAGATCTCATCGGGAAACTGACGCAGGCCGCTGGCCTGCTGGCTGCCGGCGACAGAACGGAGTTCTCCCTCGCTGCCGGCCTCTACTTCGCCGAATCCCCGCGGGACCCGGCGGCCAGAGTGGCGTTCCTGTTTCCCGGCCAGGGATCCCAATATGTCGGGATGGCCGGCGATCTGTTTGACCATTTCGCCTGTTTCCGTAACGCGGTGGAGGAAATCGATCACCTCTACCAGGCGCGAACGGGCAACTCAGTCCTGCCCTTCCTGGCCGGCGCCGACAAGCTGTCGGAAGCAGAGCGGAAACGTCTGACCGCTCTTCTGAAAGAGCCGGACGGAAACCATCCGGCAATGCTGGCCTTCACCCGGGGACTGACGGCCCTGCTGGAAACCTGCGGCATCCGCCCCGACATGACTGTGGGGCACAGTCTGGGAGAGTATCCCGCGCTCATGGCCGCCAAGGCGCTCAGCCCCGAAGATGCCATGGCCATCGCCACGTTCCGCGGCCGGAGCCTTTCAGATCTGGTTGGCGACAACGGCGGCATGGCCGCTGTTGCCGCCGGCCCGGAACGGATCGAACCGGTCCTTGAGGACATCGACGGGACGGTGACCATCGCCAACAAGAACTGTCCCGCCCAGACCGTCATCTCGGGAGAGGCGCGCGCGGTGGACGAAGCCGTCCGCAGGCTGGAGGCGGACGGCATCGAATGCCGGAAACTGAGGGTCGCGAATGGATTCCATACGGAGTTGCTGCGCCCGGCCTGCGCCGGCCTGCGCGAAGCGCTCGCCGCCGTGGATGTCCAGCCGCCGACAGTGCCGGTGCAATCCAATCTCACGGGTGCCGCCTATGTCGTGGACGAGGAGTTCCCTGACCGCCTGCGCCAGGCCCTGACCGAACACGTCGTGTCGCCGGTGGAATTTGTCAGCAACGTCGAATCGATGTACGCCGCCGGGGCCCGGCTGTTTGTTGAAGTCGGTCCGGGCAGCACGCTGTGTTCCTTTGTCGACAGCATTCTGGGGGAGCGGCCGCATTGGACCATCAACACGAACCATCCGAAACGATCCGCCACCGTCCAGCTGCTGCACGCGCTGGCATTCATTGCCGCCCGCGGCGTTGATGTCGATCTGAACGCGCTGGTGCCGCCGGCGTCACAACGTCTTCGCCTGCAGCGTTCACAGCGCGCCGAGCCGGCCTTGAGCCAGGGGGTTCCGCCGCCGGCCGTCCGGGAAGAGACCGGCCTGGTCAAGGAGGTCCTTGGCGACCTGTCCAAGGACCAGCTTGCCGCCTACCTGCAGGCCCGCGGCGATTTCCTTAGACAGATGATCCGATTGGACTTCGAACATTTCAGCGGCCATCCCCGACCCGCGGCGACCGTTGCCCCCGCTCCCGCAGCGCCTGATCTCGGGGTTGAACAGGCGCTGGTCAGCATTGTTGCCAGGATGACCGGGTACCCCCCGGAAGTGATCGATGCCGATGCCGATGTCGAAGTCGAACTCGGCCTCGACTCGATCAAGCAGGTCGAAGTGCTGCACACTGTTGCCGAAGAATTCGACGTGGATTTCGGCGATGACACGCGGGCGGCCAGCTACCGAATCAGCACCCTGCGGGAGCTGGCCCGTCAGATCCACCAGCTCCGGGGCGACGAACCTGCGGCTGCGGCTACTGCAGCGGCAGCCACGCAAACCACAGCCCCAAGCCAGACGCCGGCGGCGGCCGCCGAAGCTGGTCTCGGCATCGAGCAGGCGCTGGTCAGCATTGTTGCCAGGATGACCGGGTACCCCCCGGAAGTGATCGATGCCGATGCCGATGTCGAAGTCGAACTCGGCCTCGACTCGATCAAGCAGGTCGAAGTGCTGCACACTGTTGCCGAAGAATTCGACGTGGATTTCGGCGATGACACGCGGGCGGCCAGCTATCGGATCAGCACCCTGCGGGAATTGGCCCGTCAGATCCACGAACTCCAGGGAGAGGACGCGCCGTCCACGGTTGCGGCAGCGTCGGGCTCTGGCCCGGCCGACGGGCCCGAGGTGCGAACCGACTGCTACCGATGGGTCTGCACGCCGCGGGAGACCGTGCTGCCGGCGCATCCCCGTGACGGGCTGAGCGGCAAAGCCGTCTTGCTGCTCGTCCGTCCCGGACCGTTGGCAGCCGCCCTGCAGAACAGCTTCGCGTCGGTCGGCGCGGTGGTGACCATGCTCGCCCCGGAAGATCCGCTGCCGGCCGCGCTGGACTGCGACTACCTCTTGAACGCCTGGGCCTACGGCGAAGCTGACGACGTCACCGACGACCCCGCCGGCTGGTGGGATCAGACTACCGCCCGCATCGAACAGAGCCTGAATGTCAGTAAGCGAGCTCTCGCACTCGCCCGCACCGGCCGGCCTTTGATGTGGGTCGACCTGACGTCGCTGGGCGGGACGCTCGGCGCCGCCGGGGTGCGTCTGGTCTGTCCCAAAGCCGGCATCGGCCTGGCGCTGAGCCGGTCCACTGTCGCCGAGGTGCCCGACCGCCTGGATCGATTGTCCGTTGACTTCGCCGGCGATGAAGACCCCGACTGGGTCGCGGCCTGCATGGTTGATGAGCTCGTGGCTGAACCGACGGTGGTTGACGTCGGCTATGTCGGCGGGACTCGCCACGAACTTCACTGGCGGCAGGAAGCCGTCCCGGCGCCGGCCGCACCGGAGCTCGGACCGGAGAGCACGGTCGTGGCGATCGGCGGCGCCAGAGGAGTGACGGCCTCCCTCTGCCGGGCCCTGGCCGAACGCTTCGGATCACGATTCGCGATCGTCGGACGCAGTCCCCTCGACGTCACCGAAGAAGCCCGCGAGGAAACGTTCGAAGAAGCCAGAGCCGCAATCCTGGCGGAAGTCCGGGCGCAGGGAAAACGAGTCGTACCGACGGACATCGATGCTGCCGCCCGCGAGCGCCTGTGGCGTACGGAACGACAGGTCAACATGACGCAGCTGCGTCGGACCGCGGCGGCCGTCGACTATCTGCAATGCGACGTGACGGACCTGCAGCAGGTCCGGAACCTGATCGCCGAAATCCATTCGGCAAGTCCGCGAGTGGACCTGTTCATCTTCGGCGCCACCGATCTGGTCGAGCGCTCGATCACCGACTTCTCGGCCGCCGAGTTCTTTGCCGGATCCCGCTCTCGCGCGTTGGGATTGGCCAACCTGTTGACCGCGTCCGTGGACCTCGAGATTGGCTGTCTGGCGAATT
Source organism: uncultured Lentisphaerales bacterium (assembly GCA_964384625.1). GTDB lineage: Bacteria > Verrucomicrobiota > Lentisphaeria > JABSQK01 > JABSQK01 > CAYLNH01. Next base: position 6,843 of record CAYLNH010000038.1, read on the forward strand.
TGACCAGTATTGCCGGCCGCTGGGGCAATCGCGGCCAGGCCAGCTATGCCACCGCCCACGAGATCTCCACAGTACTCGCCGCCGGCCTCCTCGGGAAACGGGAGACCCGGTGGCTGAATCTGCATTTCGGCGCGTGGCTCGACCTGGGACTGGTCCAGCGCGGCGCCGTCAAAGAACGCCTGCTCGCCAAGGGCAACCACTTCATTACGGCGGCGGACGGCGGCGAGTTTTTCATCAACGAGTACCTTGCCGGCGGGTCCCGGGCAGTCAGCTACTGTGGCGACGAACCGCTCTGGCGTTCGCAGCGCGGCCGGGCGTCACCGGCCGCAGAAGCGTTTCTTGACGAAATAACCATCGTCTCGGCGGATGTCGCCGAGGGCCGGCGCCGGTTTGATCTGGAACGCGACCACTTTGTCGCGGAACACGTCATCCACGATGAAAACCCGATCGTCCCGGGGGTGATCAGTCTGGAGATGATGGCACGAACCGCCGCTGCCCTGGCGGCACCGGGGGCTGAACTCGTCCAGATTGAGGATGCTGAATTCCCGCGCGCAGCCCGGTTCCCGCGACAGGAACCGCGGGAATTCCGCAGCCGGGCCGAACGGATTGCCGGCGCTGCCGAGACGGACGCCAGCTTCAGCGCCGAGGTCTTCAGTACTTTCCGAACCCCCGGCGGCACCAGCGATGAACGCGTCATTCATGCCCGCTGCCGGCTCCGTTTCGGACAGCGGCTGCCGGCCCCGCCGTCTTCACTCGTGATGCCCGCGCCCGGCCTGGGAACAGCCCGGATTGACGCCGCGCCGTTCTGGCAGACGGAAACGCTGAAGAACCGGGTCGGCATGTTCCGCAACCTCCGCAGTTTCCTGTCTGTCTCGCGTGACGGAACCGTCGCGGAAGTCTGGGGCCCGTGTCCCGACGCACTCGCCGGATCGCCGCTGATGAACCCGATCCGACTGGACGGCATGGCGCTGCTGACTTCGATCCCCTGCAATCTGTTCTATGAACGCGGCACCCAGCTGGTCAGCGGCGTCGGCCGGGTCACGTTCTATGCGACGGATTCGGCCCAACCCGCACTGCTGGCTCGCGCGCGGATTGAGGAGTATCGCGACGGCGAAACCATCTGTAGCATCGAGGCCATCGATGAGACGGGCCGCGTTGTGGAACGGATCGAGCGGTTGCACAAGTCCATCATGGTCCGGGGCACGGAACGGCCGGCGCTGAACGAACCCGTATGGGACTCGCTGACCACGCCGCCGCGGCAGGCAGACATTGCCCGCCTGCTGGAGCACACCGGCGAGATGGCCTGCGCCCATGTCTCGATTGACCGCGTCGCGGCGGCGGTACAAGCGGATGCCGGAAGTCTGCCGGCAAGGAGCTTCAACGCCGCCGAACAGCAAGCATTTGCTGCTCTCGAACTGCCGAAGCGGCAACACGAATGGCTCGCCGGCCGGCTCGCCGCCAAAACCGCGGTCGGCCTTGTCCTCGGCGAAGACGCGCCGTCACGCGAGCTCATCGAGATCCATCGGGCTGAAAACGGCCCGCCGGAAGCGCGGCTGCCGTTGGACCGGCCCCCGCCGCACATCACCATCGCGCATAGCGGCGCCATGGCGGTTGCCGCTGCTGCCGATGTTCCGATCGGCATTGACGTCGAAGAGGTCCGGGACGCGATACTCGAGATTATCGACGACTTCGCCGACGGCGATGAAGTCGACCGTCTGATGCCTCTTTGCGAAGCCGACCGCACCACTGCAGCAACCATTCTCTGGGTCGCCAAAGAGGCCGCCCGCAAGGCCGCCGGCCCCGATACAGCGGGCATGAAGGAGGTCCTGCTGCAGGCGGCCGAGCGCCGCGGGGACTACCTTGTCTGCAGCCTGCAGGTCCCGCAAGCGGGGAACGCGGCGGCCGTTGCATTCCGGCAGGACGCCTATGCCTATGCCGTCGCCCTTGTGAACGGGAAAGGCGACGCCCAAACGGTTCGGCTCAAGGATGTGATCGAGTGCTTCAGCGAAGTCGTCGATCTCAGCGATATCCCGGCCGACAAGACGATCGAGGAGTTGTCGCTGTCATCGGTGGATATCCTTCGGGGTCTGTCCCGGATCGAGGCCGGCTTCGGGTTCCGTTTCGACCCCGAAGACCTCATGCAGATGAAGAGCCTCAACGACGTCGTTGACCTGGCCAATCAGCGACTGGCAGATCCCGGCGACTAGTGTCGTGTTTTGACATCAACGCCGCCGGCCGGATGCTTGGACCCGCTCTCCGAGTTGCCCGTTTTCGGGCTCGGGGGGCGTTGGCGAAATGGTCATGTGCTGCAGCACAGGCCCCTTCCACCGCCTGCCGCAAGCCTCGAACCCCGGGCAATCCGTGGCGGAAAGACTTCCGCCGCAACCATCTGGCCCGAGGATTTCATCACTTCCTGCTGCGTCGTCACCACAGGCTGTACTTGCGGCTTCAGCGGGTCTTGGCCATATCTTCCGCCGCGGCGGATCAGCCGAGGCTGACCACTCCGTGCCTGACGCCGGCTGTAATCGGCGTTTTCTCCATAAGAACTGTGGCCGCTGATTCAGCAAAGCCGACTGCAACGCCTTCAGCGTTGAATCGTATCGCGACTCATCCCCGGGGCAGGCTTTGCCAACCCCAGGCTTGAAACTATCACGCCTTCAGCGTGAGGAATGGCGGCTACAGAAAAGCCTAAATGCTGTAGCGCGTGGTCACGATCGGATGTACCGCCTCAGAGCCAACCTGCTTCTCGTGGCGGCTCAAGTTGCGGTCTGGCGGGGACCGGACCGGGAATTGGCGCCTAACGACTGCCGGTTTCGGCCCTTTGTTTCTCCGGCTGCCACAGGAAGTAGAGCCCTTTTGCCATCCAGACTTCTTCGGTGAAGACAACGTAGGTGCCGTCGGCGCGTTTGTGGGTCTGGATGCCGTCGTTCATGTCGATCCAGCCGGTGACGCCGCCGATCTCCTGCGTCGGCAGCAAACGGCCGACGCGCTTGCCGTTGCGGTTGTCGTAAATATCGACCGCCAGCTTTTTGTGTTTCCAGGTGTAGCCGATGAAGGTGTAATCCGGCTCGATGCTCCAGGCTTTCGGCACTTTGCCTTTCAGGCCTTCGGGCGGTACGACCACGGTCTCCCACCGGAGCTTCGGCGCGGTCGACCAGTTCGCGTAACACTGCACGACCGGGCCGACGCTCATCTGCTCCCAGCCGCCGCCGGGGAACGGGTGTTTCCGCGTCCAGACGCCGAGGTACAGGCAATCGTTCACGGCGTCATAGGAAAGCTTTGAAAGCCGGTGGATGCCGGTGTCGGTCGGGATCGGCTTTTCGGTGCTCTTCGCAAAATCCCACGTCGGCACGCCGTGTTTGTTGCAGCCGGTGAACGGGACCTTGCTGATTTTGCCCTGATCGGGCTTCCAGCCGCCGGTGTTGATCCAGAGGTCGCCGTTGACGTCCATCATGGCTGCATGACTGCCTGGCGGAACGGCCTGGTATTCCGCCTGCTGCATGTCGCCGTCGCCGTTGGCGTCAACCCACAGGAAGGGACCCAAGGGGTGTTGGGGCGGATAGCCTTTGGGTTTCGGGTTGCCGAACTCAGCGGTCGCCGGATCGCCGACAAAGGCGCGGTAGCGGATGTCCGGGTCGATCCGTTTCTGGACAGAACGCTGCAGTTTCGTGTCTTTGAAGAACTCCGCCTGCAGGCCGGCGTCGGCGCCTTCAGCAGCGCGGAACAGGACGGCCGCCGGGATGGTCTCCAGCTCGTCTTTCCCGGGTTCCTGCCATGAGAGATCGAGGCGCGAGGCGCCGGTGAACTGGCGGTACTCCACCACCAGGGGCACGCGCTTGCCGGCCTTCATTTCGATGGTCGCCGTTTCGCGGCCGTGACGTTTCCAGCCGTTGATTACCCAGGCGTCGCCGAGCTTGACGCGGGCGCCGTCGTCGTGATTCAGGCGGATCGTGTGCTTGCCGGTAACGCGCGGCTGGAGCCAGCCGGACCAGCGGCCCGAGAAATGCTTTGCGTGCTTGATCCGCATCCGGACGCCGCGCGGGAAATACATGGCTGCCGGTACGGCGATCTCGCCGTCGAACCGCCACCAGTACATCTGGTTGCCCATCTGCGTCTGGCCGAGCATGATCTTCCGGCCGCCCAGACGGAACATCCGGGAGGAGATCCAGTAGCCGCGGTGCAGCCGCGGGTCGTGCGGATACGAAAGCGGGTCCAGCGTGATCGCCGCCTCCTTCCAGCTCCGGCCCGGCGGCTTCGTGTAATCCAGTTCATAGCGGCGGCCGGCCGCATAGACGCTGGTATCCGCTTGCGGATCGGCGTCGGCACACGAGACAAATTCCAGGCCCTCGAGGTTCCACCGCAACTTGCGGTCCGGACCGAATTTGTAGATTTGACCGCCGCAATCCCAGGCGCTGACGTAGAGGTTGTTGTCGGCGTCAACCCGAATCGATGTGAGCCGAAAGAACTTGCCGGGGCGGACGATGCCGGGAGTCTCGCCGCGGTACACCGGCGAACCGAAATCGGCGCCCTCGATGTGCTTGCCGTCGGCCGCCGTGTAACTCCGGATCTGCTGGCGGTCGAGCGCACCGTCGGCCACCAGAACGTTGCCTCTGGCGTCCAGACAGACGGCCACCGGCTTCTTGCAGTCGGTGATCCGGATGCCCGTGTCCCTGCCTTGACGGGTGAGGCGGCGGACGGCGCCGGCCCGGGTGTCGATCACCCAGAGGTCGTGGGCGTCGCCGGCATCGACTTCGATGCGGCCCGGCGCCGTAAACGCCATCTCGCGCCCGGGCGCCATCGTCTCGGTCCGGTACACCCGGATCTTGTCGGTGGCGGGATCGGAAACGAACAACTCGCCGTCATGCACGGCCAGTCCCGTCGGCTGCTGCGGCGTGGTGTTGACGATGAGGCGATTCGTGTGCGTGGCGCCCTTCCAGCCGGCGATCTTGCCGTTGACCGTGTAGCGGCTGACGCCGCCGTACTTCTTCTTGCCGCGGGCCTGGCCGTTCTGTTTCATCGAGTAGATGACATACTTGCCGTCGGTCGCAACTGCGAAACCGCCGGAGAAGCCCCAGGAATGGAATTGTGCCGGCCAGTCGCGATCGGCGGCGGGCACGCCGATTTTGCTGCCGTCGGTGCCGTAGATGCCGGCCTCGCCGCAATGCTCATCCCAGGGCGTAATGGCATAGATCCGGTTGCCGTGGATCACGATGTCGTCGACGGACTGCTGCATCCACTTGGCCCGCGGTCCGTCGCCGCCGCCCCAGGTGTTGCCGAACCAGTACGTTTTGTCGTTGAGCTGCTGGGCGCCGGCCACGGCGGCCCACAGCAGGGAGATGCAGAGCAGACAGTGCTTCATTGGTGTCTCCGGGTCGACAGACGCGCCACCACGGTCGCCTGCAATTGTACTTTCAGGGGCATGGGTTCACCGGCCAGCGCCCGCAGCAGCAGACGGGCAGCGGTCCGGCCCATCTGCTCCAGGGGCGGCCGAATGGACGTCAACCCGATGCTGCGGGATTGGAAGTGGTCGTCGAAGCCGATCAGTCCGATATCGCTGCCGGGGGTGATCTGCCGTCCCTGCAGCAGTTCCAGAACGTCGAAGGCCAGCAGGTCGTTGGCAGCGACGATTGCGCCGGTGCCGTCCCGCTGCAGCCACTTCCAGGCGGGGCGCAGAACCCGTCGGAGGATTTTCCGACGCTCCTGCCGGGACTGCGAGCGGTAGGCGAAGAAGTCGGTCTGCGGCTTCGCCGGGATGACCCGGAAATCGGCTGCTTTCAAACCATGGCGCGACAGGGACTCCTGCGCTCCACAAATCCGGCGGGTCAGCCACGGCGCTTTGTATGGCGTTAAAACGGCGATCCGGGAATAGCCGGTAACGGCCAGATGGCCGACGGCCTGGGCCCCGGTGTACTCCTGATTGCAGGCGACATGCGGCACCGGCAGGTCGGCCAGGCTTGCCGCGTAGACCACCGGCAGGCTTGCGTCCACCAGGTCGGCTGCCGCGGTTTCCCACCCCGGAAAGGCGTCGGCATTGATGATCGCCAGGGCGTCCACGCCGTCGGCCAATGCCTGTTCGATTGCCGCTGCCGGGGTTGGGCGATCCTCCTGTCCCGGCAGTCGGGCCTCGTACAAATGCGTGTGCGACCCATATTCCGCCGCCACCTGTTCGGCTGCATGCACAACCTGATTCGCCCATTGCATGATCCCGTCGGTGGTGCGTTCAGAGGAATCCAACGCCGCCACAATTCCCAACAATGCCTCGGAGGCCCGCGCCGTGAGATGGACGGCATCGCTGGGCAACCCGGCAACCACGGTGCCCTGCCGACTCTTGGTTTTCAGGATCCCCTGCGCCACGAGGTCCTTGACGGCGTTCTGCACGGTGTAGTAGGAGACGCCGAATTCGACACTCAAGTCCCGCAGAGGCGGCAGCAGCGTTCCGATCGGCCAGGCGCCCCGGCGGATGCGGTCGCGCAATCGGGCCTCGAGTTCAGCACAAGCCATCACGGCCTCCGTTCACGTGATCGATTCATCATTCACGTGAATCCTTAGACGCCGGCGGCAAGCAGGAGTTCGACGCGCCGCGCCCGGAACCCGTCGCGGCCGGCGTGGACGGCACTTGATTCAACCCGGTTCGCCCCTATCTTACACGCCGCACGAATCCGGGTAATTAACTTAAGGAGTATTGGCAAATGGCAGATTCCGTTGAAGATCGCGTCCGGCAGGTCGTCGTTGACATTCTCAAAGTCGATCCGGTCGAGGTGAAACCGGAGTCCCGGTTCACGGCCGATCTCGGGGCGCAGTCCGTCCAGAGCGTCGAGCTGGTCGCCACCTTCGAAGAGGTGTTCGACATTGAAATGGACGAGGACGAAGCCCTTTCCGTCCAGAACGTCGGCGACGCGATCAAGTACATTGAGAAGTGTATCGCCGAACAGGAGTAGCGCACCTTTTTTCGTTTTCATCTGCCCCGGCGTTTACCGGTGCGGCGGCGGATCGGGAACCGAGGAAGAACTGAGGATTTCAGACCATGACCAAACGCGAACTGCAGGAGACCCCCGAACCGAATCTGGTCGAGGAGATCTTTCCCAATGACGCCGTTCCCCGGATCGTCTTCAACAGCAAAGTGCTCGAGGAGATCGACGGCGACGTCATCGAATTCAATCCGGCCGCGCGCCTTGCCGGCGACATTCATCTGACCGACACCACGTTTCGCGACGGCCAGCAGTCGCGGCCGCCGTATGACGTCGACCACATCGTCCGACTCTACGATTTCATGGGCCGCCTGGGCGGGCCGAACGGCATTATCCGTCAGACGGAGTTCTTTCTGTACACGGCGAAGGACCGCGAAGCCATTGAAAAATGTCGCGCGCTGGGCCACACGTTTCCGGAGATCACCGGCTGGATCCGCGCCGACGTCGGCGACTTCCGGCTGGTCAAGGAGATGGGACTGAAAGAAACCGGCATGCTGACGTCCTGCTCGGACTATCACATTTTCCACAAGGCCAAGAAAGACCGCCGTAAGGCGTTCGACGACTACCTTGAAGTCGTCGAAGCCGCGATTGAAGCGGGTGTCCGGCCCCGCTGCCACCTGGAAGACGTCACCCGCGCCGACCTCGGCGGTTTCGTGATTCCGTTCGTCCAGAAGCTGATGGAGATGTCCGCGTCGCTGCCGGAAGAGCTGAAGGTCAAGATCCGCTTGTGCGACACCATGGGGTTTGGCTTGAGCTACCCCGGCACGGCAGAACCGCGCAGCATCCCCAAGCTGGTCTACCGCATGACCAACGACTGCGGCGTCCCGCCGTCCCGTCTGGAGTGGCATGGTCACAACGACTTCCACAAGGTTCACATCAACGGCGCGACCTGCTGGATCTACGGCTGCGATGCGGTCAACACCTCCCTGCTCGGCATCGGCGAGCGAACCGGCAATCCGCCGCTGGAAGGCGCCATGATCGAGTACGTCGGCCTGAAGGGCGACGCCAATGGGGCGGACCTGAGCGTGATTACGGAGATCGGCGATTTCTTCCGTGAGGAAATCGGCTACCCCGTCCCGCGCAACTACCCGCTGGTCGGCGCCGACTTCAACGTCACCCGCGCCGGCATCCACGCCGAAGGCCTGCGCCGCGATGAACGGATCTACAACATCTTCAATACGACCAAACTGCTCAACCGGCCGCCGCGCGTGGCGATCACCGACAAGTCGGGAGTCGACGGCATTGCATTGTGGGTCAACGATTACCTCGGCCTTGAAGGCGACAAGCGTCTGTCAAAGATCAAGGTGCACAGGATCGCGCGCTGGGTTATCGACCAGTATGAAGTCGAGGGCCGCACCACGGCGATCTCCGACCAGGAACTGGCCGAGCAGGTCCAGACCCACCTGGCCAAGCACTACAACGCCGCCGTCGAGGCCGGCACCGTCCGCGACATCTGATCCGGAACGCCCGGCCGGCTGCCCTGCAGCTGCAACCAGCCGGGCCGGCTCGTGACGGAGCCCGTTAGATCATCAGGCCTGGCGGGTCGCGAACGGCGCCCCGGCCCCGGTCGTTCTACGTCCAGCGGCTGACGCGGCGCAGGACCTCCTCCGCGTCGTCAACACTGTCGACGCCGACGCCGAGCCAGGCGCCCTCGGGGCGCAGCTCGGCGATGATCGTGTCCAGTTCGTCCACCCCGACGTGCAGTTGGATGCCTTTGCCGGCGGCCTGGCATTTCCGGTAGACGTCGAGCCAGTCCGTGGCCCGGCCGTTGCCGGCGCCGTAGACCCATTGGATCGCATTCAGCTCCGGGATCTCCAGCAGCGAGTCCAGGTGTTTCAGCGCGCCGGGTCCGTCCAGGTGGTAGATGCTTGCTTCGGCGTTGCGGCATTCCAACGCGATCCCCGGCAGAAAGGCCTCGTCAAACATCTCCCTGGAGATCATGCACGAGAAGTCGTTGGACGGCACGTGCCAGCGCCTGGACGAGACCGGTCCGGCCCAGGTGGCAATCGCCTGGCGCCGGTCCTGGAGGTAGTCCATGAAGAAGTTGAACACCTCGACAAAGACCTCGTCCACATATTCGCGCAGCTTCTTGACGTGATCGAGATTCTCGATCATGTCGATATTCAGATTGAGCGGGTCACGGAATGCCGTCAAGCAGTCGCCGCCCGGATGGATGTCTGTGTAGCCGGTGTAAAACCTGCCTTCTCCAAGCGCCAGAAAAGCGTCGGTCAACTCCAGCGTCTTCTTCCAATAGAAGTTGTCCTTCGAGAATCTGACGTGGTTGATGTTGTTCCAGTCCTCGATGCACGGGATGGACCAGCTCGTTCGTTCGCCGTACTCCATTTCCATACCGAAGTAGGCGCTGAACACCTCCGGCCCGAGGTTCGGCATCGCATACGGCAGCGCATCGCCCAGATGAAGCCGGTTCATCAGGTTGTGCAGCATCTGCTCGGCCCGGTACTCGCAGTCCAGCCAGCGGTCGCGAAAAGACGCATGCTCCTTCGCCGCGGGGGCCGGATAGTCCGGGTTCGACTGATGGATGGACATCACCACCAGCGGCCGGTCGATGATCGCACAGTCCCAGAACGCATCGTGCCGGGCAAGCCGCTGCTCCCAGTCGTCAATATGTTCAATCGGCATGATATCGGTCGCGACAGCAGCACTCATGGGTGGAACTCCAGTCTTTGATAATGTTGTGTACTCTCCAATACAAAACCTTGAAATATTGCCGATACAACGACACTTTTGGTGCATGGATCTACGAAAATGATGCGATGAATACCTTTCGGCAACGGAACTATCCACTGCGGCCGGCCTGGCCCGCCGGGCAGGCGCCGGGGTTGTTCGTCAGTCATCTCGGGTTTTTCGAGAGTACGGGCGACTTCCTCTGGGAGAACTTCTCTTCGATGTTCTGCCTGCACGTCATTCGCCGTGGGGCCGGCGTATTCGATGTGGACGGGACCAGGCATGAGGCGCGTCCCGGGAGCGTCTTTCTGTTCCATCCGGGGATGCACATTGTTTATTACGATTCGCCGAGGACCCCCTGGCACTACACCTGGCTGCGATTCGACGGCAGCGATGCCGACTGGGCCTTTGACCGCGTCGGCCTGGATCGCCGCCATCCCCATCGCGACATCTCGGGGAACGCGCGTTTCTTCCAGACGCTGGATGATCTTTGCGAGGTCTTCCCGGCGAACAGCGGCGGCGAGCTCTACCCGGTCACGGCCGCCTGGCAGTTGATCGAGGCGCTCGGCAAGGACCGGACGATCACGCCCGACAGCACCGGCCTGGCCGAGGCCTGTCGGCTGGTGTTGGAGAGCCAGCTCGAAACCGCACCGTCGGTCGACGACCTGGCCGGCCGGTTCAACGTCAACCGCAGCACGTTGTTCCGGGCGTTCCGGGAGCAGTTCCACGTCTCGCCGAAGGAATACATCGATCTGTTGCGTTTCGAGAAGGCCTGCGGTCTGCTGCAGCGCACCGACCAGTCGATCAAACAGGTTGCCGCAGCCTGCGGCTTCCGGTCGCCGGACTATTTCAGCGCCGCCTTCCGCAAGCGGTTCGGCGCCGCTCCCACAGTCTGGCGCCGGCAATCCGACAGCCGCCCATGACGGAAGATGAATCGGGCCGGAACGCTCACCGACGCGGGGGTTGAGACTGCGGCGGGCAACCGCCGCCGGCGCGCGCCCGCGCGCGATCGCCGCCGCAACGCCGGGCCGGCGGGCCGGAGAGGAAAACCGGGCGCCGCTGCGGCATTGATACCCCCGGCCATGGGTAACCCCCGTCCCCGCAAGCAGCTCGGGCGACTGCGCCCGGGTTTTCGGGCCGGGTAAAGATCCCTGCATTTACGGCTTTTCCGGCGTAAACGTCTGGACTATTGCGGTATCCTGCTTAGAGTTATCCTCTTATTTGTGAATGCAATCACAACTTCGGGTGCTGGGACCGGGAGAGCGACAATTTCAGATTGCCAGCGAGCGAGATTCAACTCTAACACGGAGCCTTGCGCATGAGCCCACCAACCAAAGACGTTGTGATCGGCATCTGTGCCGAAAACGACAATGACCGTACCCGGATGATGGACATCGTCCGTGCCGTGCAGGAGCAGCTTGGCTGCGTCTCGGAAGAAGCGATGCAGACGATCGCCGAAGCCTGCGGGACGCACCGGGTTGAAGTGGAGAGCGTCATATCGTTCTACACCTTCCTGGACTCGAAGCCGAAAGGCAAAGTCGTGATCCGGATCTGCAACGACGTCGTCGACATGCTTCGCGGCGCCGGCAACACGGCCAAAGTGTTTGAGGAAGAGCTCGGCATCAAGATGGGCGAGACCACGGCGGACGGCAACATTACGCTGGAGTGGACGCCGTGCATTGGTCTGAGCGATCAGGCGCCGGCGGCGATGATCAACGACGAACTGGTGACGTATCTGTCGACGGACAAAGCCAGGCGGATCTGTCAGAAGCTGAAAGAGAATCCGGACGCCAAGGCGTTGGTCCGCACCTACGGCGACGGCAACAACGCCAACGAGCTGGTCAAGTCGATGGTGATCAACAATATCCGCCGGTCCGGTCCGGTCATCCTGGCCGATCACACCGACGGCGCCGCGATCAAGAAGGCGATCAACATGACGCCGCAGGAAGTGATCCGCGACGTCAAGACCGCCCGTCTCCGCGGTCGCGGCGGCGCCGGCTTCCCGGCCGGGATGAAATGGGAATTCACCCGCGCCGCCGACGGCGACAACCGCACCCTGATCTGCAATGCGGACGAAGGCGAGCCCGGCACGTTCAAGGATCGCGTGATCCTGACGGAGAGAGCCGGCCTGCTGTTTGAGGGTATGACGATCGCCGCCTACGCCATCGGCGCGGAGACCGGCATTGTCTATCTCCGCGGCGAGTACGCCTATCTGCGCGCGTATCTGGAAGACGTCCTGGCCAAGCGCCGCGAGGCCGGGTTGCTGGGCAACAACATTGCCGGCAAGGACGGCTTCAACTTCGACATCCGGATCCAGATGGGCGCCGGCGCCTACATCTGCGGTGAGGAAACGGCGTTGATCAGCTCCTGCGAGGGGTTGCGCGGCGATCCGAAGAACCGGCCGCCGTTCCCGGCGCAGAAGGGGTATCTGGAAAAACCGACGTGCGTCAACAACGTCGAGACCTTCTGCTGCGTGCCGCGGATCATCGAGCATGGTCCGGCCTGGTTTGCGGACCTCGGTTCCCAGGGGAGCCCGGGGACGAAGCTGCTGAGCATTTCCGGCGACTGCGCTATGCCGGGTATTTTCGAGGTCGAGTTCGGCACCTCGCTGCGGGACGTGCTCAAGGCCTGCGGCGGCGAAGACGCCCAGGCCGTACAGGTTGGCGGGCCGAGCGGTCAGATGGTCGGCCAGGCCGACTTCGACCGGGCAATCTGCTACGACGACCTGGCCACCGGCGGTTCGCTGATGGTCTTCAACGACACCCGCAATGTGGTTGATATCGCCCGGCAGTTCATGGAATTCTTCGTCGAGGAAAGCTGCGGCTACTGCACGCCCTGCCGAGTCGGCAACGTGCTGCTGGAACAACGGCTCAAGGACATCCTGGAAGGGCGCGGCAGTGAAGACGACTTCGCCTATCTCGAGGAACTCGGCGAAACGGTGAAAGTGGCCAGCCGCTGCGGCTTGGGCCAGACATCGGCCAACCCCGTCTTGTGCACGCTGAAGAATTTCCCCGATGCATACCGGAAGCTCTTCAAGGACGGCGACGGCAAGCACCAGTTCCTGCCGACGTTCGACGTTCAGGCGGCCATCGCGAAATCCGAAAACATCGTCGGCCGCAAATCGGCCATCTTCAAGGAAGGCTAGAGGACTCTGCAAATGAGCGACACAATCAAATTCAAGATTGACGGCGTCGAGGTCGAGGGCGAACCCGGCCAGACGATCATGCAGGCGGCCGACGCCGCCGGCATCTATATCCCCCGGCTCTGTGCCCACAAGGACCTGCTGCCGTTCGGCAGTTGCCGGGTGTGCACGGTGATGTGCAACGGCCGACCGCAGTCAGCCTGCACCCAGCCGATCGCCGAAGGGATGATTGTCGAAAACGAGACCGAACAGATCAACAACATCCGGCGGAACATCGTTGAGATGCTGTTTGTCGAAGGCAACCACTTCTGCCCATTCTGCGAGAAGAGCGGCAGTTGCGAGCTCCAGGCTCTGGGTTATCGCCTCGGCATGCTGGCCCCGAAGTACCCGTACATGTTCCCGGAAGACAAGACCATCGACTTCTCGCACGACGACATCTACATCGACCGCAACCGCTGCGTCCTGTGCGCCCGGTGCGTGCGCGCGTCCAAGACGATGGACGGCAAGAACGTCTTCCAGTTCGTCGAACGCGGCGCTGAGAAGCGGATCGAGGTGAACGGTGAAGCCTTGGCTGAAACCGACGCCGCGGTGACGGACAAGGCGATGGAGATCTGCCCGGTCGGCGCGCTGATGAAAAAGCGTGTCGGCTACGTGGTGCCCGTCGGCAAGCGTAAGTATGACAAGGAACCCATCGGTTCCGAAATTGAACATAAAGCCAATTAGGCCCCAAAGGAGTACGGCATGAGTAAGCCTAAACTTGCAACCGCTTCGCTGGCCGGCTGCTTCGGATGCCATATGTCGATCCTCGACATGGATGAACGGCTTCTGGAAGTTGTTGAAGTCATGGACTTCGACAAGTCACCGGTTGACGATATTAAGAAATTCACCGGACAATGCGCCGTCGGCCTGATTGAAGGCGGCTGCTGCTCGGAAGAAAACGTGCACGTGTTGGAGTACTTCCGGCAGAACTGTGATGTTCTGATTTCGCTGGGTGAATGCGCCATTATGGGCGGCATCCCGGCCATGAGGAACACGATTCCGCTGGAAGAGTGTATGGAAGAGGCCTATAAGAACGGCCCGACCGTCTACAACCCGAAACAGGTCCTGCCCAGTGATCCGGAAATCCCGCTGATGTTGGACAAAGTCTATCCCTGCCACGAAGTGGTGAAGATCGACTACCATCTCCCGGGCTGCCCGCCGCCGGCAGACACGATCTACCAGGCTGTTGTTGCGCTGTTGAACAACAAACCCCTGGACCTCCCCTACGAGTGCATCAAATACGACTAAGAGTCCTTCCGATCAGGAGATCAAACCATGGCTGAAAAGCGAGTATATATCGAGCCGGTCACCCGGATCGAGGGACACGGCAAAGTGTCCATCTACCTGGATGACGACAACAACGTGACGCAGGCGCGGATGCATGTGGTCGAGTTCCGCGGTTTCGAGCGGTTCGTCCAAGGCCGTCCGTTCTGGGAAGTGCCGTCCATGATCCAGCGTCTGTGCGGCATCTGCCCGGTCAGTCACCATCTGTGCGCGGCCAAGGCGATGGACCGCATCGTCGGCGCCACACAACTGACGCCCACCGCAGAAAAGATGCGCCGTCTGATGCACTACGGTCAGACCTATCAGTCGCACGCCCTGCATTTCTTCCACCTGTCCTCCCCGGACCTGCTGTTCGGCTTCGATGCCGACCCGGCCATCCGCAACGTCATCGGCGTGGCCCAGAAGTACCCGGAGCTGGGCGTACAGGCCATCAAGATGCGTGGTTACGGTCAGGAAGTCATCAAGGCGACCGCCGGCAAACGCATCCACGGCACTGGCGCCATCCCCGGCGGCATCAATAAGAACCTGGCTGTTGACGAACGTGACACCCTGCTCAAAGACATCGATCAGATGGTCGCCTGGGGTGAGTCCGCGGTCAAGATTGCCAAGGATTACACCGTCGAGAACCTGGAGATGCTGGCACCGTTCGGTACCTTCGACTCGAACCACGGCGGCATCACGCAGGCCGACGGCACCCTCGACCTCTACGACGGCAAGTTTACCGTCATTGACGCCCAGGGCAACAAGATCCTCGACCAGATGGATCCCATGGATTACCTCGACCACATCCAGGAGGAAGTCCGGGATTGGTCGTACATGAAGTTCCCGTTCGTCAAGGAACTCGGCCCGGAGAAGGGCTGGTACCGTGTCGGTCCGCTGTCGCGCATCAACATCTGCACGAAGATCGATACGCCGAAGGCCGAGGCCGCGCGCGAGGAATTCATGGCGGTGACCGACGGCAAGCCGAACAACATCACCATGGCCTACCACTGGACCCGGATGATTGAGCTGCTGCATTCGATCGAGAAGATCGAAGAACTGCTGAACGATCCCGACCTGCAGGGTGACGACTTGGTCGTCAAGGGCGACCGGCAGGAAGAAACCGTGGCGGTCATCGAAGCGCCGCGCGGTACGCTCTGGCACCACTACAAGGTCAACGACCGCGACCAGGTGACGCAAGCCAACCTGATCGTGTCGACGACGCAGAACAACGAACCGATGAACCGGTCCGTGCAGAAGGTCGCCCAGGACCACATTTCCGGCAAGGCCGAGATCACCGAAGGCATGTTGAACCATATCGAAGTCGCGATCCGCGCCTACGATCCGTGCCTGTCCTGCGCCACGCATGCGCTGGGACACATGCCCCTGGAAGTGGAACTGATCGGCGCCGACGGCGAACTCATCGAAAAGAAGAAGACGAATTGACCGCCGCCGGCCGCAGTCTGATCGTGATTGGTTACGGGAACCCGGGCCGTCTGGATGACGGCCTGGGGCCCGCTTTCGCCGATCGCGTTGAGGCCCTGCGGCTGCCGGGTGTTACAGTTGACTCCAACTACCAGCTCAACGTTGAAGATGCAGCGACCATTGCCAAACACGATGTCGTGTTGTTTGTCGATGCCGCCTTGTACAGCGCGGACGCGTACTACCTGAAGCGGATCGAGCCGGAGATGGATGTGAGCTTTTGCAGCCACAGCGTGTCGCCCGGACAGGTTTACAACCTGGCGCAGTCTTTGTTCAACGCAGAAACACAGGCTTTTGTCCTGGGTATTCGCGGTTTTGAGTTTAATGAGTTTGGCGAGCGGCTGAGCGAGAAAGCCAAAGCGAACCTGGAACAGGCCCTGATGTTCTTTCAGACGCTCGCCGAACAGAACTGGAATTTCGAAGCAAACGTCACAGCGGACGAACCCTCCCCAGCGGAGGAACTCGCGCAAGGAGAAGAAGACAATGAGTGATGCGAAAGTGATCCTGTCCATCGACGACGATCCGGACATTCTGGATTTTATGAAGACCGTGTTGGAGTCGAAGGGCTACGAAGTGGCCACGGCCGGCACCGCGGAAGAAGGCCTCAAGGTCTACAAACAGGTGAACCCGGACGTGGTGTTCGTCGATCTGATGATGGAAGAAGTCGACGCCGGCACCGCCTTCGTCAAGGAACTCAAGGCTCTTGGTCAGGACGTGCCGATCTACATGCTGTCGTCCGTCGGCGACGCCTTGAATGAGACCACCAGTTATGCCGCGCTCGGCCTGAAGGGTGTCCTGCAGAAACCGCTGGACCCGGCGAAGCTCGTGGACCTGGTCAAGTCCGCCGTCGGCTGATTGCCGGTCGTTCGTTCGATTTTATGCAGCCCTGTCCGTCAAGGTGACGGACAGGGCTGCATTGCCTTCCGGCAGCCCGGTCAGCACCTTGTATCTCGACGACGACAGTCGGGGCAACTGCCTCTCCGGCGCTGCCGGGCGCCAGGGCAACGGGATCAGGGCGCCGGCCGGTTCTTTCGCTGTTGCTGCAAGGCCTGCTGCCGGCTGCGTTTGTAGGCGGCGTCATAGACATGGATCGGCGCCGTCCAGCAGAAGGCTTTCAGCTTGTTCAGCGGCGGCGCCTGGGCGCCGGTGCAGGTCTGCATCAGGTAGATCAACTGCAGGCTCGGCGGACGGGTGGAAAGGAAGTTGTCTTTCGGGAAGCGGCGGGCGAGCAGGCTGCCCAGGATCTGGTTGCGGAGGAAATACTCTTCCACCGGGAAGTACACCACGGTCTTGCCCGGCACCCACTGCACCCGGCGGCGCGGATCCTGCGGCGGGATCAGCTCGCAGGTGCCGGCGTCCAGGTCCACCGCATACAACCGCAACCGATGACTCACCAAGGCCTGCTGCGGCTGTTTGCGCTCGTCGAGCTGGAAGATGCACCAGCCGCCGTTGGACAGCACCAGGGCGCTGTACATGGCGTAGACCGACAGCCGGCTGCCGCGGCTGCGTTTCCAGAAGTTCGCCGGCAGCTGCAGGACCTTCTGTTCGCGATCGATCCGGTAGTTGCGGGTGAACCAGGCCGTCAGTTCGGGGATACTGGGGTAGGCGCCGCTGCCGGCGTCTCCCAGCAGGCGATGGTGGCGCAGCTCCTGCTGCCAGTAGGCGGCGTCCAGCTCGCTGAAGCCCGACCGCAGAATGTGCAAAGGCCACTGCATGCGGTTGGCGAGTTCGACGAATAGCGGGTCCAGGTGCTCGGTATGGATGTCGCCGGTGATTTGCCGCGCCATTTTGATCGCCCGCTGTTGGTCGCCGGCTTTGACGGCGGTCAACCACGCGGCGAGCAGCGGATCGAGACGATTGAAGTGCTGGTTTTCCGCCCGTTCCGCGTACAACGTTGTGGCCCGGTCATACAGCGTCGGCAACTGGCTGTACTGGCCGGTTCCCAGACAGAAATTGTACAGGTCGTGCAGCGGCCGCGTTTCCCGTGGGTAGAGCTGTCGTTCACGGAGGAAGCAGTGTTGGGCCAGGGCCAGCAGCCGAATGCGTTGCGCCGGCGACGCAGTGCGGACCTGCCGCAGCGCCAGTTGTCCGAGCAAGGCGTTGAGATGGGCGAAGTTCGGGTCGTGATCCTGCACCCGGGTCAGGTGCTCTTGTGCAGCTTCCAACTGCCCCAGGCTGAGCGCCAGCCGGCCGGCTTCGTAGTGGCCGTCGAGGCTGTCGGGATCGACCTGCGTTGCCGTGAAGAACGCCGCATACGCCCGCTTCAGGAATTTCCGGCTTTTTGCCGAGTTGTAGTTTCGTCCGTACTCCCGGGAGATCCGGCGGTAGAGCTCACCCTTCCGGGCCGCCAGGTCATAGCGAATGTCGCGTTGGGCCAGGGCGATCCCGCCGATCGCTGCCGCCAGCAAAACCAGTGGACCGACGGCGCGCCGCAACTGGCACTGCCAGCCCGCAGCCGGGATCGTGAACCCCGTCATCGGCCAGCACCAGCCCAGACAGAGCAAGCCCAGCAGATTGGTCGGCGGCTGCACCGCCGGCATGTCCAGCATGCTCTGGGCCAGGATAACCGTCGCGGTAAATCGGGCACAGGTCTGCACTGCATCGCCGCGCCGTCCCAGGATCAGCGGCAGCAACATCGCAAAAAAGGCAATTCCCGCCGGCACGCCGAGCTGCGCGGTAACATTCAGCAACTCGTTGTGCGGGTGAATCGTCGTGTGGGCTGCTGTCTGGCGCAGCATATAGGTGGAGTTGGCTCGGAACGGGGTGAACCGCTGCCGGAAATTGCCGGGCCCCGTACCCCAGGGATCAGCCGCGATCAGACGTACTGTGCTGCTGTACAGCGGCAGCCGGACGTCCCGCCGAATCGTTCGGATCATGAAATCCGGAGCAAAACGCAGGAACACCACAAAGACCGTCACCAGCAAGGTCACGATAAACGCCGCAAAGGCAACGCGCTCCGCCCGGCGTTTCATGTGGATGATTGCGAAGACGACAGCCAACGCCAGCAAAGCGGCGACCGTTGCCCGGCTGCGGCAGCCGAGCAGAAACGCAAACGTCGGAAGCGCGACAATCAAGGCCGCCGTCAACCGCCGTTGCCGTGGTCGCGGCAGACGCCGCGCCAACCAACCGTCAACGGCGAGGAAAGCCCAGGGCGACAGCCCCAGGACCAGCGCCGACGACCAGTTGATGTTGCCCGCCGTCCCGACGGGCTGGAAATCGCGCCGGGCAAAGGCGATCAGCATCAGCACGATCTGCCAGAGCCAGAGGCCGAAGAGCGCCCGGACAATGTACTGCCGGCGGAACACCGAGCCGTCGTGCCGCACCATTGCCGCGGCCAGCGGCACGGCGGCATAGCCCAGCAGTTCGATTGCCGCCGGCAGGTGCCCGGGGAAGCGGAGATAGGCCATCAGCCAGAACAGAACGTAGGTTCCGACCGCGGCGAACAACGGCCACGGCGGCCGGCTGCGGCCCACGACCACCACGGGAATCGCCAGCAACGTCCCCAACAGCAGGATCGGTACACTGACCTGGAACGGCAGGTTGTTGAAGCCGTATTCGCCCAGCCGCAGAGCCGGCGGCAGCAGCGCCATGGGGTACGCCAGAAACAACAACACGACGGTGCCGAACAGGAACAAGACGCCGAGACGCTCCTGCAGGCGCCGAAGGAAACTGTCATCCACTGCGGTCATCAATACCTCCGGCCGCTACTCTACCCCGACTATAGCCGGCGGCGCAAGCGCAACAGCAACGCAGCCGCCGGGGTGCGCCCGGTCTGCCTGCCGCCGTTTCAGCCGGCTGGATGGTCAGTGATGCGAGAAAATACGCTCCGGCGCGTGGAACAGAGCGACGCCGAGGTTGTTGGCGCGCGCAATGACATCCGCGTCCTTGATCGACCCGGCCGGCGACATCACCGCCGTGACGCCGGCTGCCGCCGCCACCTCAACCGCATCGGGGAAGGGAAAAAACCCGTCGCTGGCCATGACCGCGCCTTGAATGTCCTCTGCCCCTTCGTACTTCTCGTTGTACTTCAGAATTGCCTGCTCGACCGCGCCCACCCGGTCCTGCTCGCCCGTGCCGCAGGCCAGGGTTACGCCGTTCTTGACGATCACAACGCCGTTCGAACGGACGTTCATGTTGATGTACCACGCCGCCAGGAGGTCCTCCAGCTGCTGGGGCGTTGCCGGCGCCGTTGATTCCTGCTCGCCGCAAGCCTTGTTCTTGCCGGTCGCCCGCTTCAGGTCGTCAACGCCCCGCAGATGCGTCAGTAACGGGTCGGAAATGACCAGGGAACCGTCGTGCAGCACCTTGATCGTGCTGCCGTGGGTCGCCTCGTCACCGACATAGCGCGGGATTGCGGCCAGGTCCTTGACCTTCACGATGCGGATGTGCTTGTTCAGTTTGAAACTCTCGCGGTCATTGAACGTTGCCAGTGCCGCGGCCGTATATGAGGGCGCCACGACGCATTCGGTAAACGCCCCCATGATCTCCTTCGCGGTCGCTTCATCCACTTCGCAACTGAAGGCCGCAACACAGCCGAACGCCGCCCGCGGGTCCGCCGCCCGCGCCTTGCGATAGACGTCCACCACCGTATCGCCGGCCACCGCCACAGCGGCTCCGCAGGGGTTGACGTGTTTCATGCAGGCACAGGCCGGCTTGTCGTAGAACTTGATGATATTCAGGGAGTAAGAGATGTCCTCGAGATTCGTCTGGGACAGGCCGCTCTTGCCCGTCTTGAGGATTTCAAGATCACCGATCGGGGTTGTTACGCCGACCGGCTTGTAGCAGGCCGCCGTCTGATGCGGATTCGTGCCGTAACGCAAATCGTCGACCTTGACGTACTTGTTGCCGAGGATTTCGACTTCGTCGGGGTACTCGCCGACGTTGCGGGAAAGGTAGCTTGAGCGGGAGATCTTGGCGTCGCTCATGGAAGGGGACTCCTGTGGCCTTTGGATTTGGATTACAGCGCGAATCGCGCCTAATATAGCGCGGCTGTCTCCGGCTTCTACCCCGGCGCCGCCAAGCTCCCGCCGGCCGCCTTCCGCCCCGCGCCCGCTCCCGACAAAATCGTATCGGTCACATCCCTGAGCGACAAAATTGTTTCCTGCGCGGCGATGTGGTGCTAGCGTGTATCTTGTTGCAATGACAGTTCGTTATGGTTGGCATTCCGCGGCTTGGCATCGGAGGAGCTCAAGCGGGCTCCGAACAAACTCTCCAGGTCTGGAGTGTGGTTGTGTTCCACGCCGGGCACAACACCAACGCAACATAACAAAAGGGCTGCAACAATGACCCGTACCACCCGTACCGTTTTCTTTTTCGCACTTGTAACTCTCCTGTTCAGCGGCGTATCCGCAGTGGCCCAGGAAAGCCGGCTGGCAGTCAGTGCCGGCGCCGACTATCCGTCACGCTATGTCTGGCGCGGTCAGGTGCTCAATAACGAGCCCTGTCTGCAGCCGACGGTCGACGTCGGCCTGAGTGTTCCGGGCGGCACGCTCGGGTTGAACTGGTGGGGCGTACTGGACCTTACCGACTACAACGGCGAGGAAAATCAGTTCACCGAACATGACTGGACCGTCAGCTACGTCACCGCGGTCGGCCCGCTCGAGTTGACCCTGGCATACATCTATTACTACTTCCCGCAGATCACCGGAGAGAGCGATACGACGGAAGTCTCGGTCGGGCTTTCCATGCCGCTGGTGGAACGGCAGAACTTCGCCCTGTCGGTCGGCTGCGCCGTCAACTATGATGTCGAAAACATCGGCGGCTATTACTACAATGTGGCGGCCGAGGCATCGATTCCTTTGTCCGACAAATGGTCCCTCGGCTTCAGCCTCGGCCTCGGCGGCGCGGACGACAACTACAACGAGGGGTACTTCGGCGTCAAGAACGACGGCTTCAACGACATCACCGCGTCGGCCGGTCTTTCCTGCGCCATCGACGACCATTCCGAGCTGTCCTTCAGTCTTACTTTCAGCGATGTCGTCGACGGCGACCTCGAGGAAGCCGCTGAAGCAGGCTTTGGCGAGACCAACGTCTATATTTTCAATGTCGGGTTCTCGCATTCGTTCTAGCTTGATTCACACCTCGACCGGATTACAGCCTGTCGGCCGGGCGTTCCGCGGTTGCCGGGTCCGGGGCCGTTGGCGTGGACCCGATTCGGGCCGAGGTCGTCCGACAGTAAACCGGCAACCAGACTGCCGGGCGCTCTGGGAGCGCCCGGCAGTGCTGTTTCCGGCGGCGAAAAGAATTTCCGGATTTTGCTTGTATTCGACACTTGGTATGTCCCAATACGACATTGGAGGCGGCACGCCCGGAGGCGTACCAGGCCGGCATTAACTGCCGGTTGACAACAAAGGAGGCTGCGGCACGGAGGCATCTCACCCGCGCTTTACCCCATAGATTGTCCGTCTGGAATCTGTGCTTGAGGTATTTCCTTATCCTGAGGCTGCGAACAAACATCAAAACGTAGGAGGCAATCCACGTGACAAGCAAAACACTCGTGATCATCCTGTTCATCCTGGGTGGGCTGGCAGCATCCCATAAGGCCCGTGCCCAGCAACCCCAACCCGTACAGCGCGGCACCCGTCTGGAGACGACCGTCTCGGCAGACTTCGCCTCGAAGTATGTCTGGCGCGGCCAACTGCTCAATGACGGCGCCGTACTGCAGCCGTACCTCGAACTCGCCCTCACCGACTTCCTCGGCGGTCGCGTGTCCGTCAGTTGGTGGGGAAGTATGGACGCCGACGACATCGACGACCAGGAAAATGAGTTCACCGAGTACGATTGGACGCTGTCCTATCGCAGGACCCTCATGGACCGCGTCGAACTGGATCTCGGCCTCATTGCCTATTACTACCCGCATGACGGCCACGAGCACCAGGACAGCGACGCGATGGATGTCTATGCCATTCTGGCGCTTAATTTGACCGATCCCCGGGCGCGCCTGGCGCTGAAAGCCTTTGGCGCCGCCTACTACGAAGCTGACGACGTCAGCGGCTGGTACGGCAAAGGCGGCATGGCTGCCGGCATGCGCCTGAACGACCGTTGGACGCTGGAGGCCCTCGGTTGGGTCGGGTTCGGCAGCCGGGCCTATAACGAGGCCTTCTTCGGCACGCGGTATCTGTATTGGACCGACCTCGATTTCGCAACCCAGGTCCGGGTCTACAACAATTCGGAACGCGAAGCCGCGGTAACCGATGCGACGGCCACCGTTAAGCTGGTCGGTCAGGTCGACAACCGGACGACGGTTCATTTCGGCGTCGGCTACAGCGCGATTGTCGACAAGGACCTCGAGAAGAACGCCGACTTGATCTACTCGGATTCCGATAATCTGTGGTTCTTCTCCGGCTTGACCGCCCGGTTCTAGAACTGGACCACGAATGATGATCTCAGACGGCCGCCGGCAGGACCTGCCGGCGGCCGTTTTCTGTTCCCGGACCCGGCGGATCGACAACAGCGGGGTCGATGCCGAATCAGTCCCTTGCGATTCCATGCCGGTGCGATAGTGTGTCCCGCCGCGCACAAGAAGGACTTCATTGATGAGATTTTTCTTTCTGCTTCTGTTTACGGCTGTTGCGGTCGGCGCCGACGACCGCAAGCTGACCGCCGCCGATCTGGAGCGGGCCATCGCCCTGGGACGCACCCATATGGTGGCCAACCAGAAGGCCGACGGCACCTTTCACTATGAATTCCACTGCGGCACTCTCAAGGCCCGGCCCGGCGACAACGTAACGCGGCAGGCCGGTGCGGTCTGGGGCCTGGCGCTGCTGTTCCGCCACGCGCCCGAGCGGGACCTCGAACGCGCGCTGCGGCGCAGTCTTGATTTTTTCATCAGCCGCTCGAAGACAACTGCGGCCGGCGGTGCGTACATCCTGTATCCACAACAGCGCAACAGCACCGGCGCGGTTGCCTTGATCGGTCTCAGCCTGGTCGATTACCTGCGGGCCGAACACAGCCTGACGGCTGCCGAAAAGACGCGCTATAAGGACCAACTGACGCGCTACGTTCGGTTCCTGGTCTCGCTACGCACAACCACCGGACAGTTCCACAGCAGCTACACCAATGCCGGCAAGGGCGTCGGACGGCCGTCCCCCTATTTTGATGGCGAGACCCTGCTTTGTCTGGTGCGGGCAGCGAAATACGCCGGCCACGACAAACTCAAGCAGACCCTGATCGACAGCGCCGGCCGCATGCACAAGATCAACGTCGTCGAGCCGCTGCAGCGCGACCCGGACAGCAGCACGACCAAGGGCTTCTACCAGTGGAGCACCATGGCATACTACGAACTGTACACCAGCAAGTGGCCGGGCACCGGGAAATACGCCCGGCGCGCCATTCAGCTGGGCCACTGGATGATCGACACCCATCGCGTCCTGCGGCGCCGGCGGAACACGGCCTATGCGTTCGAGGGGTTGACTCACGCCGCCGAACTGGCCCGCTTGACCGGCGACCGCCGGGCAAGGGCCAAGTTCACCGCCGCCGTCGATACCGGTCTGGCCAAATTGCTCAGCTGGCAGGTTGGCAGTCCCCGGCAGAACGATTACCTGGCGCGGCTTCCGCGTGTTCCGCCGCGGGCAGTCGGCGGCATCCTGAATCATCCGCAAGAACCATGGTTGCGTATCGACGTGGTTCAGCACCAGATGCACGCCTTGGTTCTGGCTCGAACCTGGCTGTACCGCAACGCGGACTAGCTCCGCCCGGCGCCAAAAGGGTGCGGGATCGGGTGCCGGCGCTCCGAGAAGAGGCCCCAAGCTGAGCATGGGAGTATCTACACCCCCTTCAGTTCCGCGGCCCCACCAGCACCCCGCCTTTGTTCCGGGCCTGGCAAACATGTCTGGCAGGCCCGGCACAGTCGCGGGATCGTTTCGCGGCAGGTATGGCGCGCAATTCGCCAGTCTTCTACCGCGAGCCGTCCCTGCCCGCAAGCGCAAGCAGTTCCAGCCGCCGCCGCTTTTTGAGGTGCGCCCAGACGCCGGCGACCGGCTGACGACCGCAAGCTCTTGATCTCGTCTCGTGACCACGTTGTCACGTGGAGCGGAACTCACGTGGCGTACACTGCCGGCTCTTCCGCCACGGCGGACAGGCAGTCGCGAAATGGATGGATTATCAAGGCGGGCCGAGGCAGTCGGGATCGCTTTCGGCCGTCGTTCCCGGCGCTGCAGCTATTCCTGCAACTGCCGGAGAATGCCGTCTTTGCCCTTTTTCAGATAGGTGATGCGGCCGCGGCCTGTTCGGCGGCCTTTCTTCGGTTGCACCCGGTACACGATGTCCTGTCCGGGCAGCTCTCCCTTCAGCAATTTCTGGACCCGCAGGGTGCACTCCACAACGCCGTCTTTGACTCGTTTCATCTTGTAGGTCCGGCCGACAGCCACCACATCCGCTTGCCGCAGCAGTTCGGCGTCCGGGACGTAGTCTTTATCCGAGCGGGTGAACGGCACAGTCAAGGTATCGATCTTGCCGGTATAGAACGGCAGGTCCTGCTGGTTCTTCCCTTCGTTGTCGCCGTGTCCGACCATGGGCATCGGTCCCTGCCGGTTCTTCGGGATCGGGTGGAAACCGGCATCGAGGATGAGTTCGTATTTGCCGGCCGGCAGGCTTTCGCCGCGTCCTTGCGGCGCCACAAAGCCGGCGCCGCCGCCGCGTGGGCGGAGGCCTTTCTTCGCCGGTTTGCCGCCGATTTCAAGGAGCTGATCGAGGTTCACCCACAACGTGACGGTTTTCGACTTGCCCGGCTCCAGCGGCTGTCCCAGCGGGATTTTGGCGATTGCCGGGCGCATCATCATCGGGGCCTTGCCGTAGGTCTTGCCGGACTTCACGGCGCGGATCTTCCAGTGAAAGCTGTTGCTGAAGTACGGCGACATGCTGAGGTCATAGAGCTGGTATGCCTGCTTGCCGGTATTCGTCAACGTAATGTCGAACCCGGCCATTTCCTTGCGGCCGACTTCCGCCCGGCGCGCCGCCGCCGCCACCTTCAATCCCTTGTGTTCAGTTGTCTGCTTGCCGGCACGCAGGTTCGCCGCCGCCAACAACGTCAAGACAAGACCCAGACTGCGATACATGATTCTCTCCTTCGGTTGATTCTCCCGGTCCGGAGACCGCCCGCCGGACACTGGATTCGGGTACAGGACGACCGGCGGCGGAACTTCTTAGGGCTGGAGCCGAAATGAGTTGGTGTTTTGCCGGGAGCAGATCTGGTCCTCAACCTGGCAAGGACGGCGCTCACAACGAGCTGTCTGAGGGGGAGAACGGCTACATGAAGCGCGAAAAGTCTTCCCGACCACCACGGCCTCGTGCCATGGGTAAGCGAGATGTTTGATGCAAGGCCGTTGCCCGCCTCTCCACCTCCCGGGCGGCACACCTCAATCTGTCGGCATTTTGAGGCGAAACATCGACTCCAACACTTCTCGCGGTGGCTGTCGCTGAGCTGCGAGCCGAAGATGCCCCGGGGCAACGAAAGCGGTTGCGGCACAACATGCCGCGCGATTTCGACGCCGACCCCCAGCTGATTCCCGGGGCGAATTCGGCGGCCGGACATCCCCCGGAATGTAACCTTTGCGCGGTTCAGCGGTAGTTTGACTGCAGACCCAACAAGGATAACTCGTGAAACTGCACACCGCATTGGTCGCCCTGTTTGCCATTGGTCTGTCCGCGTTTGCCGCCGAGGTCACCCGGCTGGAGATCCGCTCGACTTTGCAGCCGCTCCGAAACCGCACCTGGCATGGGTGGGCCACGTACGACATCATGGACCTGCGGGTCGTTCCCGTCTGGAGCGATGGAAGGCCCGATCCCGACTGCAAACGAGCCGGGAAGAGCCCGGTCTGGATCACCGATTACGGCTGGTTCGAAGGCGATAAGAGCAAGGTCGACCGGTTCATGATGCGGGTTGCCGGACCCGAAGATCGTCACCTCACATGGAAAGGCGCCGAGGCGCTCTGGAGTACCGGCTTCCAGGCGGCAGGCAAGGGCACGATCGCCGTGCGGTACGGTGGGCAGACGGCAAAGATCACCGTGCTTGCGCGCAAGCCAACGTCTGCCGGAAACCCGAAACTCCCCTGTGATTACTTCACCGAAGCCTTGATCCCGGAGGAACTCACACCGGTTGGCGACATGGCCAAGCTGATGATCGTGCCGAAACTCGCGGGGCGAACCGGAGCAGGACGGTTTCTGCAACTCAACCAGCCCGAGCGCCACAGAAAACACCAACAGATCAACCGGCAGGCAAACCAGCTTTCGGACCGGCTTGAAGCGTTTGTGCGGCAGTGGCTCGAGGGTGATCAGAAGGAACAGGATCTGCCCGGGGACCTCCTGCCGCCGAGCCTGCACAACCGCAAAACCTCCTGGGTCATCTGCAAACCGGCCGACGTGAAGCTTGAGGAACAGTGGTATATACGACCGGCGATGGATGTGCCCGCAGACTTCTCCGAGCTCTACTTCCTGGCGCCTGACCCCCACTGCACTTACGCCAAATTGGTCTACATCGCGCCCTACGGCTCAACCCTCGTCCTGGACGGCGAGTTCCCGCACTGCCGGTTCTTCAATCTGCAGGCGAGCCAACCGTTCTATTCGCCCAATGTCTCTACCGTCGGCGGCATCGGCGGCGCCGAAGTCCCCATCGTCGATGCCGACATCGAGCCGCTGCCGGGGCACACCAACCCGTTCCGCGTCGGCGCCGACCGGCAGGCGAAGAAGCGCGGCTATCGGGTTTCTTTCCGGATGGCGGCGGGCGACATGGTGAAACTGAACGAAGCACTCAATCCCGGTTCGGCCACGGAACACGGTCGTCCCGCCTATCGCTCGATCGGCAGCACCAGCAACACGCGCATCGCCGGACCGTTCCGTCCGTCCGGCCCACTGGGGAACTGGCACCTCATTCCCGCGGTGCTCTGGCTGCGCTGCTACGGCCCCGACAAGAAAACCGGCCCGCTTGCCGGGGTGGATCTGCCCAAGGCTCACCTCCGCCTGTCTACCGGCGAAACGTTCTGGCTCAAGCCCAAAGACATCCGTCTGATTGCCCGCCGGCAGAACATCCCGGTCCCGGCCTATCCGACGCCGAGCGAAAAACCGGGCAGGCAGTACAACGGCAAGGTCGGCTGGAACAAACACTTCGGCATTCCGCTGGGCGGCATGGAGTCAATCATCTACAATCTCACCTGGCGGTTGCCCAATTTGCCGCGCGCCGGATTGATGAGAACCCGTTTGCGCAAGCTTGACCACGTCCTGCAGAACCGGGGGGCAACGCTTGCTCCGCCCGGCAACTACGAGGCCTCGGCCACCTGCTGCAACTACATTACCTATACCAATCGCCGCGCCACCGTTGCCGACGGTCACGTCCTCGTGCTCACCGCCGCAATGCCCCGGACACCCAGGACCCGCAACGGCGAACGCACCATGACGAAGGGCGACCTGCGCTACTTCTCGATCACCCGCTACCTCTTCGTCCACGGCAAAGCCTGGGGCCGTAACCGCGACAGCCTCTACGGCCTGACCTGCTACGGCAGTATAATGGATGATGAATTCATCGTGCCCGCCAAAGGCCCGAACAAAGACTGGTTCATGGTTGCCTACTCCCGCAGACAGGACCGGCCGCAGAATGCTACTGCGGCCAACGGCGTCACCTGGCGCGACTGGGGGCCCAGCGCCAGTCTCGGCATCTGCGTCCGCTGGCTCTATGTCATGCCCGAATGGCACAACCCCAAGTGGGCGCCCGACGGCAACAACCTGCCGTGGAAGAAAGCCTCCAGCTCACAGCCCGACTACGACCGCAATCTGTTGGGCCGCAACAACCGCCGGACCTCCTTCATGGGCGACCACCACATAACGGTCCACTACATGACCACAAAGCAGTTTGAAGCACTCGGAAACAAGCTCGACGCCCGCGAACTGCCGCACCGCACCGACTGGTAGTAAGCCCGGCCGCGATGCCGCGCCCCGCGGCCGGGGATCACTTCGGAGCGGCCGTCGTTCCACCCACGGCGCGATATGTACCGCGTACACACCCCGTGATTGACGTATGAGGCGGAATCGTCCGGCGGTGGGTGATCGTGGGAATCCGGAGAAAAAAGAAGACCGGTACTTGCACCGACACGCAGTGCGTTGTACCGGTCGTTAATTCCTCCTGCGCCTCCTCACAGACGGCGTCATGTAGGCAGAAATACTGTTATTTCTTTGACTAACAACAGCTCAGACCCGTTCTCCCGACTGTCGGCCTGATGCCTTCTGTCCCACGTTTGTGGTGCCGTTGCGAACTCCCTGCACAAGCGAAATTCGATCAAGATCTGTTATAGTTCCGAACAAGACAACACACACAAGATGTTGTGGTATCAATCGGAAAGTACCCATATATATAGTATACGCTGAGGCCATGCAAGTTTGATCTTTGCATTTTGGCAAAAAAACCATGATTTTCCGCTGTTCGTCGGCGGGTCCAGGGGCTGGACAGCGGCGCGGAGCAGATTTGCCCGTACATATATTAGGTGGTTCTCCGGATGCCGGCTGCGGGGGTTGCGGAATTTTCGCCGCGATCGGCGGCAAAACGCGCCAACGGCGGTATTTTCTCGCCGGGACCGGTGGCGCCGGCCGCGACTGCAATCCAAACCGTGCGATGAACAGATAGGTGACAAATGATCCTGGTGAATACCGAAACCATTCCGGGGCGGCGGATCACGGCGGTGTACGGCCTGGTCCAGGGCAGTACCGTGCGGGCCAAACACGTCGGACGGGATCTGGCCGCCAGTCTGAAGAACCTGATCGGCGGCGAGTTGGAGGGGTATACCGAGTTGCTGATGGAATCGCGCTACGAAGCGACCACCCGCATGCTGGAACGGATCTTCCATCGTTTTTGCCCTGAATTCCGCTGATTTGAGCTTAATGG